>DEYX01000086.1 GCA_002365025.1 Hungatella sp. UBA3147 | reverse complement strand
TCTCCTGCTTCCTTATTCAAGATATCAATATATTCTACCGTCTTATAAGCTTCGGAACAAGCACCTTCCCATACCCTTCCGGCTCTTCGGTAAGGCATATTTTCAATGCATATCATAACATCATGCTGTCTGGCTTCTACTGCCAATGATCCAAAATATTCCAGGTTAATTTTTTTCTCTTCTGCCCTTCCCAGCTCAAATGCAAGTTCTAGCGGATGCACTACCATATATGGACTTCCAAGAAGCCTGCATATGGCAATACTTTTCTTCATTTCCTCCAGAATATAATCCATTTTATCCGGTCCGTTTGATTCGTACTTAAATATAGGCGCATGCACTTGAGAAAACCGTAACCCATACCTTGCTGCGCATTCCTGATGTTTTTTAAAATAGGTAACTTCCAGTTTCTCTTTGCTGTCTTCAGGGCTCACAATATTGTAATCCACGCAAGTGATTCCAGCCTGCTTAATTCTCTTATACCCTGCTTCTAATGCACTTTCTCTGATGATTCCTCTAGACTGTACGCCGATCTCCAACATGTCTTTTCCTTTAATTGTATTTTACTTTTTCATTGTTTCATACGAGATTATCCAGTAAACTATCTCTTAAATCGATTAATTGCACTTTGGCATCTGCATCTCTTTATTTCAATGCTATTTCAAGATATTCCTGAATTTTACACAGGGAAGACCTAAAATCAATAGTCTGTGTTCAGTAATCGACTGCTTTGCTTATCTTATATATCTATAGATTCATTTATGTAATTTGGCATAGTTCTCTTGGTTAGAGATTTTGCGGTCAAAAGATTTACATGGATTGAAAGTGTACCTCATCGAAAAATATCTCCAGATTTATCAACAAACGCTCGTTCCTGCTCTGACAGCAAAAGAGAAAGCTTTTTTTCCAATGCAGGAAAGGCCGCCTGTTCTGATACCTTTATCAGAAAAATCTTATTTTTGAAGATTGAAAGGTCATATAACTTTGACAAAAAGCCAAAAGTGGCGGAGGCAGTCGTTTCCTCTCCTGGCTCTCTCTTTAGTAGAAACAGTATCTCCTTTAAGACGGAAAACTCGTAAGGTTCTGCCCTTAAAGTAAACACTCCGTACCGGATCATCTCAGAAGAACGATTATACTTTGCATAGAAGAAAAAGAGCCACTGGTATACAAAGGTAAGTCTTCCAGACATGTCAAGAGGGTCGTTACCCTTATACTCATCCAGTAGCTGAAGGGCCTGTTCAAAGTACAGCCTTGCCCTTTCCTCAGCCCCTTGTCTGCAGAACCATTGTCCTGCCCAATAGTCTACATCCGGAGTATCACATCCACAGTTTTTCGCTTTTTGGTAAACCTCCATAAATTCTTCTTCACTGCCAGAATTTCTAATATACTTTGTCTTAAGCCAAAAGGCAAAGCTGAGATTCTTTCTGTCTATCTCCATAACAGCATCCGGGTTCTCAGTTGCACGAAAAAAAGCTTCCTCTGCCTCCTCCAGCTTTTCATCTGCTAGAAGAGAATCTCCAAGATAAGACCACATCATGGAATTTCCCGGATCTTTTTCAAGTTCTTTTCGTATCATGAAGATATTGCGCTCTTCTTTCTTTTTTTCTATGCATACTGCCCTTGCGTAACCGGTATGGAAAACAGCAAGGGTCTCCATGGCATCCCAGGAAAAAAGCTGACTTCCATCGGTTAAATCCAGATATTCATGAATCCTGCTTCGATAACGAAGCTTTGGAATATTCCTGAAAATCCGATACTGCACCCCAGTATTTATACGATTTCCGGAGTCATCCAAATTCACCAGCAAAGTCCGTATCACATGAGGGCGGGCCGGATGCGTAGAATTCTTTTCCACTCTTTTTAACATTGGTAATATCTTTCTCGCATCTTCATCTGAAAAATATTCATCTGCATCAAGAAACGCAATCCAATTTCCTTTCGCCTGCTCAATAGCAAAGTTTTTAGCGGCAGAAAAATCATGCTCCCATGGAAAATGAAAGACCTTTGCTCCCATAGCTTCCGCTATTTCTACTGTCTTATCGGTAGACCCCGTGTCTACCACAATCTGCTCGCAGACAATCCCTTTTCCCCAATTCAGAGCCTGCCTGATATTTTTTTCCTCATCCTTCACAATCATGCACTGGGACAGACGAATGACCGGTTTCATAAGAACTCCTCCTAATTCGATAAAATAATCCCCCGAAAAATCATCTTTCCGGGGGATTGTAAGCTTAAAATGCGGCAATTACTGAAGTAACTGTAATACGCCCTGTGGAAGCTGATTTGCCTGAGCCAGCATAGCCTGAGAAGCCTGAACAAGAATGTTGTTCTTGGTATAGGACATCATCTCTTTTGCCATATCCACGTCACGAATGCGGCTTTCTGCAGCAGTCATGTTCTCAGCGGTTGCGCCTAAGTTGTTAACTGTGTGCTCCAGACGGTTCTGGTATGCACCCAGCTTACCACGAATACTGGAAACATAGTTGATAGCATCCTTAACTTTAGATACAGTAGCTGCAGCCTTGGTAGTATCAGCACCATCGATCTTAGCAGTACCAATTCCTGACATTCCTGTTGCAGAAGTTGCAATGCTGCTGATCTTTACACCTAACATATTGTTGGTGCTTGCTGTATCACCAATCTGAAGTGTAATCGTTGTTGATGCTGAACCATTACCATTCAAAAGTTTTGTTCCATTGAAAGTTGTGGTATTAGCGATACGATCAATTTCAGTTGTTAACTGATCATATTCTTCCTGTAAGTTCTTACGGTCAACATCCTGGTCATAGATTCCATTAGCAGACTGCATAGATAACTCAACCATACGATTTAACATGGAATGAACTTCTGTCAAAGCACCTTCTGCTGTCTGGATCAAAGAAATACCATCGTTAGCATTCTTCTGAGCAGTATCAAGGCTTGTGATCTGTGCTCTCATTTTCTCAGAAATAGCAAGACCAGCAGCGTCATCACCTGCACGGTTGATTCTGTAGCCAGAAGATAATTTCTCAAGGCTCTTGCTTACGGTGGTGTTATTGTTTCCTAACTGTCTGTGTGCATTTAAAGCAGCAATGTTGTGTTGAATTCTCATAGATATTTCCTCCTTGAATGTGTTTTCAGGGAATTCCTTTTCCCTGTGGAATGTATTTTCCCTTATCAGGAAAACAAGTAAATAATAACTGCGGAATCTTGCGGGGTACCAGCCGCAGGAACGATTCCAGATTTTTGACACATGTATCTCTTGGAAGTATGTGAACATAACATTCTAATGAATTTAAATATATGTTTTTACAACTTCCTTTCATGTACTTTATCGTACCAATGAGAATGAAAGATAAGTCTTTTTTTTAAATATTTTAAAATACTTTCTATTTATCATTATAATGATAACATATTCAAGATGTTGTATCTGGCAATGATGGACATCACAAAAAAGTGGGAAGGAAAACCATGGAACTGGGGTCAGATACTGGAGCAGCTATGTATATACTTTGAAGAACGGATTACCCCACAGGATCTCGATTAACCGGAATGGCAAAGAACAGGCTGCCAAAAGTTCTTGACAGCCTGTTCTCCATAATATTTTGAGGTCAGTATAATATTTGTCCCTCTTATTATTTATTATCTTACCCTTATGTAAACTTGCCCTACCACATTACCATCTTTGTCTTTTGCTTTTGCCAATGTTAATCCTTTTCTCTTTGCAGTTACAACACCTTTGCTGGATACAGTTGAAACAGAAGAATCACTGGATTCCCATGTTATGTTAAAGGTATTGGCTAAATCATCTACAGTTAGGCGGCTTGTTTCACCAACAGTTAAATCCACTGCCAGTCGGTAGTCGTCAGCATTGTCAACAACCAGAATATTCATATCTTCTGAATAGATTCCGTCCCGGCTTTGTACATGAATGACCGCATTACCTGCCTTAATAGCTGTCACAACGCCGTTTGCGTCAACTTGAGCCACATTATTGTCGGAAGATGTCCAGGTCATGTTATTGTTTTCATCTAAATGATCGTCAACACTTAAATGAAGTTCTTCTTCCGGCTCCATTACTACCTTAATCTTTGAATTAGGTGTAGGATCTGGAGATTGATTTTCATTTCCATATGGAACATATCCTTCCGGTACTGGATACTTAAGGTCTGAACTATCAAGTGCAAAAGTAACATCATAGGAACCACTGTAAACACTTCCCGAATCTCCAGTTGCAACGTAAGGACTAAAATTATTGGAATTCAGATCAAAATTCTTAAATGAATTTGACATGAGTAACGTACCATTTTTATAAAAATCAAGTTTATTATTAATCCCATCTATTGCAAGACCGATAATATCATCTTGTTGTACCGTAAATCCTGCAAAACCATTTATATGCTCCCAAGAGACTGCCGGGGGAGTTGGCTGCCTACGCCATTGATTCGCATTAAAATAGTAATAAATGCTTTCGTATCCTTTTTGAGTAGTATTACTGACACCTAATTTCCAGTAATCAGAGGCACTGTTGACTTTAATTTCACAATACCACTTTCCTTCACCTTTTGGCGCCGCTTGCGAGAATACATCATTAGTTTTTGACGTGCTTACACGTAAACCATCCTTGATTCCACCTGTAGTGATTCTCTCATCAGCAAAAGCTGTTGTAGTCAATAATGGTATACTTAACAGCATAGCTAAATTAAATGATATTATTTTTTTTAGCATCCTTAATGTTTTCTTTTTCATACAAATCCCCCTTATTTTTAATATTAATTATACTCAATGCAATAAATTAACACAATATTTAAATCTAATAAAAAAGTACATTAATTTTTATATTTTTATACAAATTAACAAATAACTATCAATTTCACTTAAATCAATATCTTTTGCTTTGTTTTAAATAAAAAATTCTTCGCTCAACAAAAATATTTTTTATGACTTAAAAAACAGAAAAAGGCAAGTTATACCATAAAAAGTTAAACCACGCCTCTTATCTTGGTTTTAACTCAGTGTATAGCTTACCTTTTTGCTGTCAGGCTCTCGTATCCACAACTTGACCAATTCCATCCCCCTGAACCTGTTGGGGCAGCGCAGTCTCCACCATTTTAAGCAAACCCTCCGCAGCAACTTCCTGAGAGTCCATAGCTTTCTTCGCAACACTGATTCCTGCACTCTGCTTTACTCTAGCAAGGCTCATCTCCATGCTCATTGCGCCAATATCCATCCCTCTCATCCTCCTTTCAAGGAATACGCCTTACGTAATTCCTGATTCATTATCTATTTATTATATCGGCATATTCTTCTCTAAGATAACATACTACAGATTTTCCTTATAACAATCCACGGTAAACCAAAATTCCACGCCGCCCTTCACATTCCTAACTCCACATGACTTATTATGAGATTCCATAATAGCCTTAACAATAGAAAGACCAATACCACTCCCCCCATATCCCCTTGTGTGCGCCTTGTCCACCTTAAAAAACTTGGTCCAAATTTGTGGTAAGTCCTCATCCGGAATATTCTGTCCAGTATTAAATACAGTTACAAGAGCTTCCTCTCCATTCTCCTCTGCCGTAAATATGATCTTACGCTCTCCATCCAAATGATTGAGCGCATTATTTAAGTAGTTTGTAATAACTTCTTCTATTTTAAATTCATCAGCAGATACATAAATTGGACCGCAATCCTCCAGCTTCACTTCTGCTCCCTTCTGCTGTATCAGAATTCCTGCCGAATTAATGACTCCGCGGACCAGCTCCGTCAGATCAAAGCGTTCCATCTGAATATTGTCATTGCCGAATTCAAGAGCAGTAAGATTAAGTAATTGACGGACCATGGTATTCATTTTACCCGCCTCATCCATGATGACTCCGCAGTAATAATCTCTGCTGTCCGGATCCTCCGCCATCCCTTCCGTAAGGCCCTCCGCATATCCCTGAATTAGGGCAATGGGCGTCTTTAATTCGTGGGAAACATTAGCGATAAAATCCTTACGCATTTCATCAATTTTTATCTTTTCATCAATATCCTTCTGCAGCTTTTCGTTAGCTGCCCTAAGCTGTCCTATGGTATCCTTTAAGGTGTTGGACAGCTGGTTCATACTGTTGCCCAGTACCCCGACCTCGTCTTCCTCTGAGCCGATGTATTTGGCGTCAAAGTCCAACGCCGACATCTTTTCAGACAAGTTGGCGAGCTGCAGGATAGGAGAAGTAATTCTTTTTGTGGTAAAATATATAAATATGCTTCCTATGAACAGTGCCACCACTCCTACATAAGCAAGGAATCGGTTTGCCAGAGCCACACTTTCCGTTATACTGGCAAGAGGGACAGACATGAGGAAAATAGTTTTATTGTCAGAAAAATACCCCCAGCTTTCCAGATAATGAGAATCAGAACGCCTGTCATACGTCTTCTGAACAATATAATTATCGTGTCTTTCTAAAACACTGGCTTCCGGCACGTTCTTTCCGAATATATATGCCTCTACCCTGTTTTTTAAAAACAGCTGATCCCCGTTTGTGGACATAAGGGCCTCGTCTGTGGTGCTGTCGATCAACACCAACATCAGATTGTATTTTTCTCCCATGGTTCGGAACATCTTCTGAGCCGGACCTTCATTTTTAAAATCCGGGTCATAGGATTCCTTGTAATAATCAATAATCCCCTTCCCGCTCTCGTTCGCCTGTGCTACTAACCTATCGATCTGCATATAGGCTTTCTCCAGAGTGTGCACCTTATCGTTGGTGTAAAAACTCTCCAGAAACCAGTTGTTTACAAACCATGTAGAAATTAGGACCAAGGCCATCAGACATACAAATATTATAGCAAAACGCGCCCTGATGGAATGCTTCATTTAATCACCTCAAATGGTATCCTTTCCTTATACTTCGAATTTATATCCCATTCCCCATATGGTCTTTATATAGTCTCCCTTATCTCCAATCTTGTTTCTCAACTTTTTCACATGTGTATCTATGGTCCGGGCATCTCCAAAGTAATCATAATTCCAGACATTGTTCAGTATCTTCTCCCTGGATAAGGCAATTCCCTGATTTTCCAGAAAATAAGCCAATAGCTCAAATTCCTTATAACTTAGCTCAATGTCTTTACCGTCAATGGTAACCTGGTGGGCCGCTTTGTCAATGCAGATTCCCCCTATTTCCACTGCATCTGCGGGAACAGCATTACTGCGTCTTAATATGGCATCCACGCGGGCCACTAAAATCTTTGGGCTGAAAGGTTTTGAAATATATTCATCTACTCCCAGATCAAAGCCCTGTAGCTCGTCACGCTCTTCGCTTCTTGCAGTCAGCATGATAATGGGAACCTGGGAGTATTTACGGATTGTTTTGCAGGTCTCCCAGCCATCCATTTTAGGCATCATTACATCCAAAATAATCAGAACAATATCTTTTTGCTCAAAAAAGATATCTACAGCTTCTTCGCCGTTGGATGCCTCAACCACTGAAAAACCTTTTACACTCAAAAAATCCTTTACCAGCTTTCTCATTCTGGCTTCATCATCCACTACCAATATCTTTAACTGTTCCATATATAACCTCCTGAAATCAGATCCTTTAAATCACAAAGTATTTATCAGTGTTATTGTATCAAATGGAAAGGCGTATTTCTACATTTTCACAGAGATTTCACACGATTTAGAAAGAAATAGCTGATCACCAGATTATTCCCCTGTCCTAGAAACGATATTCCGATTCTGGTAAAACAAAAGGCAGATGCACTGGAAATAGCGCATCTGCCTTATTATAAAAATAAATTATCTTAACTCAGTTGTAGGAATGGTGTCCATATCATCGAATGCCTGGTTCTCTCCGCCCATTGCCCAGATAAAGGTATAGTTGCTGGTACCTGCACCGGAATGGATGCTCCAGGATGGGCTGATTACTGCCTGCTCATTCTGCATAACAATGTGTCTAGTCTCATTGCCTTCACCCATCATATGGAATACTACATTGTTCTCCGGAATCTCAAAATACATGTAAATCTCCATACGTCTCTCATGGGTATGGGATGGCATGGTGTTCCATACGCTGCCCGGATCCAGAACAGTCATACCCATAGACAGCTGGCAGGTCTCCAGTACGTCCGGATGGATGAACTGGTTGATCACACGCTTGTTGGAGGTTTCCATAGCGCCCAGAGGCTTCTTAGCTGCCTTTTCAATAGGAATGAATGTGGTCTTACATGCTTTATGAGCAGGAGCGCTCACCATGTAGAATTTAGCCGGATTGGATCCATCTTCGCTGGAGAAAGTCACTTCCTTTGTTCCCTTGGTGATATACAAGCAGTCCTTATATCCCATCTTGAATTCTTCCCCATCTGCAACGATCTTTCCTGCGCCGCCAATGTTGAAGATACCAACCTCACGTCTCTCAAGGAAATAGCTTGTACCAAAATTTTTCCATATATCAATGCCCTTATCAATGGAAACTGTCTCTGTTGTTGGCATGCAGCCTAAGGTAACCATACGGTCTACGTGAGAATATACTGCAACTACCTCATTGGCAACGTATAAATTTTCAATTAAAAACTCATTTCTGGTTTCTTCTGTTGTGTAACGTTTGAAATCCTTCTGATTTGCTGAATAACGGATATCCATTTATAAAAAACCTCCTTATATAATTAATTTAGAAATAACTGACCAGCTTCATCGTATCATATGGAGATTTTTAATTCAATATCTTCTTGGATAAATCGTCAAAAAGAACATAAAATCCTGTTTTTAACCTAGAAAATGAACAAATGTTTGTTGAATGAAACTTATTTACAATTAGTAATCTTATTTTTTTACTTCTTTAAGCAGAAAATTGGCCTGTGCGGAAAGCTTTTCATTGGAAGCAGAGCTTTGATCTGCAGTGGCTGTATTGCTCTGAACTACCCCAGATATCTATGCAATGCTGTAAGATCTTTGATTAATGGCAATTGTCTGTTCACAGGATGTGACTTCCACTGATTCCATAAGTTCACACACATATCTTGCCTGGCGTGAAACCTCCTTGAGGCGCACACCCCGGCATAGGCATGTGAAAGAGGTGCTGGAGGATCTGCAATAAACAAGTTATCCCGAAGTTTATGCGTATTCTTTAATAACATAAGGCATTAATAAACTTCGAGATAACCTTTATAAAATAATTAAATTAAAGATTGAAGCTCTGTTATACTATGCAATCTAATGAACGGACTATACGATTCATCTAATATTGGCTGCCTGTTGACCCCCATAGAACAGCAGCCTCTGTTACATCTGCAAACTTTTCCTGAACACTCCTGTATAGCCGCCGACGGGTTAATTTCATGGCCATCACTGGCATTTTGCATATTATGACACCCTTTCTAAAAATAAAGAAACAAATTAGAATGTCATCAATAATACGTTCCATTTTTAAGGATGATTTGATTTTTGTGCGGCTGCAATAATGTTAAAATTGCTTTTTAGCCGTTCATTATCGGGGGCATACTCAAGAGCACTCTTTGCATGTTCCAGGGATTCCTTCGGCATGCCCAGCCAATAGGCAGCTATGGCACAATAGTCATCCAGTGTATAATCCCAGGAATATCCCATATTGACAAAGGTCCTCGATTTTTCCTTTATCTTTAAAGCTTCTTTTGTTAAAAAGTAAGTCATGGCCCAATCTTTTATTTCATAGCACATTTTAGAGAACTCCACATAGGAATCACGCATATCCGGCACTTCTGCAATGGCTTTATAGTACCAGGCATATGCTCCATTCAAGTCTCCCATTTTATAGCAGGATTTTGCAATCCAGCGCATAGCGGCACATCGCTCATCACTCCATACAGCAGCCGGCAAAGCCAGATATTCCTTAAGTGTTTCCATGCATTTTTGCCACTGGCTTTTATACATATATTCTCTTCCAAGATAATACCGCATCCTCTCATCCTCCGGAGCTTCCTTCACAGCAAGCTCCAAAAGGGGAAGATAGGAACCCCGGGATTTTTCAGGGTCCGGGTAATGGCTGAGAATCATTCCTTCGATATATATGGTTTCAACGGGTAAATTTCCCGTATATTGAATATATTCATGGATAGGACATTTCCAACGGAACCCCTGCCGGCTATGCACTTTAAAATAATAAAATTGAATGTCTGGAGTCCCATCTTCCTTAAGGCTCCAGTTATAAGGGTATCTTCCCATTTTTGCGGTAGGCATGGAATCAGCCGGTCTATGGTTAAGCCATGCTTCCTCCAGCTTGTTACGCCAGCCTGGCTCAAATAATTCATCAAGGTCTGTGCAGACACAGATATCAATATCCTCCGGGACATGATCAAGGGAAATATTCCGTGCCACATCGAACCTCCACGGCTTAACTATGTCCACATATACAACCGCACCCCGTTCTTTCAACTTTTCAACAGTCCCATCATCAGAACCGGTATCTGTGACTACAATCAGGTCGGCTTCACTCATAGAATCCATCCACTTATCTACAAAATGGACCTCGTTTTTGCAAATAGCATAAACACAGATTTTTAGCTTCATGATGATTCCTCCGCCTTTTCCTGTTTTTTGATCCTGTCTTCAATCAATAGCAGATTATTTTGCAGCCTTTTATTAGAAGAATTCATGCTCAAGGCCATTCGGGCATAGTCCCTGGCCTTCTCATACATCCCCATATTGTAAGCACTGACGGAAGCGTAATCATACAAAGCATTTCCCCAGCTTTCCGGGTCAACCAGATAACTTCCTGAATTTCTTGAGATGGTTAAACCCTTTTCTGCCATGGCAAAGGTCAACGGCCAGTTTTTTTCCTTATAGGCTGATTTCACCAGAGCAAGATATGGTTCCCTGACATCAGGGCATTCCGCCAAAGCCCGAAAGAGCCATGATCTGGCCTCTTTCATATTTCCCTTCTCTTCATAACATTGAGCGATAAAGCGCATTGATGCACTTCGTTCCTCACTCCATTGAGCTGTTTCAAGAGAAAGGTGTTTCTTCAGCGTTTCAATTCCCTTATCAAAATTTCTATGATACACGTATTCTCTTCCAAGCCAGAACATCGATCTGTCATCAAGCGGGTTTTCCTGAACAGATAGTTCCAATAGGGGAAGATATTGACTTCTTGGCTTTGATAAATCCGGATAGTGATTAAGGATCAACCCGTTGATCCATGAGATCTTCTCAAACCCTGTACCACTGTATTCCAGAACCTCATGTACCGGATGTACCCAACGGTAGCCATGCCTGATATGGATTTTTTCCATGGGATACTGTTTTTGGGGAGTACCATCAGGATTAAAGGCAAAAGTAAACAAGTATCGAGCACGGGTGTATTCCGGTCTCCATAGCTCTTCCAGCTTTTGCCGCCATCCTGACTCAAAGACCTCATCTAAATCGTTCGAAACACAGATGTCCATATCCTCGGGGACATGGCTTAGTGCCACATTGCGGGCTGTGTCAAACCGCCATGGCGATATAGTTTCTTCATAAACAATGGCTCCTCTTTCCCGAAGTCTTTCAACCGTATGATCGGTTGAGCCCGTATCCGTCACAATGACAGCATCGGCTTCGGATACTGCATCCATCCAGCGGTCTACAAATTGTTCTTCATTTTTACTGATTGCATATACGCAAATTTTATATTGATTCACTTCCACCGACTCCTTCAGTCATTTTAAATTACCTTTTTTTATTCTACTAAAATCAATATATGCATCTTGCAGCCCATCCTGTGAAGAATCGGTCTTTGCAAATAATTGTGTGAACAAAAAGAACCGGCATAATGCCGGCCAAAAATCTTTATGCGAAAAAACAATAATAAGCTCAATCAACTTCCTAGTTTCGCTAAACTCTATAGATGAATTGAACTCCATACTCCTATTTTGAGTTTTATAATTAAAAATATTTTCTATATTCCCCTATAGGAAACGGATTCTCTAATCCCAACAATCTTGGCCATAAGCCTGTGTCGTCAATGATAAAGCCTATTATTATTCCCATATGGCTATGTAAATGCCTGAACTGCGCTAAAATCAAAGTGAATTTATTGTATACGCAATCAGGCGGAGTATCTAAAAGTTGATTATCTGTTAGTTGTGAAAGGTAAGTCTTTACCTTTATATCAATATCAGCAAAATAATTATTAATTTCTTCTCTTAAAAGATATTTACTGGGGATTACATCTAAGTTATTCAAGTCCTTTTCGTGTATATCAGGCTCTGCAAACTCTTTATCATTAGGATTGATAAACCATAAATCAAGTGAATGAAGCATATGATAAATATGTTTCCAACAAGGCATTTCACAATACTCTTTATTCCATAACTCATCTGGTACACAATCAATAACATTTTTCACTTCCCATATAGCACGGACTGTCTGATCTTTTATAATCTTAACTAATAAATTTTCTTCCATATCAATACCACCTCTCAAATTTATATTTGCGATAATCATGATAGAAAATCCACTTGATACGACTATATTTTTACCTCTAAGTCCCCTACTGCAATGCCGGAAGGGCATAGGTGGTGTGTACGCTGTGAGCAAATAGGGAAGCGGATTGGGAATATCCGATCGACTATTTTATTTTCTAAGTAAAAATATGGATTTAATATCTCGCCGTAACTTTATAGAAACAGAATTAATAATTAATTCTTCTATCGCGGAAATGCTTGCAATCATACAAACTAAAATAGCCGACGCATATAATCCTGATCCGATATATAGAAATGGAAAGATAAACAAAGCAAACCCTGTCAGCTTATTCGCATAAGTGTGTAAAAATGCAAGTTGCCTATAACGAATAAAACCAACACCTAACGATATCAGGCGGACAACAGCAATCGCAGCGATCCAATATATTCCCCATAAAGGCAATTGAAAGCTGGAAACAAATATGGACAGCAAAACTATAACCATGAAAGCATCAGCAATGCTATCCAGCATTTGACCTCTTTTGCTTACGGCATTCATCTTTCGTGCAATCATTCCGTCCAAAACATCGCTGATGCCGCATAAAAAATATACAATGAGAAATTGTCTTGAAAATGGTTCCATTGTTAACAAAACCACAGTTCCTAACACTCTTGTCATTGTAATTAAGTTAGGAATTTTCTTCATCTGAGCCTCCGTTTATTATCACACAGCCG
>DEYX01000098.1 GCA_002365025.1 Hungatella sp. UBA3147 | reverse complement strand
CTGGCTCTAAAAAAATATGCCTAGCTGGATAAACACATTCTTTACCATATTGTCTTATCAGATCTTCAAGTTCTACATTCGGTTCAAGTGGTACCATTAGATTACCTGTATCAAAATTTATAGCGTTCACCCCATTTCATATACATTAATTATATACAAAGTATACCATAGTTAATTTCTTTTCGCAACGTACTTTACCCTCAACAATGACATCAAATGTTCTGCTGGCAATCCCATCAGTGTCTTTTGGGGTATTAAAAAAGAGAGGGGATTGAACACCTCTCTTCTAGAGCTGTATACTTAATAATCAGCACACAGCCCCTGCCGGAATTCTATTATATACTTTATTTATTCTGAACATTTTTTAAAACTTGAACAGCCTGTTTTACTTTTTCCTCTGATGTCTGCCATAGTGCATATTCATCTCTTTCAGGAAGCCCCATGCTGCTTCCTGTTTTTCGATATGTCATCATGCTGTCCACCTCTATTTTTCCGGACATATGATAAGAGGTGATTCCGGTAAACGGAATTAATTTATCCATCACTTCAGCATTAATTCCTCCTGCTGCCAGGATCTCGATTCTTCCTGCACTTTTCTCATAAAGCTCTTTTAACATCTCTCTGCCATCCCATGCACTTCCACATTGACCGCCAGTCAAAATGGTTTTCATACCTAGAGAAACTGCCAGTTCCATCGTTTCCAATGGGTTTATGCAGGCATCAAATGCTCTGTGCAGTGCAGTGTCCATGTCTCCGGCTAATGTTATCAGTTTGGACATTCTTTCCCCGTCCAGCCCGCCATCCGGCTTTAAGATTCCCATTACCACACCGTCAGCTTCCAACTCACGATACATCTGCACTTCTTCTTTTATTTGTTCAAATTCATAAGCATTATAACAATAATCACCGTATCTGGGACGCAGAAGGACGCGGACTTTTATATCCGTATATTTTTTTACCAGCTTAAACAGCGCCATTCCTGGAGTCACACCGCCGATTACCAGATTGCTGCAAAGCTCAATCCTGTCTGCTCCTGCGTTATCCGCATTTACCGCAGACTGCACACAATCTGCACACACTTCTAATACCGAATGTTTCATAATAACCTCATGCTCTCAGAATCATTATTTTACCAGAAAACCGCCTGCCTATTCTTGCACTAATATGTTTTGAACCGTATTAAATATGCCAGATTCTATCTGCATATTTCTGTTCAAGAATATTATTAAATTCTCTTCCTCCGTCAATATTAGCGCTTTTGTAAACCGGAGGCTCATATCCTTTCGCCATCATATCTTGTATCGCTTCATAAATCATTTGCTGCAGAAGAAGGCATGTGCTGAGTGAAGAGGTTCCGCAAACTTTGTAGTCCAACCCTTCAACTTCCAGGGCAGCATCCCCAAATGTGGAATGGTTATCCAAAACCACATCTGCAAACTCATATAAAAGCTTACCGGAAGAATGTCTGGAAGTTGAGCTTTTTGATACTTCCAGTGCAGTTACTACTATCAGCTTGTTGCCTTTTTTCTTTATGTAATCAGCCATTTCGATTGCAAATGGGTTTCTGCCGGAGTTAGAAATCAGAATGAAAATATCATTCTTCCCTATGTTCACCTGCCGCATTAAAAACGGAGCATTTCCTTCCACACTCTCATACATTCCTTCCGCCTTGTCACGGATAAGCTTGCTTGGAATCAAGCCTCCGGCTCTTCCGCATACTTCAATTGCTCCTGCATAGGAATGTCCGCTTCCAAATGCCTGCAGAATTCCTCCGTTTCTGATAGAATCAGAAACTAATATGGCCGCCTCATGAATGTGCTCCTGTTCTGCTGCCTCCAGTTGTTCCATAATCTTTTTTGATTTGTTAAAAAACTCTAATCCCATAATATCTCTCCTAACTGTATCATTTAATTTATCCACCATTCCCTGACCGGAACATTTCTGCCCATTGCCGGAAACGATATGTTATCTGTTTATCCCAAAAATCCAATTGCTGCAAATAGGATGGATGCTGCCATAACAATCAAGATTGCCTTCGTAGAGGTCATCTTTTTCTTACCAAGTAAAACATAGATCGCGGCTACAATCAGAACCGGAACAAGGCTTGGCATGATCTGGTCTAAAATGTCCTGTCCTGCCAAAGTGACATCACCAGATATAAACGTTGCTGTAACATTCGCGTTTACTACAGTCGGAATCAAAGCACCGACCACGGTAATGCCAAGCAGTGTTGCCGCACTTGTCAATGCCTCCAGTTTATCTTTTGCAGATACAATTAATTTTGTTCCCTCTCTGTATCCAATACCAACTGTGATATAACGGAATGCCATGATTGCAATGTTAACCAATATCCAGATAACGACACCTGTCACATTCCCCTGCTGTCCCATATATGCGGCTATGGAACCGCAAATCGTTGGTATCAGGACTCCAAATATGGTATCACCGACGCCTGCGAAAGGTCCCATCAGACCTGTTTTAATGCCATTTGCCGTTTCCACTCCATCTGTGCTGCTGTTTTTTCCTTCTGCCTCTGTTGCAACATCAATGCCCAGTATAAATCCTCCCATATGGGGAGTCGTGTTAAAAAACTGCACGTGATTTCTCATTGCTGCTTTTAATTCTTCATCTTCTTTATATAATTTACGCAGAACCGGGAGTATGGAATATAGATAGCCGATTGCCATCATCTTTTCATAGTTCCATGTAATCTGTGATGCCAGAATCCATCGTTTGCTTACACTATTTATATCCTGGCTTGTAATCTTTTCCTGATTAGTCTTCATATTCTCCATCTAACAATCCCTCCTGAACTGCACCCTGATTTACTACAACAACGTTCTGGTTTTTCGCCGCCTCCTGCTTAAATGCGATGATTGCTAATGCAACTCCCATGATTGCCACTCCAACCATAGGTACTTTCAAGTACGCTGCAGCAATGAATCCAATAAGCAGATAAGCAATGTAATTTTTAACAGGAAGATATCTAAGCAGGATCGCAATGCCTACTGCAGGAAGCAGTCCTCCTGCAACTGACAGACCACTCATTAACCATTCCGGCATATACTCTGTAATGGCATTTACAAGGTTCTGCCCGAAAATTAACATCAGGAAAACCGGAATCGCTCTGGAAAGCCCCCACGAAAAAGCTCCCAGCCATGTATTCCTTGTAATCCCCTTAAAGTCCATTCTTTCTATTGCTGCCTCGACTCTCTTGGAAAAGAATACATTGGAAAATCTTGCAAGGACATCAAGCTGTACCATCAAAAGTCCTACAGGCACCGCCAGTCCCATACCAAACTCCATTCCCTTTCCCGAAGTGATTGCAAATACGGTCCCAATCATGGCTCCAGTTACATAATCAGGTATGGATGCCCCTCCATATGTACCTACTCCAAGGATCATCAGCTGAAGAGTCGCCCCTACTGCCAGTCCTGTTCCTATATCGCCCATAACAATACCGGTAATTGTTCCAATGATAACCGGCTGGTTTGCAAATATAGAGGTAGATAAGCCTTCACAAATAAAAAAGAAAGCTAATAATGTCAATACCAGAATCTGCCACACTTGAATTTCCATTCTCTATGCCTCCTTGTTTAAAAAAGATGTGAATTT
This sequence comes from Hungatella sp. UBA3147, assembly GCA_002365025.1. GTDB lineage: Bacteria > Bacillota > Clostridia > Lachnospirales > Lachnospiraceae > Lacrimispora. The sequence goes on along the minus strand of DEYX01000098.1, from coordinate 5,471 downwards.
CTTCTTATCGTCATTCGGTACCATCTGGGCATATACCTGCACGCCGGATTTCTCTATATCCAGAATATCCTTAATTTCTTCCTTCGTGCAGTATACGGATTTCGTTATTTGCTTCCGCCCGTCTTTCACTCCCATGTTTCCAATGTTTACTTCCTTTACTTTGACCCCTGCATCAAGTAACTCACGGATTGTATCCGTCCTCCTTACAATAAGGAATACTCTCTGTCCTGCGTACGCACCTTTGTTCAGCCTCCTCGCTGCATTAGCTACTGACAGTACGCTAAGCCTGATACCTGACGGAACTGCTGCCTGCAGAGCATTTTTGCCAATTTCATCAATCAGGATATTGTTGTCTACTATCATAATTCTTGTAACACCAAGAGTACGTGTCCAGTAGGTTGCCACCTGACCGTGAATCAGACGTTCATCCAGCCTGAAATTCACGATCCCGTTATTTTCCACCGGCTCAGCAGATTCAACTACATTCATAGTCTGTTTTGCAGCGGATACTCCTTCTCCGGTAATTATTTCCCTTGACTGTTCAATCGCATTTTCCAGCGCATCGCCTACATTCAATGCAATCAGCATACCCAGACATAGTCCTGATACCAGCGCAACAGATGGATACTCATGTCTTATGACAATTGCTGCATTATAAGGCGTTCCCCCCTTTATGTCAGTAATAATCGCCTGACACTGTTCTGCTCCTTTTTCCTCAAGAATCTTTCTGTAAGCACTCTCAACCGATTCTTTCGTCATTTCTTCTGTAAAAGTCACTACTGAAAACTGGGGTGCTGCTCCAGTAATCATTTCGCAGCTCTTTTTACAGGCCTCGGCATATTCGCCGTGCGAAGCAATAATAAAATACATAACCCTTCCTCCTAACGTTTTCACTATCTTTTTATTGGCAATCTCACCCTCCCCATAATTCTACGGCTATTTATAGCCCTCGTACATCTCTAACTCCTTTCATGACTAAATTTAACAACTTATTATACATAACAGCTTGCAACTCATTATAAATAAAATCATTTCAAAAATCTTTGAATTTCGCTTTTTGGAAACTTTTTTAGCAACTTCACCTTAATTATTCAAACAAAATTTAGTTATTTTTAACAAAAAAACAGACTCTTCATGAAAGTCTGTCTTTTATCGGTTAATCTATTTTCCTTTTTTCTCTTTCCTGATTTTTCTGTAGCTGTCAACAATCAGATTCACGACGATACGTTCAACAATCAGATGATTCTGCACATCCGTGGTTAAGTGATATAAGACGGGGTAAGTGATACAGGGGTCATATGCAGCCTCTTTGTTCGAAGTAATAAGTGCTATCCGGCCCTTGGTTTTTTTAATAAATAATTTAGATGAATTCAAAGCTTTCAGCCCATCCCGATAGATGTACTGTCCCGAATTAGAGAATATAATAATCAGAGTATCCTCATCCGCCTGATTAATAAATTGTTCCTGCTTAGTATCAAAGAGATTTGTTTTTATATATTTCCACTCCTCAGCAAGCATATACATAAAATCCATAGCAACCGTTTCCGAATAAACGGCTCCGAATGCAGCAATTTTATCATAATCGTAAATTGCTTCTGCCAGTTTTTGAATCTGCTCCATATTAATTCCAGACAGAAAATTCTTAATATCAACAGAAAGGACATTCAAATATCGTTCAATTCCTTGTGTTTCAATAAACTCAATCATCGAAAATTTTTGTTCGCTTCCGGTATATCTGCTTCTATTCTTCTCATTCCTCACATTATCCCTAAACTCTTTGTAATCCTCAAAACCAAGGCGTTTTATAAATTTAGAAAGTGTTGACTTGGAAATGTGGCATTTTGCCGCGACCTGGTCAATCGGCATAAATTCGACCTCGTATATCATATCCAGCAGATTTTTCGCGATATGCGCATCCGTAGAACCAAACTCACAGTCATTCAGTAAATTTAATAAACGATAAGCTACAATATACATCCATCATCATCCCCAATGCAAGAAATCTATATTTCTTTTATAGTAAGTATATTGTATATTCCAGATTTGTCAACTTCTTTATCCCCGGCTTTCACCGAATATTCTTCCGTGTCCCGCTTGTTTTTGTTTATTCATATAATATCTCTTTTTATATTTCACACCGGCAAATTTGCTGATCTTACGAATGATGTTATAATTTACAAAGCCCCCCACCGCTCCTACCAATGGGATCCCCTGTAAGAATTTTGCGACTAATAACGACTCCGATAGGATTCCTGCTGTGGTTTTTATAAGTTCTTCCAGATCAATTTCCGGAATTATCTTATCATCAATGTCCTCGCCTAGTTTTTCAAGTCTTTGATAGAATTCTTTCTGCTGCTCCTGTTTCGACATTGCAGTACAGATCAAAAGCAGGATATAAGCTTTTTCTTCCTCTGCTTCATAATGATATCCATAACTTAAAGCAATTTCATAAACAGATTTCATGACCAGGGATAAAAAAAGCGGGATATCTGGCAAGCCGATTCCTAATGCCCCCAAAACTCCTCCTTCCAGTACAGAAATGGAAGAATTAAACATCTGGGATTGCTTGGAATGCCGGTCCAGACGTTTCAAATATTTTCTTTTGGTTACTTTGTCAATGGCATAATTATTTAAATCATATTCCAACTGTATCTTATCTTTATCATAAGTTTTCTCTATATAAATATATCCTTTTTCAAAAACCAGCCGGAAGCCTTTATAGAATGCCGTCTCCAGGGCGGTTTTTAGTTTGTTTGGTATATAACTTTGAATTTTATCAGCAACAGGCTCTATGGAAGCTTTTAATAATGGATTTTCCTTTTTGTTAAGCAATTTATTTTCTTCTTTTTTTATCTGCTTCACCTGCTTATCGAATTGCCGTTTCATATATTTCAGCCTCCCCTTTCCGTGAGTCCTTGGTTTTAGATTACTTTATCAAACATTGATCATACAAAAAGAGCTATGTTACCATTTTTTACGGTTGTTCATAGCTCTCTTATTGAATATTTAAAACTTCCTGGTCCCTCCTACTTTCGCAAGATCTCCCTTAATCGTTTCAAAATCCATTCCGGCAGCCGCATCTATGGAGGCTACAACCGCGCCCTCCACTAATGGGCAATCTACCATTTCCACCTTTTTGTCCTCCAGCATTTCGATTACCATCTCAGTGGTCATGACGGCACTGCCCATATCCATAAGCACCAACACTCCGTCGTCGGTATAAACAGATTCAATCGCAGCCTGGATTTTCTCAAAGCTGGTGCCAAAACTTCCGTCTTCGAGCCCGCCTGCAGGGGCAATCTGCGCATTGGACGCCATGATTTTTGTCAGTTCCACAACACTTTTTGCCAGCGAATCACTGTGAGATACGATGACTAATCCAACCATCAATGATACACCTCCCTTCAGCCTGCCACTTTAGAAATCACTTCCAGCATAAAAGAATAAGACGTAGCCCCCGGGTCCTGATGCCCCAGACCCCGTTCACCCACATAACTGGCCCGGCCTTTGGTGGCAATCAGATCCTTTGTATGCTCCATTCCTGACCATGCTGCCTTGACTCCTGCGTTAAGAACTTCCCCAACTGTTTTCCCTTCCTTGGCAGCCTGATCCATGGCCTGATAGGACGGCACCATAGCATCTAACATGGTCGCCTCCTCCACCACTGCCTTGCCACGCTGTTCTACTGCTTCGATGGCAGTCTTTATGACCGTTAAAAAATCGGTGATGTCCACATCTTCCTTTCCAGCCATGGCCTGTCCAGCCTTCATGAAAGCAGATCCGTATAACGGACCAGAAGCCCCGCCGACAGTAGAAACAAGCGTCATACCTACTGTCTTTAATATGGTCCCGATATCCTTGCCTTCCAGACCGGTTAGCTTTTCATTTACCGCAGCAAAACCACGGGCCAGGTTAATTCCGTGATCACTGTCTCCAATCGGCTGGTCCAGTTCCGTAAGATAATCCTTTTGTTCTTCCATTTTTAAACTGATTGCTTTTATGATTTCTAATACCTTTTTACTGTCTGCCATGGCAATCCACCTTTCTGATCCATATTTACATTGATAAAGTCCCCGCAATAAGCGGGGACTGAAAAAATACAAAATATCCCTTTATTTCCAAGCAGGCGTATCTGCGGCCGCATCTAAAAGCTGCTTCATTTCATCATCCAGACGAAGAAGGGAGATTGAAAAGCCCTGCATTTCGATGGAGGTCATATATTCTCCGACAAAGGTTTTATGTATCCGTATACCTTTTTCTGCCAGAACATCAGAAACCCGATTGTTAATGATATATAGCTCCATCAGCGGAGTTCCGCCGGCGCCATTAATCATAACCGCTACTTCGCTGCCTGCATAATCGATATCTTCAAGAATCTGGCTCAGCAGCATATCAACGATCTCATCCGCCTTTTTAACCGGCTCTCTATGGGTACCCGGCTCTCCGTGGATACCGATTCCGATTTCCATTTCATCATCGGAAAGGGTAAATCCCGGTTTCCCCGCTGCCGGTACCGTACAAGGTTCAATCGCTGCTCCCATCGTTCTTACATTATCAATTACTTTTTGCGCAGTTGCCTGCACCTTATCAAGATCTGCACCAGTCTCGGCCATAGCACCTGCTATTTTATGCACAAAGACTGTCCCTGCCACTCCTCTGCGGCCGATCGTATAAAGACTGTCCTTTACTGCCACATCATCATTCGTGACAACATGCTTCACGGTGATGCCTTCCATCTCCGCCATCTCTGCGGCCATCTCAAAGTTCATGACATCACCGGTGTAATTCTTTACGATCATAAGCACACCAGCATCCGTAGCGACCGCTTTAATGCCCTCATAGATCTGATCCGGAGTCGGGGAGGTAAAGACCGGACCCGCAACTGCGGCATCCAGCATTCCGGTTCCGACGAAACCCCCATGAGCCGGTTCGTGTCCGCTTCCGCCGCCGCTGATTAAAGCTACCTTCCCCTCTTTCTTCTCTGCCCGCACAACAACATTACCGCAATCCAGCTTTTTCAAATGCCGGGGATAAGCCTTCACCATCCCTAAAATCATCTGTTCTTCCACCAATGCCGTATCGTTTATAAATTTTTTCATTGAGAACCCCCTTGTCCATTCATTATATTATGAATTTATTCATCTTCACCCAAACAATTCATATCATTTAAGCCACAAGTTTTATCCTCTTCTTCATCCTCTAAGCAGTTCATATCATTGATACCGCAGGTTGTATCGTCTTCTTCTCCAAGACAATTCATGTCATTCAAGCCGCAGGTTGTATCTTCATCTTCAGTTAATCCGTTCATATTGTTGATATCCATTTTCTTAATCTTCATAGAAAGTCCTCCTTCGACTAATCATTCACAGCAACACAGAACCTCAAAAAGGCCCACTGTCATCTACACTCTTTCGTCGCTACGATATCTACTCCTGTTCCTGCCACATCAGGCAGGATCACATCACCGATCC
>DEYX01000331.1 GCA_002365025.1 Hungatella sp. UBA3147 | reverse complement strand
AACCATTGGACTTTTCTCTATACAACTGCTGTCTACTCACATATATTTAAATTAGGTGATGATATGAAAACCAGATTATATGTCAATAATCGGAATTTCCTGCTTGGAATGACCATGAAAGAGGAAGCACAACCTGAAATGAATAATATGGCCCTTCATGTCTGTGAAAGCACAGATAATGTGGTGGAGAATCGAAAAAAACTGGCCAAATTTCTGGAGTGCGAACTGAGTGATTTCGTCTGTGCCAACCAAACCCATTCTTCAAATTTCCATAAGGTAACGCTTTCGGACAAAGGGCGTGGGTCTGATGGATTAGACACAGCTATCCCTGATACAGATGCCCTGTACACATATGAACCCAATTTACTATTGTGCAGCTTTACTGCGGATTGTGTACCGGTCATTTTTTTCAATGAAGTAAAGGGACTAACTGGAGTAATCCATTCCGGGTGGCAGGGCACTGTCAAAGAAATCACCTTGAGGCTGTTTGAACATTTGAAGCAAGTTGAGCATTGTAATCCGGAGGATTTTTATGTTCAACTCGGAACAGCACTGAGCCAGGAGAAATTTGAAGTCGATGAAGACGTGTATGTAAAATTCAAGGATCTGGGCTACACGGAGGAATTTATTTATTTTAATGACAAAACCCGAAAATATCATATCGATAATCAATTAACGGTAAAAAAGCAATGTGAGTTAGCGGGGGTTCCCGCGGAGCGGATTATGATTGACCGTGCCTGCACCTATTTGAGCCCGGATGGATTTTCCTACCGCCAGGACAAGAAATGCGGCAGGCATATGAGTTTTGTTATGAGGAAGCCTACAGCATAAATAAAAAGGATAGGCGCATGTGGTGCCCTACCATGAGGGCACGAGCATTGGAAAATCAAGTTTTTTTAGCTGTGGTTAATAATCGACCTGCCGTTGGTATCAAAAACACGAGAAAGTTTGCCCATGAAGTATCTTGAAAATAGGAATTTAAGCTATTTTAAAAAAAGCAATATATGCGAACCTTATATTCCTACTTAATATTTTATTTCATATACAATGCCTTGCTTGATTTGAAAGGAGCCATCGACTTATTGCCGATGGCTCCTTTCGTGATATTAAAGCAGATGTTATCAAGTTCCACAAAAAGTCTGGTAAGGGATGTCCGTCTCCGGGACCTTTGTGTATTCAGCCTTTTCCGGGGCATATCCATAAGGATTCGATAGCACTTCCAAAAGTCGATCCATTACGCTTAGATCTCCTTCTTCGACTGCCGCTTCCAACGCCTCTTCCACCCGATGGTTACGAGGGATCACCACAGGATTGCTATTCTCCATCAATTTATTCGAATCTGCTTTGGATTCTTCCTGATTCTCCACTCTTGTCTCCCAACGCTTTTTCCATTGAGCGAATTCCTCCGTTTTATAAAGGCTTGACTCATCAAATTTATCGCGGGTTAAAGCAAGAAAAGTGTTCGTAAAATCTGCACGGTGCTTCTCCATCAGGCTAAGAAGATCTTTGATCAACTCTTCATCCTTTTCCTCGACATTAAACAGGCCGAGCTTTGCTCTCATTCCTGCAAGCCAGTGTGAGTGAAAAATATCATTAAAACCGGAAACCTTTTCCTGGGCCAGTTTAACAGCCTCTTCCTTATCTTCATGAAGCAGCGGCAAGAGCGTTTCAGCAAAACGGGCAAGGTTCCATCCTCCGATCAGCGGCTGATTCTCATAAGCATAGCGGCCTTGATGGTCGATTGAACTAAATACCGTCTTTGGATCGTACGTATCCATAAACGCACATGGGCCATAATCGATCGTTTCTCCGCTGATAGCCATATTATCTGTATTCATCACCCCATGGATAAAGCCGACAAGCTGCCATTTCGCGATAAGCGCGGCCTGCCGTTTAATGACTTCCTGAAGAAAAGACAAATACTTATTTTCATCATCATCGATCTTTGGGAAATGACGATGAATTGCATAATCAGCTAGGATTTTCAGGTTCTCAACACCGCCCCATCTCACGACATATTCAAAAGTACCAACACGTAAATGACTCGCCGCGACACGGGTTAAAATGGCACCTTCCAGCCTTGTTTCCCGCATTACCGGTTCACCCGTTGTCACAACCGCCAGGCTCCTGGTAGTGGGGATTCCCAGTGCATGCATGGCTTCACTGATAATACATTCGCGGAGCATCGGACCCAGCGCTGCGCGGCCATCACCTCCGCGAGAATAAGGCGTCCTCCCTGAACCTTTCAACTGAATATCAAATCTTTCTCCTTGAGGTGACACTTGCTCTCCTAACAGTACCGCACGGCCGTCACCCAACATCGTAAAATGGCCGAATTGGTGTCCGGCATAAGCTTGAGCCAACGGCTCCGCCCCTTCCGGAATTTCATTTCCCGCAAACACCGCTGCACCGCCATCACCTTTTAATGCTGCGGCGTTCAACCCAAGGGATGCTGCCAATTCTCCATTGAGTATCACCAATTCAGGGGACCTTACGGGAGTCGGTTTGATGTTAGAATAAAACATCTTCGGCAAGCGGGCATAACTATTGTCAAAGTTCCATCCTGTTTCCTTTTTCATGATTTCTCCTTTCCTTTTAGGTTAATAACACAAATCTTTCAAATGAATCCTTGTGTCTGTTTAAAAACCAAATCTGCGACTTAGGCAATTCGATATTCCGAAATTATGAAGTTGTTCTAAACACCATTGTTCCGATAAGTCAGGGACCTGTTCATGTGGATAGACCCCTTCCTATTTGGATGACCAGGCCTTTGTTCTGCTCAGAAATTTTACAGACGGCCGTTCCAGCCTTTGTTCAGAAGTATAGATGACATCAGGAAGGACCTTACGATTATATGGACATTACTGCGTCTGTTCTTGTATTATACCCTTTATATGACAAGATACATGTGATTATCCTAAAAAAAAGAAAGACCCTTTTACAGGGAAATGCTCCTTCGTCTTAACCCCTATCAAAACGA
>DEYX01000097.1 GCA_002365025.1 Hungatella sp. UBA3147 | reverse complement strand
TCTCGTAGTACCCGTCATAACCCTGATACTCTGCTTCGATCTTTACGTTGGGATTCTTTTTCTCATAAGCTTCAATTACGGCCAGCAAGGCTTTATGTCTGCTGTCGCTACCCCACCAGGAAAAACGCAGCGTTACAGGATCCCCTCCGGATGCCGGCTTGCCAGCCTCTGTATCCTCAGCCCCTGCGCTGCTCTGAGCAGCCGCATTGGTATCTGCGTTCTTGGCACTTGAATTGCAGCCGATCAGGGATACTGCCGCCATGGAAGCAGCCATAAGCAGAGCCGCGCTTTTCTTGAAATGCTTTTTCATAAAATTTTTCCTCCTTCTCCTTTATCAGGTTTACCCTTAAGTTTGGTAATTCCATTTTACCATAAATCCATTGTTTCAAACCCCTGTTCATATTACAGGTACATATCTTTAAAATCTATCTTCATATTGTTCATCTATCATTTTTTTATCCTTTTATACCTCCGGCCGTGATCCCTTCCACAAAATACTTTTGTGCAAAGAAGTAAAGTAAAATCGGGGGAATCAAGGAGACTAAGGACATGGCCAGCACTTGATTCCAGGGTGTGGAAGCTCCCTGGCTGTCTATGGACATTTTCAAAGCCAGAGACAGTGTATAATTTTTCACACTGCTTATGTATACCAGGTTATTGAAATAATCATTCCACCTCCAAAGGGTCTGAAAGATTACCACAGAAAATACAGAGGGCTTTAAAAGCGGAGCCAGTACCTTTATATATACCATAAATGGATTGCAGCCATCCATATAGGCCGATTCGTCCAGTTCTTTGGGAATTCCTCTCAAGAACTGAATCTGCATAAAAATCAGGAAAGGATAGCAGGCCAGAATTGCCGGAACCCAGAAAGGCAGATAGGTATCAACCCAGCCGAATTTGTTAAATGCAACATATCTTGGAATCATAATTACTGCATCCGGCAGCATCAAAGTGGAAATCATCAGCATAAACAGTATTTTCTTAAATGGAAAGCTGAATCTGGCAAATCCGTATGCAACGATTCCTGTGGAAAGAGCGGTAAACGCCACGGTCGGGATGACCAGCTTAAAGGTATTTAAGTAAAATGTCAGGTAAGTAAACTGCCCGCTGCCTTTCCAGCCTTCTCTGTAAGCACCAAAAGAATATTGTTCCGGAAGCAGGCTCATCGTTCCAAACAACTCCTTGTTGTCCTTGAATGTAGCAAAAAACAGCCAGAACAAAGGGTATATCATAACAGTTCCTACGGCAATTAAAATAACATACGCAAAAAGGTTGTTCTTTTTCATTCTCATTAGTCCAGCCCTCCATCATTATAGAATACCCATGCGCTTGATGAGCGGAATACGAGAAGCGTAATCAGAAGAATGGCCACAAACATCACCCATGAGGATGCAGATGCATATCCCATTTTCAAATTTTTGAACGCGTCTTCATAAATCTTAACCCCCATTAAGTATGTTCCGTGGTTGGGTCCGCCATTGGTAATAATAAATGCAGAGGTGAACTCCTGCAATGCATGAATGATCTGCATAATAAGGTTAAAGAAAACGACCGGTGTCAGCATGGGAAAAGTAATATGCCAGAACTGGATCCACTTTGTTGCTCCGTCAACCTCTGCCGCCTCATATAACTCCGTCGGCACATTTTTGAGCCCTGCCAGAAACAGAACCATAGAGGAGCCAAACTGCCAGATGACCAAAAGACTAATAGTTACCAGCGCAATATCCGGATCTCCCAACCAGTTCACTGCCGGAATATGTAAAACACCTAAGAACTTATTAAGCATTCCTTCTTTCATGAACATGAATCTCCACAAGATAGAGATGGCAACGCTGCCTCCCATAATGGAGGGCAGATAGTACACCGTACGGAACAGGTTGATTCCCTTTAAACGCATATTAAGGATCATTGCTACAATCAAAGCCATAATCAGCTTCATGGGCACTGACATCAGAGCGTACTTAAATGTCAGCAGGAAAGACTTTACAAAATACTTATCCCTTGTAAACAGCTTGATATAATTATCCGCACCAATCCATTTGCCTTCCGACAGAATAGAAAAATCAGTAAACGAGTAGTACAGCGACATTATAAGCGGATAAGCCTGTAGAACACAAAATCCAAGCAGCCATGGCAGAATGAAGAGCAATCCCCATCTCCAGTTTTTCGGATATTTTCTCACTGCCGGCATCCTTGCAGCATTTGATTTTAACGGTGGCATTGATAATTCCTCCTTCAGTCACTTGCGGTCCTATTGGAACACAATTCATTAACCGTATTTTATCATGATGCCGCTGCCGTGCGCCCTTGTATCCATTATAACCACCTATCATTTCCATCTATCTTTATTTTACCAGGCTATCATTATTTTAGAAAATTCGACTCCGTCAGCTATCCCCTTTGACTCTAAAACTTCCTCATGCTATAATTTTTCATATCAATATGGTACAGTGGTGGAGGAAATGAAATGTATGAACTTCTGATTGTAGATGATGAAGCAAATTCCCGCAATATACTAGCGTCCTGTTTTCCATGGAATGAACAAGGTTTTCATGTGAGCGCCCAGAAAGACAGCGGGCGGGAAGCTCTTGAATATTTAAAAGAACACACGGTACATGTAATCCTGACCGATATCAGTATGCCCGATATGGACGGGATCCAGCTGGCAAAGGCAGTTTCAGAGCTGACTGGCTCCAGGCCGATCGTAGTTTTCCTCAGTGCTCATGATAACTTCAAGTATGCGCAGAATGCGATACGGTACGGGGTCCGATATTATGTATTAAAGCCTACCAACTTTTCAGAGCTGAAGGAAATTTTTGTAACGATCAAAATGGAACTGGACTTAAAATACAACATCAGCTCTGATACAGGTCAAAGTCATTCTTCTGACGAGATTATAAAGAAAGTTCTGTCCTACTGCAGCGAAAATTACAGGGAAGGCTCCCTGTCCTCCCTGGCAGAATCCCTGTTCCTGAATTCTTCCTACCTCAGTCAGATGATTAAGCTGAAAACCTCCAAGACCTTTTCAGATCTGCTAAACGAGGCCCGGATGAAGCAGGCGGCACTGCTGCTTAAGGACCCGGATACCAAAATATACAATATCAGCAATATGATCGGATATGTAAATCCAAATAACTTCGCAAGAGCCTTTAAGGCATACTGGGGCGTCACACCCACGGAATATAGAAATCATGAAAAATAATTCACTTTTTGAAAACCTGAATAAAAAGCATCATTCCACTACTGTCCGTTTTTTCATCCGCAGCCTGCTGGTCAACAGTCTGCTGATTTTGATTCCGCTTCTTCTCATTGGCCTATATAGTATTTTCCGAACAGCAAAAGAGAGCACTCAGGAAGCTGAAAAAAGGGCTTCCCGTATTTTGAAACAAGCAGATGATATTCTGGAGACATTTTATACCCATGTTGACAACGCATATCTTTTTTTTGCCTCCAATCCCAGGGTAAACTTGCAGCTAAAGAATGCGTTTGCAGAAAAGTCGCTCTCCTTAAATTCCATCAAATCCGTTGAAAATATTTCTCTGAACTTTCAGAATCTGATTTACACGGACGACTATCTCCAGAATATTTATGTTTACTACAAAAATGATTACAGCCGGATTTTTAATCCCTTAAGCGCAAAACTGATTTCTTTTCCCCCGGACAAGGAAGCTGAAATTCTGGTTTCCTACCATCATGCCGGAGCAGAAGACGTATGGATGGAGTTCTCTGATGACCCGCTACTGTATACCGAATATCCCACTCCCAGCATGACCATTTACAGAAAGCTGTACCACAGGACCACGGATGTCCAGAACGGCCTGATCATTTTCAGTTTCAATGCGGATCGGTTAAAAAGCAAACTGCAGGGGCTGCTGGAGTACGAGAATCAGCAAGTTTACTTAATTGACTCTGACAACCGGCTTCTATGGCCTTCCACCAGTAAATTTTCAGCAGAAGCGCTCCTGTCCCTTTCAAAACAGATGGCATCCGAATACAAACAGAGCGATGTTCCGGTAGTGAGCCAGGATTATGCCTCTTATACCGCAACCTATCTGCATTCCCCCCGTTCCTATGGCTTCTCCTATTTATTGCTGACTCCTAAAGACAAAATATACGAAACTACCATAAGTCTGACCAGCATGTATATTTTCATCACACTGGCAGCCATTGGGGTCGCCTGTATTTTTGCTTTCTTTAAAACCCAGCATGATTACAAGTATTTGAGTAAAATCATCAGCACTTTCAGCATGCCGAATACTGCACTAAAAAGAATAAAGCCGCCTTCAAAAAGGATCTCCAATCCCTTTGAATACATTTTGCTGAATGTAATCCACCTCTTCATCGAGCAGGACTATTTGAAAGTGCAGGATTCAGAAAAAACTGCCAAGCTTCAGTTATCCAAAATGCAGGCACTTCAACACCAGATTAATCCCCACTTTCTTCATAATACGTTAAACAGCATTTACTGGGAGTCAGTGAAGCTGACCGGCTCAGAAAACCGGTGCAGTCAGATGATATCCTATCTCTCCGCAATTATGCGTTATTCGCTCAGCGACCCTCAGGAGAATGTAAATGTTCAGAATGAAATCGACTATCTCAAAAAGTATCTTGAAATCATGAAGCTCCGCTATGCGAATAAATTTGATGCCAGGTTTCAAATTGCTCCTGACTGCTCCATCTACCCGATCAAAAAGATGCTGCTGCAGCCCCTTGTTGAAAATGCTATATATCATGGTATTAAAGAGAAGAAAGAAAAAGGGATCATTCGAATCTCCGTACACAGGAAAAAGGATCGAATCTATTTCAATATCTATGATACTGGAAATGGAATTCCCAGCCAAAAGCTTGCCGCCATCAGACGTGATCTGGATCTGTTGAACCGGACTTCCAACCAGAACATCGGTTTGGTGAACACAAATTCCAGATTGGTTTTATCCTACGGGCCAGACTCTGGTCTGCATATTAAAAGCCGCTGCAAAGACTTTACAGTAATCTGGTTTTCTATCCCTATTCCAAAAGAAACTGCGAAGCCCGGTGATTAACTGCTTTCTTCTCCGAAAAAAGAAATAAGCGCCTTCTGATTTTTTAAATCAAAAGGCGCCGTATAAAATTTATTCTATTTACTATAGCTTAAGCTAATAAAATACGATAATATACAAATCTCATTCATACTTTAATTTATATTTTTTTATTCATAAACACAAGGCTTGAATCCGTTTCATATCCATTTTTATTGTAAAATCCTTCAGTCCTTGGGTCTTTCAAAGTGATTAAATTAATATTTTCTATCCCTCTTCTCTTAACATCCTGTTGAACCAAAGACAGCATTTTGGTTCCCAGGCCCATTCTGCTAAAATCTACAGAAATCACAAAATCCTGAATATGAAATTCTTTAACCCCTAAATAGGAGGTTATGTATCCCATTAAAAATCCTACTATATTACCATTTTGGTGAGCTTCATATCCTAGAGCCATCGGATTCTGAAGATAATCATTTATCCTCATACCAGCCATATCCAACGTCCACGTTTCATTCCAAGGTTTCAAACGAAAAGAATTTACATATAGTTCTAAGATTTCTTCTGAAACTTTTCCTTGAATAATTTTTAATTCCATAATAAACCTCCCCTCATTGTAAAATATTATAAATACTTTTTTCCTATACTAAATCCTCTGCCTCTTACTTCATTAACATGGCTGATAATAACAAAGGCCTCTTCGTCTATTTCATGAATCAGCTTTTCAAATTTAGATAAATCATTATTAGAAATAACAGTTAGTAAAATATCCATCTCTCTTTCCAGATATCCTGATTTACTATGCAAAAGCGTGACTCCTCTGTCAAATTTCGAAATTATTGCATCTTTTATTTCCGAAGATTTGCTGCTTATTACTTTTATCTGTATTTTATTTGTACCAAGTATAAGGAGTTTATCTAAAACGATGGAATAAATCATAACTAAAACAATGCCATAAAGAATTTTATTTTTATCACTAAAAGCTACCTGCAGAGCAAGTATAATACAGTCGCCTACGTATAAACTGACAGATACTGGAATATGCATATATTTGTTCAAAATTAAAGGCGGTATACTCATTCCTCCAGTACTTGCCCCAACTCTGATTACAAGAGCAATCGCACTTCCTATACAAATTCCTCCAAATATTGTACATAAAAAAATGTCATCTGTAATTACTAAATTTGCGAACAGTTTTTGCAGTACTTCCAAAGATAATGGAAAGAATAATGTACTGATCAGTGTAGTTAACGCGAATTTTTTTCCCAGAACAAACAATCCTATTATAAACATAATTACATTAAAAACTAATACAATACTTGATATAGGTAATTTTGTATAATGATTAACGGCAATTGCAATCCCAGTAGTTCCTCCGGTAATCAAACCTGAAGGCATAATAAAAAACACAATTCCTACCGCATAAATAAAATTCCCTAACATGATCGTTAAAATTTCCAGTGCTAATCTTCCCTTTTTCATCCTATCCTCCAAAAAAAAACACGTTTGCTAAGATTTTCCCTAGCAAACGTGGATCAAGGCATATGCCTAATATCTAAAAATTTATTTTTTTTTATAATAACATAAGCACTTTAAAAACTCAACAACAATCGTATACTTTTTTAATAAGATCATCTATGATGAACAGATACCCGATGAGCTCACTTTACTCTCAATCGTTTTTGATATTTTGTAATACATTTTCAAGATGGCTTACCACTGCTGCCTTTGCCTTTTCTTTATCTCTTTCCTTAAGAGCTTGAATGATTTCACAATGTTCTTTATATATTTCCTGTCTGCGGTTTGTATTCTTCGTTGTATGGGTAACAACCTCATCAATGATATCATAATAGGAATCTATAAAATTCATAAATATCGCATTATGGGAAAGCTCTGCAAGACGATAGTGAAAATAGTGATCGATGGAACGCGCTCCTTTTTTCTTGTCTGTTTCTGAAATCAAATCATATAATTCTACAATCTCTTCATCCGATGCAGTTTCAATGATTTTCTCCACAGTCCTTTGTTCCAGGCATATACGCATTTCAATTAAATCGCTGTAAGTACCTTCTTTTAGTGTAATTCCTGCAGGAACATTCAAAATTTCCGAAATATTCGGATTAACAAATGTACCCTCTTTCGGCTTTCTACAGATATAATTTCTTGCTTGTAATATCGTCAGGGCTTCTCTTAGAATTCCTCTGCTTACGCAGAATTCATCAGCCAGATCAAGTTCATTTGGTAATTTATCTCCAGGTTTTAAAGTACCGTCTTTTATCTGTTCCATTATAACCCGTACAACTTTATCTGATAGTCTTTCATTCTCAATTGGAGCAAAACCCATATTGATACCTCGCTTTATCTCTAACTTAACATTTAAAAGGTCTAACACATTAATTATACCTGAATTAATAGATAAGTCAACGAATTGCGTCGACCTCTTCCTTGTCCGGAGTGGAACTGGCCGCTAAATCTCCATAATTTCAAAATCACCAAATAATGTTCTCCCCATGCCAATGGAACCACAGCCAAACATGCCGTACCGGAAGCTGTCATCTTTCATCTCTATTATTTTCTCATCATCTATGGACAAGGTAATCATATCACCAACCGCTTCCAGAGTTAGTTTATAAGCAGTACCAAGTTTCCAGGCAAAATCAGTTTCTATCATTTTTTTATAACCAAAATCATTTTTATAAATTGCGGCTTTCCCATCTTGTGAAAATCCGGCAATATAACCACGCATTGCACCTTGAGCACGGATTTGTAACAGGTGGCTTTCCCCATTGACCGGAGTAACCGGTACTGTCACCTTTACATCTTTTGAAAAATAATTACCGGCATAGGCAAAGGCCGGCTCACACCTCATTAGAGACAGCTTATCTCCGTCCTTTCCCCAGGCTCCATGATCGACAGAAAATGGGGTAATTGTACCAAATTCATTCCGCTGCTTTGCAATTTTTACTGTATACCTGCTTTTACCTGTAATAAAAAATTCATCTAAGTATAAGAATCCCAGGGTTTTGGCTTTTGCAATGGAATAACCTTCTATTACAATACCTACTTCATCAATTAAATCCCCGTCTACCTCCGGTATTACAAAGGTCACGTCAATCCATTCCCCCTGTACTAATTTAATATATCCCTGTAAATGCTCTTTTTTATCGCTCATAGAGCGAACATAAGGCGCTATCCCAAGTGTTTCCCAGCCATTCCACTGATCCAGATAAAGCTTCATAGATACTGTCTGGCCCGGATATACCGTAGGCGTAAATACCGGCATATAACGCTCATCAGAAAATTCTTCCCGCCGGTAAAAAGGTTTATAGTACAGCTTACATTGATTTCCGCGTGTCATCCGATCAACTAATATCTTTAGCGAACCGTTTCCTTTATATGCTACATCAGTAGAATGGCTTGCAGTACAATAAAATGAATTTGATACCCGCATATTATGAGTAGATCCCGGAAGTTCAAAATCAAAATAAACTTCTCCTTCTTTTGTACGATCAAGCAAAGAGGCCGGAGCTTCTTCCTCAGCCAGTCTGTAACCCAGCAGAGCAACCTCTTTCGCGTAAGTAGGTACATCAAGATTGTTCAAATAACCGGAAATTCCAGAAAGAATAATGCCATCATTCATTGGCTTACGATACTTTTTCGGCAGTCCTTCGATTCCACACATAACACCCAGTACGGTTCCTACATTACCTGCATTACAGTCTGTATCCCAGCCGCACATGGTCGCAATTTCAACGGTCCTTGCAAAATTTCCATTCCCATATACCATGGATAATGCACATACACCCGCGTTAGGTATAATATGGCAGACACCGCCGTATTTATCATATCCCCAATCACGCACCAGCATGTTATAACAATCCCGCCAATTATTGTTTTTTTTATAAAAATCAAGGACTGCATTTACAACCTTTGCATATATGCTATGACCAGGGATTTGTGACAGCCCCACTTGAATTATTTCATGGATATCCTGGCACTGAAAGGCATGGGCAATACATGCACAGAAGAAACGGGCACCATAAATTCCTTCTCCGTCATGGGACACGCTGGCTGCACTCTGCCCGAATTCTGCTGCTTTGTCCGGCTGGCAAGGATTTACCAGTCCCCAGGTATCAATAAATATCTGGCCTCCGATCTGTTCCGCAAGTAATTGGCCATTTTGATTCATCGACCCGGATTGCGGTGCAGGAATTCCATGCTTTAAGTTTAAGTATGCAGTATGCTCCGTACTGATGCCATAGCCACCCCACCAGAACATGCCAACACCCTCACGGGCATAATTCAGCCATGCCCTGGCAACATCCTGGGGTTTTAAATTACCGTCTTTTGCATCATCGTATAAAGCCCGAAGAAAATAAACCGGCCCATTCACATCATCATCTGCAGCAAAATTTTTATAGTCTTTTACATAATCCGTAATTTCGCCATATGTATTTAAAATACGTTCATAAGTCCATATGGTCGGCTCTACAGGGGCCCCTAAACGAATACCAATATTCATCCCCAGAAATCCGGAATATACCTTTTCCAAATATTTATCAGGTATCATATTCTCATTCTCCTTTGATAACTATGACCTGTCTGTCAATCAGCCAGACAGGCCATATGATATTATTTAATTAAGGCTGCTAATTTGGCTGCGCGGTCAAAGATATCAATTCCTTTTGTAAAACCTAAACAGGTTCCGGATGGATATCTGGTTTTTTGCAGCCACTTCTCCGGTATGCCTTTTGCACCATATTTTGCTCCAAGAACAGCCCCTGCTACAGCTCCAATGGTATCTGCATCCCGTCCAAAATTTCCGGCGAGAATCAAACCTGACTTAAAACTGTCATGTTCTAATTTTAGACACCCAAATACTTCCGGCAACGCCTCTGCCACCGTAGAACGGTGTGTGGAGAATAATTCATAATGCAATGGCATCCAGGCATCTGCAATATCACCTTTAGCATCATCTACAATTTTAAAGGCACGCAATAATGTTTCCCTGAACCAGGACCCTTCCGGTGCTGTTTTTAAAACAGCGTCTAATATTTCGTCCATAGAAGCATCAACCATTGCCAAGGATACTGCAACAGCAACGGCCTGTGCTCCCCAGACACCATCCATATGATGGCTTACGCTGGCATCAATTTCCGCCAGTCTGGCTGCTCTTTCCGGATCACCTGCGCATAGGATACCAATCGGACCGCTTCTCATCGCAGCACCATCACTTAAATAGTAAGCATTGAACCTTCCTGATTCCGGCGGACGCATGCCTCTCCGCAGATTATTGCATGCTTCCACTTCGCTGACACCTCCACGTTTCAGCTCATCTTCTGTTGCCACATGTCTTAACCACATATTTACTACATCTTCTGAAGTAAAATCACCGCCGGCTTCAATCATAGTTTCAGCCGTCAAAAGAGCAAATTCCGTATCGTCCGTACTCCAGGAAGAACCTTTATTAAAATCTGTAGTTATCCCATAATCTCTTTGGTTTTCCGGGCTTCTTGCAGCATCCCCGAAGGAGTCACCGATCGCTAAACCACCGAGTGAACCGATTGCTTTATCCAGTGCAACTTCTTTATTTTGAATCAGATATTCTCTTGTTAACATCATGCGTTCCTTTCTTCCCTTGATTATTTCAATATCGTGTTCGCATATTCCGTAATTTCTGTTCCGCCTAACGCATTCCAATCTGCAACAAATTGATCGAATTCATCAATGGAACGGTTACCGCTTATTACATCCGCTGCAAATTCTATGTAAAGTGCCTGACTTGCATCCCAGTTCGTTGCATATTCATCTGGTATAACAAATGCATTGTCAAAAGAAGAATAGGTATTGACCATATCTAAAGATTTAAGGGCTGCTTCGCTAAAATACGGAGTCTTACCTGATATGGGCGCATCAAAATTTGCAATTGATTCATGGAAACGAGGCCACCATTCCGATATTTTATCGGTTAATACAATTTCATTATTTTCTATATTGTATTCTTCACCTTCGTAACCCAATTTATCGAGAAGCTGACCTTCCTTACCGGCCATATACTCTAAGACTGCAAAAGCAACATCCTTATTATCCGAATATTTGCTGATTGCCCAGCCGCGGGATTCCTTACTGACATCACCTGGAGTATATCCTTGTGCTGCACCTTTTGCCGGCGGAAGAATAACCAGCTTAGCATTTTCACCATTTTGTGTTACCATCTTATTATTGTAAACATTAACGACACTGCCTTGAGTTCCGCTTACAACTCCAACTTCGCCATTATAAAAGGCACTTTCTTTTGTATCCCATTTTTTTGTCAGCCATTCATTATCCAATAAGCCCTCTTTATAAAGCTCTGCATAAAATGCTAATTTTTCTTTTTCTGCATTTGTAACTTTACTGTAAACAAACTTTTCACCTTCTTTTATCCAGGTTGCCTTTACCCCAAAGGCCAGATTAAATACAGTATCCAACTCGGATATATCTCCGGGAACGGTAAATGCTGCTTTTAAATTGTTGTTCTCTTTTAATTCCTGGAAGAAAGCTTTATAATTGTCTGCAGAAGGATCATCCAAAAGTGCTTTGCTTGATTTTGCTGCATCAAACCAGTCTTGTCTCACAACCGGAACCTTTATTCTATCCGGTGACAACCATAAAAGATATGGATAGTTCGCTAATCTTTCCTTGTTAAATGGCTGCATTAATGCTTTAACATTCGTTGAACTATTGACATATTGGTTCAGGTCTTCAAGGATTCCCTGGGTAATGGCAAATTGATAATCGCCGCCCTGGAAATACATCAGATCCGGAATTTCACCGCTTTGAAGCAACAGACTCATACTTTCTGAATAAGTACCATCAGAGATCGGTGCAAGTTCAATATGTACTTCCCGGCCAAGCTCTTTTGACACACCGCTGCTTACTGCCTCCAGAAATTTTACGGAAACTTCATCGTCTGCTGATAAATCCTTTATTACTGCCTTAATTGTTACAGATGATGAATCATTCGTGCTATCCTGAGTGCTTTGTACATTGGAACCGGAATCAATCTTTTTTCCGCAGCCAGCCAGGGACAGTACTGCCATTCCCATAACTAATAAATATGAAATTGTTTTTTTCATTGCATACCCTCCATATAATCATTATAATTTTTTCTATGCCTTCCCGCAAAGCAAACGATTATCTACTCTTTCACACCTCCTGACATAACACCATTCGTATAGTATTTAAGAATAATAGGATAAAATAATAAAATTGGTACAACAGCCACTATAATGGTTGCAGCTTTTAAGGAAGCGTTATCCAGTTGCGCAATATTATTATTCGCTAAAATATTGGATGCACCGACAATTACCTGTGAATCAGAATTAACAACAAATTGTCTTAAAAGCACCTGTAAAACAGTATGATTTTTGCTGGTTAGAAAGATACTGGATTTAAAAAATTCATTCCAGCGGAACACCGCATAAAACATTCCAACCGTAATTAATGGGATTCTGCATAAAGGAATCATGATCTTAAATAAGATGTTATAATGCCCAGCTCCATCAATTCTTGCAGCTTCCTGAATGGAAGCCGGAACCTCTTCCATAAATCTCATTAATATAATCAGATAATAGACATTTACACTTCTGTAAATAACCATGGAAAACAGATTATCCAATAAATGAATATTTTTCATCAAAAAATATTCCTGTACAATACCCGGCTCAAATATCATCATAATAATAAAGAAGTACATAAAGACCTTTTTACCAACCAGGCCCGGTCTTGTTAAAACATAAGCCGCACTGGATGTCAATATAATATTTAAACACACGCCGGCAGCCGTAATAAATAATGAGTTCAGTATACTTCTGATTACAATAGGCTGTCCTAAAATAACCTGATAATTAACCGTGGAAAATCCTTTGGGCAGTATATCATATCCTTTCAGGCCATGAACTAAATCCGGTTGTGAAAGAGATCTTGCCAGGATATTCAATAATGGAACTAACATACATAAAGCTAAAAGCATCATAATAAAGCCGCATAGAAGTTTGCCAATTGATATTTTCTTTCTTCTTTTCATACTTTTCCTCCTACCATGCACCCTTACCAGTCAGCTTTTTAGAAAACAGATGGGTAGAAACAATTAAGAGTGTACCGATCACACCTTTAAATAGATTCGCTGCTGTTGCCAAGGAATACTGGGAATTTTGCAGACCAATCCGATAAACATAGGTGTCTATGATATCAATCTTAGAATTAACTGCAGCATTGGTAAAGTTCAGCACCTGATCCAGACCTGCATTCATAAAGAAACCGATATTCAGAATTAAAACAGTAACCATTGTTACAGCCAAAGCCGGCAAAACGATACTTCCAACAATCTGAAAACGGTTAGCTCCATCTATTTTAGCAGCTTCATATAGAGTTGGATCAATCCCCATGATTGCCGTTAGATATACAATAGAATCCCACCCAATGGATCTCCAGGATTCTGATGCCAGCAGAACCCATCTTATTGAACCTTTGCTTGTTAACAAATTTACTTTTTCAAAACCTAAACCAGTCAAAATGCTGTTTAGAATCCCGGTAGAAGGAGATAAAAATTCAAACCATATTCCCGCTATTACAACCCAGGAAAGGAAATGCGGCAGATAAGAAATCACCTGTACGCTCTTTCGAAAAGGACCTGCCTTGAATTCATTTAACATAATTGCAAAAATGATAGGCATCGGAAAAAACAGGAAGATCTTCATCGCACTGATAATCAAAGTGTTTTCCAGTATCTGAAAAAATACCGGAGTCGAAAATAACTTTTTAAAATATGTAAATCCTACAAATACATTATCACCTTTAATCCGGTAATCATAAAAGGCCAATTTCATACCAATGATCGGAATCACATGGAATACAAAGAAATATATTAAAGTGGGCAGTAAGGTAAGATATAAAAACCTATCCCGCCAGATGCGCTTTAACTTTGATTGTGCCCCCCCGGCTTTTTGTTTTGCCATCCCCCGACACTCCCTTTCTAAATGCTGACTATTAATTCACTTAAAGGTGCATGTTGTTGTGCCCCATAAACATCGGTATCATAACTGGTACCTGATGATATTTTTCTCGCAAATGTAATCTTAAACCCCAACGCCTTGTCATAAAAAACAATTTGCGTGATTTTATCCTCAGTCAACCGGTATAGATTGCAAATCGTAGTTTTATTAATTATATTACTGTCTTTTATTTTTTGATAGATTACCGGATCATCAAAAAGAACATCCAGAGTAATCTCAAAAGGTCCACTGTTCTTTGAACGTATTACTTTCGCACAATCATATAAACTGCATTCCGCCAATTTTATCTCCTCCTTTCCATTACATATCAGGGTATTCAATGGGAAACATCTGACAGCTATCTTCCACTTCCATTAAGTGATAAACAGAAAATTCATATACTGGACCAAATGAAATATCACTTGGCGCGAATGGGAAAGCCAGATTTCCGGCAGTTGATTTTCTTCCGATATAACCATAATGCAGTAAACTGGATCGAAGCGAGCCGCATACTGCATCAGCAAGTTCCTGGGACTTTGCAACTACCTCAAAAACGATTCCAACTTCGTGGGGTAATTCTTTCGAAGGTTCCAACTCTCCCATTACACCATTCATTCCATAATTAATAAAGTGAATCGTATAATCTTCATCCGGTATATCAGAATAATAAGTTCTGACTTGTTCTTCAGCAAGTCTCTCTATTTCCTCTAACCGTGATATCATAAGTGAATCTCTTACACCCGCTACCACAAAGGTTCTGTAGGCGACTTTCATGGCTCCCTCTAATTTAATACAGTAAGGATTCGATTGTTCCATCCTGCTTCCGGTTACAAATACACTCTTTTCATCAACCTGTTTAAATTCACAATCTTTTAAATTTAAGATAACTCCCGGACCATGAAGGATATATGGATGATCTTTTTCATAAAATGTATGTGCTGCCACGGAAAGAGGCGTGCAAATTCTATCATCAGATAATGGTGTAATCATAAATCCTTCCTCTGTTATGGTTCCAAGCATGCAGTCTTTCGTAGTTCCCGGTACGGCACAAAGGGCTGCACACTCAAGAATCTTACCGGCATGATATCCATAGCTCAGTGGAAATCCGTGATACACAGCTACTGCCGCAAAGGGAGATGGGTCATAAGCTCTTCCGCAGATTATGATATCGGCTCCCGATTCTAATGCTTTTACAATCGGTTCATGCCCCATCTGAGCCACAATACCATTGGTTAATTCCAACCGTTCTTCCGTCAAATCTTTTACAGAAAGACCCAACGGCTGAACTTTACCATTATGTAATTTTTCTATTACCGCTTCCTTAGGAATATCCGCCCATATGATCGCTACCTTTTGTGATTGCAATGCTTGTTCCTTTAGAATTTCTTTTATAATATTCCAGGTCCATTCAACATGAACTCTTCCCCCGCTTCCTCCGGCTGACCCGATGATTACCGGGATCCCAGCTTTTGCCCCCTCCGTAATCATAATTTCCAGGTCTTTTTTACAGGCTTTTTCACTTACAATTGCTACTCCGGCACCTAATTTATGCGGACCTGCATCAGTACTTCCCGCATCAACAACAATCGCATCCGGTTTATAAGACATTCCTTTTAAAAAAGAGGACTTGGGATATCCGTAACCTAGGATTCCACAGGGTGCCAGTATTTTTATTTCCTTCTTCATATGACCTCCAGAATTCAATGTACTATTAAAGCTCATAAGTTTATTAATTTAATTGTTTAACAATTAAATTATAGCACAATTATCCATCAAGTCAATAATTTTTAACGATTTAATAACCAAATTTACCAACCGAACTTTTCTGCCATGTCATTAAATATTTTTTCACCGTTCATCATCCCATAGTCTTTCATATAAATAACCTCAACAGGAATATCCGGGTATTTTTTCATTATAGTATCCTTCATATATCCTACCTGAGGCCCAAGTAAAATTACATCACTCCCCGGAGCTGCTGACTGCAAACTATGAACAGAATAGGCTTCGCACTCTGTACTTGCATAGCCTTTCTTTTCTGATGCTGTGATAATTTGCTTACATAGCATACTACTTGACATACCGCCGGCACAGGCAAGTGTTATTTTTAGCTTTTTCATATTTCTGCTCCTTTTCTTCTCTTTGATTTTATTTCTATTATATCAGCACCATAAGGCCCTTTCAATTTTTCCAGCAAGCTTGCAATGATTATAATAATCATAAGGCATAACCCTATCATTGTAATAAGGAAATTGATGAATTTCTTGGTGATAAGGAAACACGTATAAGACAACTCCTTTCATTTAGTAGCAATGTAGCAACATATCAATTATCTAATAATATGTAAAGCACCTGCCTTAGTGAGTATAATTTTCTACAGGCACAAAAATATGCTCTCTTCTAAGTGACAAGCTTTATTATTTCACTTGTCAACCTGGAAGAGAGCATATGAGATTTCATAACAGTCCATCTATTCAGTCAATCGGATATTGGCAATCCGCGCCCCTACTTGATAAAGTTAAACAAAGTAAAGCACGTGCCAGATGATTAAGTACTTATAAATTACCTGTAATTATAGTGAGCGAATATTCAGCATGGCCCTGATTTCATCAGGGGAGGCAGGCAGCATTTTCTTCTCTCTCACGATGCCCGCTGCTGCCTCAACCAGCTGAAGATTCGTGCCGGCTATGGTTTCCCGGTTTAAATAACTGCTGTCTTCAAATCCGATCCGCACCGTGGAGGCCCCCAGATCGAGCGCAGTTTTAATAATCTGGAAATCTGTCCGATGGGCATGGGTAATTCCCCACAGTATTTTCTCTTTCTCCGGAAAGAATTCATCCAATGCTTCCACCATGGATTTTAAGGTACGGACCGTGGCCGGAGCCGCTCCCATATGTCCCAGCACAATGCTGAACAGAATTGGAGCTGCGAATTCATACTTTATGGACAAATCCTTTGCCGTTTTAATCATACCAATCTCAAAAACTTCTATCTCCGGAGTTTTATGATGATTAAGAATCTGCTCCACACAATAATAAACATCTTTTATAGGATTGATATAAACCTGATCTCCCAAATTCACTGAGCCTACATTCAGGGAATTAGCTTCTACCCAGTCCGCAGATACAGGTGTACAGCGTTCTTTTATGGTTAAATCCGATACCCCTCCCGTAGATACCTGGATGACGATATCGGATTCTGAGCGGATATACCGGACCGTTTCCTCCAATAAGGTTAAATCAGGTGTCAGCCGTCCATTCCCATCCCTTACATGCAGATGCACCATCCCGGCCCCTGCCCTGCTGCAGGCAATGACATCATCAGCGATCTTCCTGGGATCGATCAAAGTATCATCTGCTGCCACCGGTGCAACAGATATCACTATTTTTTTCATACATCTCTCCTGTTCCTTTGCTATAGGGTTCTTTGTTATAAGGTTCCTTTAGAAATAAGGGCCGCCTTCAGTGCCTTTGCTCCAAATCCCGGGCTGGAAAGTACGGTTTTCCCATACATGTCAGCAATATAGCTTTCACAATACGCCATGGAGCCCTGGGCAAGCAGGATCACATCGGCCTCTTTCGCAGCCTTTCCGGCATGCTCTGCCATTAAAGCCTTAAACTGCTCCTGGTCGAGACCAAACGCACCATCCACCAGCACCTCCATCATCTCCACATGCTTTCCCATTTCTCTTGCGACCCGTAAAACAGTTCTTTTGGTAGGCTCCAGCGTAGTAGGAAGCGTTGCCATCACTGCGATTTTCCTACCCCGCCTGACAGCTTCTCTGCACATCTCTTCATCCACTCTCACAATGGGCACTCCCAGATATCTGGCGGCATCCTGCACGCAGTCGGCAACCTCGCCCACGGAAGAGCATAGGTTAAGAATTGCATCCGCTCCCTGCTCCACTGCCTTCATATACATCACTATCAGCCTTGCTGCAGGTGCCGCTGTAACATAACCGGCTTCTCTCACCTCCGACAGAATGGTAGAGTCCTGAAAGCTTAGGAGCTCCGCTTCGCTGCCCAGCTGTCCCATGACTTCTTTTTCCACAATTTCAACCAGCTCCGGCGTTGTGCTGGTATAAATCAAACCAATTTTCATAATGAATCCTTTCTAGTATATCATTAACAGCTCCACCGCTTCCCGGAGCGTAGTCACCTCTCCCACATTCCCCGGAAAAATAACATATGGTAATTGGGGAAACTTACTTTCTTCTCCAATACGCCATACCGGAACTCCCGGACGGATCTGTCCCAGAACCTGGGCACATTTTACCCTGAGAGCTTTGGTTCCAATGTCACTGGAAGTAATACCGCCTTTTGCAACGATAAATCCCGGTGTTACTTCCAGCTTCTCAACCAGGGACATTACCGCTTCCGATATCTTCAGCGAACGAAGCAGCGCAGCTTCCTTCGTATCATTTTCTATGGAAAGCAGGCGGCGCTTTGTATAAACGACAACGGTTTTTCCTTCCCGGACCGCATTTTCACACACAGTTCGTATCCGTTCTGCCTCCCGTTCCAGCCCTCCAGCCACCAGCACCAGGTCAGAATTCATCTCAACAAACTGAAGACCAGCCGTCTTTTTTAATTCTTCCAGCTGCATAGTGGTTTTCTCCGTATGAGAGCCAATCACCACAATCCCTGCTGTCCTTCCGGCCGCAGTTATCATCTCATCTCTGGTAAGAAGGGGTTTGTCGCTGATATTGCCAAGCGCCTTTACAAAAGCCGCAGCCGTCCGGAAGATGTAATGCTTTCCCTTTCCCATTGCCCGGTAAAGAGCAATGCAGAAAACCTTAATATCATATTCATCCGCCGCATTTACAATGATTTTCTGAAAGCCCTTTACAGCCAGCAGCTGCTCTGTGATTTTATCAAGTTTCATTGCCCTTAAATCTTCCAAAGAAATGCGGACAACGGAATCCGCCCGAAACCTCCCCTTCGTCTTCTCTTCAATATATCCGCAGAGGTTGGAGGAATGATATCCAAACGTCTTATCCCCGGCAAATTCCGTCTCTCCGGCCGGAACCAGTTCGGACCCATATTGAACGTAATGGACATTATCTATGGTGAAGCGACCTCCTTCTGAAAAAAAGGGACACAATATTTCTCCGTCCACCTTCCACGGGTTCTGCTCTTCCTGGACCGCCTTCAACACCTCGGTCTCCAATGGGTAATGACCGCGCAGAGTGGAATCCCCGCGGCTTACAATCAGATATTTCAGCCCTTTTTCTTTTGCAGTCCGGTCTACCCGCTTTCCAATTTCCCTATGGGCCTTTGCCGTCTGCTCTTTTGTAAATCCCCTTGAATTAGTCAGAATGAAAAATAATTTATTCTTTTCTTCAAAACCACGACCTATGCTTTCCTGAGACCAGTCCGTGTAAACGGATACATCATGGACTGTTTGTATCCCTGTGGGATCATCATCCAAAACAACAATTTTCCTGGTATCCGCGTCGGCTTCTGCTGCCAGCAGATCATCTACCTTCCTCTTATCGTAACAGGGGTATGATTGTAATATTTTACTGCTTATTCTTTTTTCCATCCATCTACTTCTCCATGCATATCTTTTTCTTCCTGCAACAGCAGCACTATATCCTTTGTCTCATCCCCGGCAGGCGGCGTTTCCGTAATTTCAGACTGTCCGCTTACGGTCTTAATATAGCTCTTCACTCCTGTTGCCGGACAAAACCAGAATACCATCATCTGTTTTTCCTTATAATCCTCCAGGGAAAGCTTTATTTCCCTTCCCGTATAAGAATAAGCCATTAAAAAGTCATCTCCGGCAAACACACTGATCCGACCGTACTTTTCTCCCTGTTCGGACCGGAGCAGCTGCTGTGCCGGTTTTCCGCGAACGAAACCCACCGACTCCATCAAATCTTTTAAATGCTTCATATGTGAGCCTCCGGAATGATGCAGGCCGTCTTCCCATAAAAAGTTTACGCCAAAGCTGCCGTCTTCTGATAAATCACGTTGAAACTGCATCACCGCATTATGTCCATAAGTATGGCCTGCTGCCCCGGCAAACACATCCCAGTAAGCATAACGCCTGACATCTGCAGCCTGCCAATAAGGCTGGGTCTTATCATGAAGTCCCTGCAGAATCCATTCATAAGAAGGCTCACCGTCCAGAACAGGTTTCACGGGCAGCCTGGCATAGTCGCCTTCCACATAGCGCCAGCAGTCTTCACCAAAACTAGTATCTGACGGCCGGTTGTCATCCCATGATCCTAACTGATCCTGGTCATATCTTCTGTGCCCTGACTGGAACAGATTAAAATCCAGCCACGCTTCTTTGTGGAACCATTGGGAGGAATCCGTTCTCCCGAAGGGATGATAAGTAACCAGACGGTCTGGCTTATCTTTTTTCATCATATTTCCCATGGTACAGAAAAGCTCATGATTGACATCGCCTCTCACATCGCCCCCCACGATCCAGATCAGATTTGGGCAGTTGTGATA
The DNA here is from genome assembly GCA_002365025.1 of Hungatella sp. UBA3147. Taxonomy (GTDB): domain Bacteria; phylum Bacillota; class Clostridia; order Lachnospirales; family Lachnospiraceae; genus Lacrimispora. Next base: position 224 of record DEYX01000097.1, on the reverse strand, counting down.
ACGGTCCAGCACGAATTTCATAAAGCTCTTTAGATTCCCCATATTTAAGGATCCATCTGTTACAATACTGCTTCCCCATACCGGCAGAATTCCCAGATATAATCCCAGCTCCTCCGCCATTTCCACCACCCGGTCAATATGTTTCCAGAATGTTCCGCAGGTGTTGATATTTGAGAAGTCCCCATCCAGCAGCGCAGTATCTCCCGCAAGATTCCTTTGGTCAG
>DEYX01000147.1 GCA_002365025.1 Hungatella sp. UBA3147 | reverse complement strand
AACAGGCCCTTGGCCTAACAAACAAAGAGGCTACGCTTTTCATTTGGAAAAACGTAACCTCTATTTTGTAGCAGAATTTTTGAAAGCTTTTCATGTAAGAATCTGTAAAGTCTTGCCGCCGTTTAATCGTTATTCCGTTAACCGTTCCTTTTTAAAGCATAAGATCAGCAAAGTCGAAATCAATGTTCCAATAATCAATGAGGCTAAAAATCCTAACGGATTACCAATGACCGGCAATACGAAAATTCCTCCATGAGGGGCAGGACATGTTACGCCAAGAATCATCGACAAAGAACCTGCTATGCCGGCGCCGACCATTAGCGAAGGCAGAATGACAAAAGGATCACTTGCTGCAAATGGTATGGCGCCTTCTGCTATGAAGGACAAACCGAGTATATAATTCGCTTTAGCTGCCTCCTGCTGAGCCACGGAAAATTTCTTTTTGGATATTGTAGCCGCCAGTGCCGTCGCCAAGGACGGAACCATACCGCTGCACATAGCCGCAGCCATAATCTCATAATTACCTGTAACCAATGCGCCTACACTGAAAAAGTACGCCGCTTTATTAATCGGGCCACCCAGATCTGCAGCTAGCATTGCACCGATGATAAATCCCAAAATTACCCGATTGGCTGTACCGATGCCATTAAGAAAACTGGTGATAACGTTATTTACAGTTCCCATAACGGGATTCAGAATCGCTGCCGTAGCTATTCCTACAATAAGAACGGATAACAGCGGATATATCAGAACCGGTTTTAAACCATCCATAGATTTTGGCATTCCCTTCAAAAGCCGCTTTAACAGATTTACAATATATCCCGCCAAAAAGCCCGAAAGGATTGCGCCTAAAAATCCGCTGCCTCCATTGGCAGCCAGATACCCCCCTACAAGTCCCGGTGCCAGTCCCGGACGATCTGCAATCGCAAAAGCAATATAGCCTGCCATAATAGGAACGAACAAGGAAAATGCTGCACCTCCTATTTGGTTAAATATCGCCGCTATAGCGTTATAGGATGGATCCTCCGGTGATGCTGAATTGATTCCCCAGAAAAAGGAAATGGCAATTAAGATGCCTCCTGCTACAACAAGGGGAAGCATGTTTGATACTCCATTCATAAGTGCACCATAAACCCCTACTCCTTTTACCGAAGCCTTATCTGAAACATTCCCCTCTGTCTCCCGAATCTCATATTTCGGAGCAGCCAGTGCACATTCAATTACCTTCTGCGGTTCCTTAATCCCTTTTGATACACTTGTCTTAAACAACTTTTTACCGGCAAATCGCTCCGTATTTACTTTAGTATCCGCGGCTATCACCACTGCATCTGCGAGCCGAATATCCTCCGAAGTCAATTCATTCTCAACCCCAACGGAACCATTAGTCTCAATCTTAACATGGTAGCCCATACTTTCCGCAGTCTTCCGGAGATTTTCTGCCGACATGTATGTGTGCGCGATGCCGGTGGGACAAGCTGTAACTCCTATGATATATCCTTTTCTAACGGCGTTCTCCCTGAGAATCTCCTTTTTCTCCTGCTCCTGTTTCTCCAATACCTTTAAAACTTCTTTCTGTGTTTTAGCTTCCCTTAACCTGGTACGGAATTTTTCTTCCATAAGCCACCGTGATAACTCTGCTAGAATTCTCAAATGTTCATCCCCGGATTTTTCAGGAACAGATATCATAAATACCGTATCAACTGCTTCATTCTCCGGTCCATAAGCTATTGCTTCAGGCATCTGCACATATAATACAGCCGGTTCAGAAGTTAACGAATTTTTAGAGTGCGGAATCGCTACCCCATCCCCAACCGCAGTAGACATCAGGCTCTCCCTACCCTCCAGGCTCTCTTTAAACAGGTTCTTGTCTTCAGGTCTTATGAATCCAAGTTCGCTCATCTTATTTGAGAGCAGGACAAATAATTCATTACGGTTTTTCGGCTGAGTGGATAGAACGATATGTTCCTTTTTAATTAATGTACTAATAAGCATTATATGATCCCCTTCCTTCTCCTTTATCTATGTTCTTATAATCCTACACTTTTAGAGGTATCTTTTAGCAGAAGATAAAATCTTTCGCCCTAATTCCGTGTTGCCCCAAAGATCCTCCAGCTTGTTCTGGATTTCAGCGTTTGATTCCCCTGTACTCTGTTTTAATAGATTTACCAGTACCGATATCCCTGAATCTGTATCTTCTCCTATCACCATAAGGGAAAGTAAAGGCCAGACAAACCTTTCATCAAGAGCCATTTTTACCCACAAGTTTCGGGCAACTGATTCCAAACTTCTATGTATTGCCGGATTCGCTAGCCTTTTTTTATAAGCTGCATGCCATTGATCCAGTTCTTCGTTCGAAAAGTTATATTTGGCAGACAATAAAATCCGGAAACTTTCAAAATATGGTGCCAGCTCTTCCTGTATAAACTTATCCTCTATTGCTTCATGAAGATAAGTTTTCCCCTTGGCTAATGCAAAAAATGACGAGGCATCCGCGAACGTATTAACCATGAGTCTTTTTCGGACAAATGCGCCCTCTATGTTATCAATCGCTGGAATCAGCTTTATATGTGTGTCTGCCAAGGTCTTCTGATCCACTGCTAATTCATGGTACATCTCTGAATTCACTTCCAGATTTCCAGGCCAATTTGAAGAACAGATCCGATCTACGATAGTGTCAGGTATGCAGAACATCGGAATCTTTTTCATTTGCTCTTCAGAGGAAGCAGCCTTCTCCAGTATGCCCTTCATAAATCCGCTGACATGTTCAATATTCTCAGCACAAATAACAGCTAACATGTGATTTCCATCATAACCAGTCAGTAATGACTTTGCTACATGAATCAGGTTCTCACGGCGCACGGCGGTCGTAACAGCACTTGAATGTTCCAGATAATAGGATAGCTTTTTCTGTTCTTTCATAGTAGACACCGTATCCAGAACAGGTATGAACTGCCTCTGTCTTTCAGGCTCCTCATCAGTAACAAACAATGGATATCCGCCTTTTTCTTTGATTTCAGATAAGAGTTTCTCATCTACATCAGCTAGAATCACATCGTATCCACTTTCCACCAAGAGAGGAATGACAAGACCTCTGCCCAGAGCACCTCCACCAAAATGCACAATTATTTGTTTCAATCATCTCACCCCATTTCCTATGCACTTGAATAAAATTTTTTCAGCCCTCCTTGACCAGCCATTTTCCTTAACATATAATGCCAGTTCTGCATCTATTTTATCAAGTTCCTCTATAGCCGTGAGAGGAAGATCCCGCAATACAGGATATATTATAACTTTTCCAGCATAGCGCCCTTCTTTCACCGCCCTGATGCCTTCCTTTCCAGCATCCAGACCACCGATCGCAGCAATGTTGATATCCGGATTTATGATACCTTTTTTCATTTTATCCACGACACTTAACTGATCTTTCACTCCGGAACCACTGCTTGCGGTTATTGATACTCCCGCTCCGGAGACAAGCCCCAGTGGCAGCCTGCCGAATTGTCCATAACTCGTCCCGGCAAACAATACCAGCATCCCATCCGCAGCCAGGAATTCAACAATACCATTCAAAGGTGCGACTCCGGGTGCACATACCACAATATCAGAAACCCCATTCTCTCCTGCTAATTTCCGGATTTGCTGCTCGTACTCTTTACCCCCAATATCCAGAGTAATCAATTCAATTCCCTTTTCCAATGCCAGTGTTCCAAATGTCTCTCTTAGTGATAAAAGACGCTCTTCTCCGAGATTTGTCACAATGATCCTTCCCGGAGGTGCTTCGTGCTGCAAAGCACGCATAACATGTATTCTGCCCATCGCACCTCCGCCTCCAGATATTATTAAGTCTCCTCCCGGTTTATAATCACACCTGTATTTTATACAGGATAGAGCCTCTGTTAGACTGCGGGTCATGGTACCGGATAGATTTATTTTATTGTAATGTATCTTAGCGATATCCATCTCAACATAAGGACATGGTGTTTTTTCCGGCAGCCAGGCAAATATGGAACCCGGGTTCAAACATTCTGTCAAAGTAGTCATTGTTTGTATTTGCGGATTGCCAATCACAACAATTACGTCAAACAATCTGTCAGCCAGTTCTTCCAGATTTCCATATTCAAACTTGTTTCCCTTAGGTATTACTGCTGATAACAAATTTCCTTTATCATAAATAGAAACTTTTTTTGAGACAGCTACTTCGTGTACGTCAAATTCCGATCTAGTCTCTTCATCTATCCACAGCAAGACCTCATCTTCTTCCCGTATTTCATTTCGGGTATGATTGGTAAAAGCTGCTTCCACACATGCAACCGGTTCCGTCTGTGCAACAGAAGAAAACGAAAGATCATTTACAACCTCAAAAGCGCAGCTTCCAAAATCAGATTTAAAGACCTCAGCCCCAAGCAATAAGTATTCTGCCATTCCGCCATCTTTATTTACACCAATGCAGTAACGTTCCCCGTTCAGATAAACATCAGGCTGCACACCAAACCGGGTTCCGACCGGCCAGTCCTTTTCCATGTTTCTTCCCGGCCTTACCACTGTCAACGATAATTCGTGTCCTAGTCTGGCAGGCTGTTTCTCAAAATCCCGATCCTTAAAAAGAGGGTAGTCATTACCCATTTGGATCATCTTTACATCAGAAGCACAAATTGCATATGCATCCACTTTTGCCAGCACTTCATAATCTCCCGGTTCAGGAATTATTTCCATATCCGGTACATCATTGGCTCCAAATGATTCAATTCCCGTTCCGCCATAGGGCCAATAATGATTCATCTTCACTTTTTCCATGATCTACCTCCTTCTTAAGGTTGGTAATTATTCCATATCTCTTTTAGGGTTACAGGATTCGTGACAAAGTTAAAGAGATTATGATCATCTTCATACTGCCTGTAAATTGGAATTCCCTTTTTTAAACCAAATTCAGAATATTCCCTGGCATTTTTTTCAATGATCGTTCCAGCCCGGTATGTTGTATTTGGTTCCCACTCAATACCCTTTTCCTTTATTACCGGAAAATAGGCAAGGCCACCATGGGCACGTACATCTTCATAATCGAAACCATAATCCCGTATACACCATGCACCAAAAGACATATTTCTTTCCGGATCTGCATTCACAGTGTAATGCGCCCAGCCGGGAGGAACAATCACTACTTCTCCTGCATTTGCATGTATGGCAATACAGCTTCCCGGATTATCTTTTGCAGTTTCCTGCATATAGATAATCGCCTTCCCATCCCATATTTCATACACTTCAGGGGTAGATGCATTACATCATGGTGAAATTGCATGAATATGTCCCTGGCTGCGAACCGGCTCTTCTCCAAATCTGCCTTTGGAATAAATCATCGC
>DEYX01000096.1 GCA_002365025.1 Hungatella sp. UBA3147 | reverse complement strand
TCCTCCTGAATGTTATCATCTTTTTTATCTTTTGCCGGAATCAGATCACCGCTTTCCGAAAGCTCCTCTTCCACTTCCATCCGTATCTCAGCTGTTACAACAGGATCGGCAACCGGAAGATTCTGAGTTGATCCAATGCCAAATCTTCTTAAAAATTCTTCTGTGGTGGCAAATAGTGCCGGACGGCCGGGAGCATCCATACGGCCCACTTCATATACCAGGTTGTATTCCACCAGCTTATTGACCGCATGATCTGATTTGACACCCCTGATTTTCTCTATTTCAAGCTTTGTCACAGGCTGCTTGTAAGCTATGATGGACAGCGTCTCTAAAACCACATCCGTAAGAACCTGCTTTTTAGGCGCAGATGCCACACGAATCAAATTCTCGTAATATTCAGACCGCGTGCACATCTGATAGCTGTTTTCCAGTTCAAGGATCTGCATCCCTCTTTTCCCCGTATCATAGCGCTTCATTAAACGGAGAACCACTTCCTTAGCAGTGGCCTCATCCTGATCAATCGCTGCAGCAAGAGCCTTAAGTTCAACGGAATTTCCCATGGTAAAGAGAACCGCCTCGATCACGGCTTCCCACACCTTTTCTTCTTTTGTGCTCTTCTTCGGCCCATCAGGCAATAGAGTATCCTTATCCATCGATTCCATCGATTTCCTCTCCCTTAATTCCTTCCCCTTCATCCTGCAGTTCCGACAAATCCATTTCCCCGTCTTCCCCTTCCGGTTCCAGGGTTTCAATGAACATATCATCAAACAAATGCTCCTGGGTCAGCCTGATCTTGCCGATCTTCATGAGCTCCAGAAGCGCTAAAAATGTCACAACAACCAGGGTCCGGTCCGGCTGCTGCTCAAGCAGCCCGCGGAAAGAAAACTTCCGGTGCTCTCTGGCATAATCCATGACCGATTTTATCTTGTCCTCCAGGCTTATGGATTCCCTCCGGATATTGCCAAACTGGCTGCGGATAGGATCCACGCGGTCCGACTTACGTTTCGTGACCGCCCGGAAAATTTCCTGGAGTTTCGCCAGGGTAAGCCCGTCAAGGAGCTTGTCCAAATCCACCGGCGGTTCGTACTTTGCCACCTCAGGCGGAATGGAAGGGAATTTATATAACAGACGTTCCGCCCCCACTTCCCGGTCCTTAAGCTCCAGAGACATATATTTATAATATTTGTATTCCAAAAGGCGTGCCACAAGCTCGGCCCTGGGATCCTCTTCCTCGCCTTCCTCATTGGTCTCCCTGGGAAGCAGCATGCGCGCCTTTATATCAATGAGAGTTGCAGCCATGACAAGAAATTCGCTGACAATGTTTAAATCCTCTGTCTCCATGTGATTTACATAGTCCAGGTACTGCTCCGTGATCGTCGCAATGGGAATGTCGTAGATATTCACCTTATTCTTCTCGATCAAATGAAGCAGTAAATCCAGCGGCCCCTCGAAATTATCCAGTTTATAAGAGATTCCCATAAAATCCTCCAAGGCAGAATAAGACATGCCTTTGACCAGTATATCAAATCCTGCTTCATCTGTAAATATATGGAAGGCCCAAAATCATGATTTCATTTTTAAATCCACCACTACCAGTTGAGGTTTGTTATTTAAGCGGATATTAATGGAATGGGTTCCAAGCCCTCTGCTTACGATCATATGCCTCCCATCTTCTGTAAACTCACCGGCACAGTATGGAAGGAAAAATTGATATTGAGGTGTCATGACCCCTCCAAGGTATGGGAGCCTTATGGTTCCCCCATGAAAGTGGCCGGACAGAGTCAAATCTGCTCCCCAGCTTCTGCACGAGGAAAAATAAAGGGGAGAATGGCACAGCAGAATCTGAAACCGCTCCTTCGCCGCCTTTCCCACCTTTTGTAGAATCTCATCCTCTTTCAAACGATCCGGATGGAACTTCCGGTAAGCCCCTTTGTTTAGATCAATCCCGGTAACAGCGATATCTTCCCCATACCATTCTGTCCGGTTATCAAGAACTTTGATTCCAAGATTTTTTAAATTTTGCACATACGCTTCATATGCACCTCCGTACACCTGGTATTCCCAAAGCAGACGGTTCTCATGATTGCCATTGCCGCAAAAGACAGGGTATCTGCCTGCCAACTTTTCCAAGAGCTCTAAGGCAGCGGCCATATCCGCTTTCCCTTTGCTGATGATCATATCGCCGCCTACCAGCACAAGATCAGGAGCCGCCTCATTAACAGCGGCCAGCAGCCTTTCATTGCCGTCGCCAAACCGGTGTTCGTGAAGATCGGAAAGGAACACAATGGTACGATCCGCTTTTATCTTAGCGCTTTCAAAAACAGTCCTCTCTATGCTAAGCTGTTCTTTTTCATATTCGGAACGCAAATATAAGCCTGCGCCCACTGCGGCGCAAATAGCTACGGCAGCAAACCCCATCTGGTCTCTCCTCTTCTTCCTTCATTCTTTTTCCTGCTTTCTGTTCATCATACAATGAAGGGCCTGTCTGCGTCAAGTCTAAGAGGAGCAGTTGCCCATCAGATATTCAATGATGAGATTGGGCACAATAACCATAAGCCCGATGCCAATACTCATGACAATGGTACCGTAATAATATTCCTGGTAACCTGGAGCTCCCGGAGCCGGCGGGACTGTAAACGCAAGTCGGTAGATGGATTTGAAGAGAACAGAAAAGCAGATAAGATAAAAAATCACGTTAAATATATTCTTTTTCATAGATATAATCCTCCTTTCCCATAATATAAACCACTTATGGATAATATGCAATACTGGATAATCACGGTTTAATTAAGGACAGAGGTGATAAATCATGATTGTTTATGACAGACTATGGGAAACCATGAAAAAGAAAAACATCAGCCAGTATCATCTGATAAAGTACTGCAAGGTCAGTGCCGGGCAAATCGGGCGGCTTAAGAAAAATAACTTCGTTTCCACTCATACCATTGATATGCTCTGCAGGATCCTGGACTGCGATGTAGAAGAAATCATGGAATACCGGGCCGATATAAGCGAGGCCACCCTGATGTCAGAATGCGAAACGGAAACAAAACAGGACAATGCTCCTTCAGAGGATTTGGCATAGAAAAAGAGCCTATAGGCTCTTTTTCTATGCCAAAAACATCCATGTTCCTACCGGATCCAGGCACCGGAAGAATCCAGGCGGTATCCATCGGGCGTAATGGTATCCTTAAGCATGGCTCCATTAGCTCCCAGATAATACCACTTCCCATTGCTCTCCACCCAGCGGCTTGCTGCCATAAAAGAATCTGTGTCAAACCAGTAATACACTCCGTTTATATTCTGCCACTCGTTGCAGGCCTTATTCCCATCCTGCTTTCCGTAATACCATTTCGTCCCCTCCTGGACCCAGCCCTGGGAAGAAGCGTTTGCTGTCCCGCCGGCAGCCTTTAAGGCAAATCCATAATCAAGCAGAGACTTTGTATCTTCATAATGAGTGGATTTACTCTTCATGATAACCGCAATCAGCCGGACGCCGTTCTTTTCCACGCAGGTGACTAAGGTATTGCCGGCCAGGGAAGTAAAGCCTGTCTTACCTCCTATTACTCCCGGATAATACCTGGAATCTCCCGGATTAAGCATCTTATGTCCCATGGTCACCGTTCTGGCCGAGGCCTTTTTCGTGGCCGGTATCTGGTAACTTAAGGTAGAAGATACCTTTTTTACCGTGTCATTCTGATAGGCTGCTCTGGCAATAAGGGCCATATCATGAGGTGTGGTATAGTGGCTGGAGCTGTTAAGTCCATTGGGGTTGACAAAATTGGTTCCGGTACAGCCAAGCTCCTTTGCCCGGGCATTCATCAGGGCAGAAAACGCGCTGACACTTCCTGAAACATGCTCTGCCAGACCATTGGCCACTTCATTGGCGGACTTTAGCATGAGTCCGTAAAGGCTCTGCTCTACCGTCAGCTTGTCCCCCTCCGTAAGTCCCAGAGTTACCGCACCTGATTCCAGGTTTGTGGTGGCAGTCTTTGAGAATGTCACCGTTTCTGACAAATTGCATTTTTCTGCAACAAGAAGGGCGGTCATAAGCTTTGTAATGCTGGCAGGATAGTATCTTGTTTCCCCGTTCTTTGAATAAAGCAGGGTTCCTGTAGACGCATCCATAAGGATCGCACCTTCCGATTGAATGACCGGCTGCTTTATGTCCGCAGGTAATGTTCCTCCGGCATTGGGAGTGTCTCCCGTCTGAGTGCTTCCCCCACCTGTTCCGGCGCTGACACCAGGTCCGATCTCACCGGACGTGTTTCCAGACGGCCCGCTTCCCGACTCTGTCTGTCCCGCAGATCCCGGAAACGGCTGTATTAGGGGCATCTCCCCGTATGATGGTATTGACGCCAGAATGCTGATACTGATTACCAGGCTCCACAGCCTGCATGATTTTTTTGCCATATCCTGTTATCTCCTGTATATTTCTGCATGCAAGAATCATTTCTTAAACAGTATAGCATAAAAACCATAATTTTCCGATTAAAATTTTCTTACAATAACTTAAAAACACCGCCTTACTCAGGCGGTGTGATCTGCTAAAAAATCTGATCGCTATATTCTTTTTCCAATTCTTCCAAACGGTCCATTGCCACGTTTAAGATCTCAGCATGGTCAAATGCCAGCTTCTCCTGATCCAGCACATCAATGGCCGGCAAAAGATCGATCTCCGTTTCCTTTTTCCACATCATGCCCTGACGCTCATAGGTTTCGGTGATCCGATAGCTCATAAAAATATGTTCATCTTCATTTTCAATGGTAAGCGCATAGGTGGCCCCATTCTCCAGTTCAGATAGTTTCTTTTTCTTCACCTGGAACCAACAGGCTTCTTCGGCATCATCTCCGGCCTTTGGAGTCAGCTGATTCTTAGGTACTGCGGCCATATAGGATACTGAAATGACTCTTGTTCTGGGATCACGTTTTACGTTCCCCCATGTATAGAGCTGTTCCAGACAAATACCTTCTAACCCCGTCTCTTCCTCCAGCTCTCTGGCTGCCGCGGCCTCCAGGGATTCATCCACATTTACAAAACCTCCCGGAATCGCCCACTGTCCGATGCATGGATGGTTTTTCCGCTTAATGAGAAGAACTTCTGTTTCCATCTCCTCCTCATCCACCGCAAAAATCAGCATATCCACGGTCATCGACGGGCGTTCATAATTCCCCGGACGATACTGCAAAAGAAACTCTTTTTCCGTTAATCCCTCTTCATTCCTTCGTTCCATTCTGCCCTTCTTCCTACCAGTATCTTAGAAAATCACGGACTGAAGCGCGCCTAAAACTCCTGCACTGGCAAGTCCCATAATAGCCCCTGCCACCAGGACGCCTCCCATCACGGCTAAAATACTGGATTTAAAATCAATATCAAGCAGGCTGGCTGCCAAAGTACCCGTCCAGGCACCGGTTCCCGGAAGGGGAACTCCCACAAATAACAAAAGTGCAATAAACAACCCTTGTCCAGCTTTCGCCTGCAGTTTTTCGCCGCCACGCTTTCCTTTTTCCAGGCACCAGGAAAAAAAGCCGCCGATCACTGGCTTATCTGCTCCCCATTCGAGAACCTTCCTCGCAAACAGATATATGATAGGTACCGGAAGCATATTCCCAAGAATCGCAACGATATAGGACTGAAAAAGCGGAAGTCCCATCACTGTTGAATATGGAATTGCACCGCGAAGCTCTATCAGCGGAACCATGGAGATAAAGAAAACGGTCATATATTTTTGTAACATATTCCATTCCTTTCGTGTAAAAGTCTGCCTTTATACTATACACAAAGTTTGACCGTCTATCAACCATTTTATAAAAAGATTATATTTGCCACAGTGCGCCTGGATGAAGCAGAGCAGGGCATGCCCCTTTTTTGCATATACCTTATATGAATAGAAAGAAGGAGGGACTGTCCATGGAAGACCGGCAGCAAAAACGTATCTTTCGCTTAATCTTCTCTGAAATAAATATTAACATTTGTAAAATACTATTGTACTGTCAAAACGAGTATGATATAATCCTCCAAAGTTGATAATCATGATACCAATCGCCAGAACGGAGAAAGATGACTATATGAAAGATCTGTTTCACAGGTACAGGCATGTCTGGATCCTCGGCTACGCCTTTATCTATATTCCGTGGTTTATTTACCTGGAAAAGACGGTGACAAACCACTACTATATCATGCATGTTGCTTTAGACGACCTGATTCCTTTTAATGAATATTTCATTATTCCATATCTTTTATGGTTTGTTTATATAGCTGCTGCTATTTTATTCTTTTTTTGTACTAATGTAAAAGATTATTACAGACTGTGTACCATGCTGTTTACTGGAATGACCATCAGTCTGGTGATCTGCACCGTGTTTCCAAACGGAACGGATTTCCGCCCTGTGATTGATCCGGGTAAAAATATCTGCTCAGATATTGTAGCGCTTCTTTATTCCACGGATACTTGTACCAATGTATTCCCCAGTATCCATGTTTATAACTCTATTTGTGTACACATTGCAGTCCTTCACAGTGAACGCTTAAGGAAATACCGGTCAGTGAAGACCGGTTCCCTGATCCTGATGATTTCCATCAGCCTTGCAACTGTTTTCTTGAAACAGCATTCCGCCTTTGACGGACTTGGTTCACTGGTTATGGCCTATGTTATGTACCACTTTGTATACTCTGACTCTTTTGTTCCGAGCAGAGAGAAAGTTACCGAAAAAGCCATCAGTTAAAAATATATCCCCTGACGCCTTTCATAGATCGGCCAGGGGATATTTGTTTTTTACTGCCAGTGATAGTTTTAGTTAAAACCGAAAAATTTCTGAGTCATTTTATAGATCGCAATCGGGAATTTCCTTCCGCTCTTACCGGGGAGATTGACCCCCTGACCCATAAAGCCCCATCGAAGCCTAATGAACAACGGTAAGTTCTGCTTGCGGAGGTGCTGCCACAGTTCCTTTTTCTTTTCCATATTTTCATCATTGTCTGACTTAATTGCGAGGATAGAGGATATGGTCATCATGATCTCCAAATACCGCACCATGTAATGACGCAGCCTGCGCTGCTTGATTTTCATTACATCGTAATAGCCAAGCATGAGTTTTGTCACCTTGATCTGCTGGTCGATCCGGCCGATCATGACCGATTCGTTTACAGACTGGTCATCCCTTCCGATAAAATAGCGGTAGAAGTTCACATCCAAATAATACATGGTTCTTACGTGAGGCAGCGGCTGGTACACAAATATATTATCCACATAAAAAGTGTGCATGGGAAGTTCCAGACCGCATTGTATTAAAAGCTCTGTCCGGTAAATCACCGAATGCATGAGAATATAATGCCCAAGCAGGAATACCTTGACCTCATCCCAGCTGAATATCTCATTCTTAGGAAGGGCTGTACGGTAATTCATGACTTTTTTCCGGGTTGCTCCCTGCTTTTCATAGACAAAATTGCTGATCAGCATATCCAGGGTCTCTTCCCCATAAACAAATCGCCGCAAAGTGTCCAGAATTTCCTTATAAGCAGACTCGTCCACCCAGTCATCGCTGTCTACCACCTTAAAGTAAATTCCAGTGGCATTTTTTAAGCCGGCATTAACTGCCGCGCCATGGCCGCCATTCTCCTGATGGATCGCCCGGCAGATTTCCGGATAATTTCTTTCATATTCATCCGCGATTTCCGCCGTATGATCTTTGGTAGAGCCATCATCCACAATGAGAATCTCAACCTCATCGCCTCCCGGCAGCAGAGAATCAATGCAGTGCCTCATATAGGCCTCAGAGTTGTAACATGGAATTGCTACAGATAAAAGTTTCACACAACATCCTCCTTAAAATTGTTTTTCTGATAAATGCGGATTGCACAAATGGCAGAAACCACCGCTGATGCTGCCGCCAAAACCGGTCTCCGGTCTGTATAAAACAAAGAATTCAAACGCTCCGTATTCACTATCCAGAGCGACAGGAAATTTGCTGATACGTGAAATAGATAAGGGGCCAGCAATGTTCCTGAAACCTCATAAAGCCAGGCAACTGCCAGGCCTATGAGAACGGCATAAACTCCCTGGGGAAGATTTCCATGGTAAAGCCCGAAAAGAGCTGCTGACAAGACCGCAGACAGCCAAAAGGGGAGTTTTTCCTTAAGCGCGGCATAACCCAGTCCCCGGAATATGATCTCTTCTGCAAAAGGGATTATAAAGCCGGAAGCAAGAAGCTGAAGGGGGAAGGACGCTGAATATAAGTTGTTTTCGGCTTCTTTGTAGGACTCGGATATTGCAGTTAGTCCTAGTACATCTACTATATAATTGCCAAGGACGCATAAGGAGGCCCCAAATATTAAGATATAGATCAGGCAGCCGTGAAGATTAAGTCCTGGGGAAGATGGTTGTCCACGGCGGCTTTGGTCTGAGGAATAAATGTAATATAAAACGGGGGAGACTAAAATGGCGGATAAGGCGGTGGCTTCCAATGGGCCTAAGTTTATTGTTAAAAATAAAACAGTCGTCACAGCTGTGTAAAAAAACATGGGAAGGATCAGATGCAGGATGATTGATATCATGAATATGGTGTCCTTTCATTTTCTGTATCTTCTTAATTTTTATACCATACATCCGCAGTGCAGCTTGTAAAACCTGCGGTTTTACAAGCTCACGGGCTTTCGCCCTATGAAATAAGGCAGGCAAAAAATT
>DEYX01000039.1:2190-2832 GCA_002365025.1 Hungatella sp. UBA3147 | reverse complement strand
ATACCATGATTATCTCCGGTACAGGTACACGGGTCTGCCGCTTTCCATCTTTCTTTGAGGCTCACCCTGGATCAGCGGTATGGCATATTCCAGAAATTCTGGGGAGATATCCGTGCCATTGCCGCAGATCCACTGGACGGGGAACAGCTTTTCCTGATTGCATACTTCGTTGACATCAACGGTGATGCATTCCATGGAATAAGGGGAATTTCCTTTGCGGTGAAAGGCAACCATTCTTCCGGTAATGCCTTTTAACGCGGCTTTTCCCCCTTCTGACCCCGCCTGCACGGATTCTTCTATGTCAGTTGCAGAAGCAAGCATGCCGCTGCAGCGCTGGTTAACATTCAGTTCAATGGAACGGACCTTTACACCAAAACGGTCACGTACAAAATTCTCCAGCATTTTACCGCTTCCGGTCAGCATTTTATGACCAAAGGTGTCCAAACGGACTTCATCTGCGTATTCGCAGATAAATTTGCCCTGGGAATCAGAGAGTCCTTCTGAGATGCAGATAATAACGGAATTGTGATTGTGAAGGGCAGCTTTTACATCTGATGCGAACCGTTCAAATTCAAAATCCGTTTCAGGAAGATAGATAAGCAGGGGATTATCGCCATCAAATTTTCTGGCCAATGCACTGGC
>DEYX01000039.1:0-2059 GCA_002365025.1 Hungatella sp. UBA3147 | reverse complement strand
AATGCACTGGCAGCAGTAAGCCAGCCGGCATGACGACCCATAAGTTCTATGATGGTGACGGACTTTTGCTGGTAAACAGAAGAGTCCAGAACGATTTCGCGGACGGTATCAGCCACATATTTGGCAGCACTGCCGTAGCCGGGAGTATGATCCGTTAAAATCAAATCGTTGTCAATGGTTTTGGGAATTCCAATGAAACGGATAGGGCTTCCGTTATGGGCGGCGTAGCGGGAAAGCTTACTTACCGTATCCATGGAATCATTACCGCCAATATAGAAGAAATATCCGATATCCATAGCTCGGAATTTCTCAAAAAGAGCCGGATAAAAGGGAGAAGACAGATCATCAGGAAGTTTATAGCGGCAGGAACCTAAATAAGCAGCTGGTGTTAATTTCAAAAGCTCCAGCTCTTCTTCAGTCAGGTTACCTGTTAAATCCATATAATTACCGGACATGAAGCCTTCTATGCCATTGAGCATTCCGTAAACCCTTCCGATTTCGTCCTGGGCCATTCCTTCTTTGATGACGCCATAAAGGCTTGCGTTGATCACAGCGGTTGGTCCGCCGGATTGTCCTACGATTGCATTTTTCTTCATGTAATAATATCCTCCAAGTTTGCATATGCCATGGGCACCTTCCCTATTCTATAATAGAAAGAGTTTCTTTGCAACTGGGAAATATTTGCCCCATAAAAGGGAGGAGCCGGTGAAATGTGACTTTCACCGGCCAGTTATGAAAAAAAGTTTTAATTTTAACAAGTTTGGAGTTCCTCTTGTTACTATCTTCATTATATAAGACAGATATGAAAAAAGTTTGTAGAAGTTGTAAATAAATTTTGTACGTCTTGTGAAAAAACTGTGAATGAATGGTATAAGCTTTTTATAAATGATTATAGCTGATTTATGAATTTTGATTCGTGATATGCGCGAAATATACGTATAATATACAAGCGCATTTAGAACTTTGCAGGAATTTTATTAATATCTGCAAGTAGTACTTCCGTCGATTTATGGGTGTACGTTCCTTTGGTTATATCAGTAACAGAATAGCCTGCAATGAGTTTGATACACAGATCGTTCATACGATATCTATCTACTAGAGTAATAAATCCATGCTGTCACCCTAAACGATTTTTAAAGTGGGCCTCCGGTGTTGCGGACCCGTCTAGTGTTGTCAATGATTACGTTTGACAACCGTTTACAGATTTCAATAAGTAGTAATGGATTTTAATAAGTACCATCAGAGTCTCTTTTTTAACCTGATTAAAATATGTTCTGTCTTAAATTTCTGATCGACAATTCTGACAATATCATAATTATAAACCCCGCTATCTGTTTGAGGTTCGTTTCTTGCTTCCCCCTATGTGATAAATAATGTGATAAATAATTTAATAAAATACGTGAACTATTATTAATTTACTCAATATTATATATTAAAAGTAATATAGCTAAAAAATGAATAAGGAGTTATTATTATGGAATTATATGCATTCGCCTCTGAATTTCCGGAATTATATGCAATGTTAAATGAAACTGTTAGATCCACTATTGCGACGAACAATATGACCGGAGAAGAGTCTCTCAGAGATTGGGACAATATGATTGATAATTTTGTTAGTAATTTCGAGTACGAGGATTATTATGGACAGGATATGGGAGAGAGTTTATCTCAGCAGATACCTTTTGATGGTTTCGGAGGTAGGGATGGCAGAGATAGGGACAGGGATAGGGACAGAGACAGAGATAGAGACCGCCGCAGACGCCGCCGCCGCTTTCATGATTTTAATTTAAGAGATATTATCAGACTTTTGTTTTTAAGACAATTGTTCGACCGAGATCGTTTCTAAAATTTAGTTGTAAAACCCCGTATTTTCGCCACGTAGTATAAACTTTCGTGTCACCGCATGTGGATTGTATAATAATGATGACGAATTATGGTAGCCGGAAGGAGAAATAAGGGAAATTGAACCAGAATATAATGTGGTTATAAAAACAGGGGAAATTTTGAGGCCGAAAAATGTAAATTTCGGCCCATTTTTTTGTTAGGCCAAGGGCCTGTT
>DEYX01000198.1 GCA_002365025.1 Hungatella sp. UBA3147 | reverse complement strand
CAGGGCCCACCCCGTTTTACCGGGTGTAAAGGTATATCCGCAGGGTATGCCATCTTTCCTGTCCGTTCTTCCGGGCATAAAGGTATGCCTGCAGGATTTTTCTACTTTAATCATAACGGATTTCCGCAAAAAAAATAAGGACGCTGTTTGTTTTAAACTGCGTCCTTATTTGCATATCCGTTCTTCGGTCATCTAAGCTTTTCAATCTGCCTTTGATGAAATAAGCAATTCCTTTAAATCCATGATCGACATCTCATGCTCGTCCAATATTGTTGATACTTCCTTAAATTGTTCCAGCTTTATTTTATCCTGAATATCTTTCTCTTTTTCGCCTAAAGTTACCAGACTGTTCTTGTATTGCTGAATCGATTCCTGGACCTCTTTTAATTCTTCCTGAAGTTTTTCAAGTGGTGTCTTTCTTACTCCTCTTGGCATACTGGTTCTCTCCTTTACAGAAATATTTTTATCAACCATATATTACCAAGTATATGCTAAGTTTCATTTGTTTATTACTTTATAACTCCATTAATGAAAAATTTCCAGGAAGAACTTTTATGAAAGCTTTTTGGTTTTAAAGGTCCGTTTATGGATCAATTAAATGGAAAGGAAACGGATATGATCCGGTTACTTTCCTTCAGACTGCAAATAAAGTTCACAGCCAGCGCCCGGACTTATACGTCAAGAAAGCTTTTCGATCATCATCTAAAGCATCTCATCCCCGGCTTTCAATATCTCACTGATCTTTGCTCTTTTTAAACTGGCAATCAAACCATTCTGGACAGACTCAAAAATTTTATGTACGGGGCAGTACTGCAAAGCATCTCTACTGCAATACCCGTCCTCTTCCAGACAGCGGTTAATACGAATTTCTCCCTCTATCACCAGAACGATATCATACAGTGTAATATCTTCCGTTTTTTTCACCAGATAATATCCCCCGGTAGGTCCCTGTATAGACTTTATGTAACCTTCTTGTTTGAGACGCGTAACAATTTTTATAAGATAATTACCAGTAATGCCCAGCCTCTCAGCCATTTCTTTTACGGTCGTCACTTTATCCTCATTCTGGGCTAAATAAATGATGACTCGAATTGCATAATCTGTTGTAATCTGTAATTTCATCGCATCTCTCCTTAAAGATATTTACATTACTCGTAATGTAATGGTGGGAACACCGCCTTAAATTATTAAATATATAGATGTTATAAAAATAAGTGAGACGAGTCCTGACAATTGCATTAATTTTCGCCCTGATCCATAATCATGAATGCCGGTACAACTGGACAAATCCTGCACGCTCCAGTCTCTCATTGAGCATAAAATATGCAGAAATGCCCTGCCAAACTCCTCCAGGGACGGCCCCGGCGTTCAAGGTTATTCACAGTATTCATACGTTCCGATGTATTTAAGAATTCATCGGTATTGTAACATAATTATATACTATTTTTCAATTGTAGAATGTTCAATAGACGAAAGCCCGCAAATTAAAAGGAAAGGAAAACGGATATGATCCGCTTTCCTTTCCCTGTCTCAAACAATCCTCTTATCTTTTAAAAAAACGATTCCCTGCCGGTCCTTTAACCTTTTACTCCCGTATGGGCCACTCCTTCAATAAACTGTTTCTGGAAAACAAAGAACAAAATAACCATTGGAATGACAGCCAGAACAGCGCCAGCCATCTGTGCGGGATAATCGTTGGTATGCTGTCCCTGAAGCGTGGAAAGTGCCGGAGCCAGAGTCATCTTTGTTGTGGACGTATTTACGATCAAAGGCCACATAAAGTCATTCCAGGCAAACTTTGCCGTGAAAATCACAAGAGCCACGATCCCTGACTTTACCAGTGGGACCATGATCCTGGTCAGGATCTGGATCCTGCCGCATCCGTCCAGTATGGCTGCTTCCTCCAGTTCATCAGGAAGGGATAAGAAAAACTGCCTCATCATAAAAGTTCCAAAGGCACTGAATAAGTTTGGCAGAAAAAGTGCAAACATGGTATCCAAAAGCCCCAGCTTCTGCACGATTAAGTACTGAGGCACCAGAAAGATCTGTCCCGGTACCATCAGGACGGAAAGCACCACCAAAAACAGGATATCTCTTCCCGGAAACTTAATCCTGGCAAAGGAATAAGCCGCCAGGGTACAGATCACTACCTGTCCCGCAACCGTTATAACCGTAGAAAATACCGTGTTCATATAAATTCTTCCAAAAGGAAGGGCGGTCAGAACATTATGATATGCTTCTGTGACAAATCTTTCCGGCAGAATCGTGGGAGGAATCATCATGGATTCTCCCTTTGTTTTAAATGATGTACATAACATCCAAAGAAACGGAAGCACGGTGATACCGATTCCTGCGATCAGTATCAGGTGGATCAATAGTTTTTTACGTCTGCTCGATTTCATCATCCGGCTTCACCTCCTTAGTCGTAATTGACCCATTTTCTCTGTCCAATCATCTGAATCACTGTTACCAGCATGATGATGGAAAAGATCAAAATGGATATGGCTGCTGCATAGCCCTTATGGCCATAATCAAAGGCATTCCGGTAGAACATCATGACCAGGGTCTGGGTGCTTCGATAGGCCGTATTCGTTTTTACAACCATCATATAAATGGTATCAAACACCTGAAATCCGCTGATGATGGAGGTGATCATGACGAAAAATATGGTCGGTGACAGCATGGGGATTGTGATTTTAAAAAACTGGTGAATGCCGCTTGCCCCATCCACAGATGCCGCCTCATAATAGGATCTTGATATCCCCTGCATGCCTGCTAAAAGAATGATCATGTTATAACCTACAGTTCCCCATATCCCAACGATCATGATCATGAACAAAGCTGTTTTAGGGTCGGTGATCCAGCCGTGAGGAGCAAAACCCACAGCCTTTAACGCCGCATTTAAAAGACCGTACTGCTCATTATAAATCCATTTCCAGACCATTGCCACCGCGGCCGACATGGTCACGGATGGCAGAAAATAGATGGTCCGGTAAAAAGAAGTTCCCCTGATTTTCGTATTGAGCAGGGCAGCTACAAACAAGGATAACATAAGGCCCAGGGGCACGGTGATCCCGACGTAGAGAAGTGTATTGCCAAGAGAGTTCCACAGTTCTTTATCCTTAAACATTTCCAAATAGTTGTTAAGGCCATAAAAGGTGGCTACATTGAATTTATTCACTTCATTAAAGCTGAACCAGAAATTCTGAATAAAGGGAAAAATATAAAATACGAAGATTCCAAGCAACAGGGGTGTTATGAATAAGTACCCCTCTCCCCATTCTTTCCATTGCCGCTTAGCAATTTTCTTTTTTGTCGTACCCTGCATATAGACACCTACTTATTATTTTTTGCTAGAATCGCATCAGCGTCTGTTTTAAGCTGGCTGCATACATCCGCTAAAGTCTTATCGCCGGAATAAGCTGCCTTCAAAGCTTCTGCTTCTATATCATAGAGTTCTGCTACAGATTTGCATACAGGAAGGGGATTGGCTTCCCCTGAATGATTGGTGTAAGCCGCCAGGTTTAAATCCTTGTTGGAATCGGCAAAATACTTCTGGGCATCGTTCCGTGCGGAAATAACGACTCCGCTTTCTCCCTGGATCTTCATGGCCTCTTCGCTTCCAAGCCATAATGCAAAATCTGCTGCTGCGTCTTTATTTTTACTTCCTGCAAACACGGCATAACCAAGTCCGTTTATGATATTTGGCTCTTTTCCGTTAAATTCCGGGAATTCTACCAGGTTGATCTTGGTGTTGATGGCGTCATTAGAAGTATACTCCGGTGTCATGTAGGAGCCTGCTAAAACCATTGCCAGCTGTCCGCCTTCGAACATGGCATCGGCACTGGTTTCTGACAATGCTGCTGCTGATGGGGAATATCCCTCATTGATCAGATCGATCCAGCACTGGATTCCTTCCTGGGTCTTAGGATCTGCATAACCGGTTTCTGTTTTGTCAGCATTTAAGATCCAGCCGCCACCCGCATATACGGTTGGATAATACCATGTCTGGAAATCGATAGGGCAGGCAAAAGGATATGCTCCTGAGTCAAGACCTGCTGCCTTTAAATCCTTACATGCCTTTGCAAGATCATCAAAGGTCCAGTCATCGG
>DEYX01000372.1 GCA_002365025.1 Hungatella sp. UBA3147 | reverse complement strand
GGTTTACGGTAAGACTGGCTGATTTGGCCGTATAGCCATCAGTTCCCTCATCATCGTTTTTCGCCAGGCTGATAAGCTGGGGATCGTCAATCCTCCATTTCACCCGGCCGTCCTCTACGTCATTATTGGCATCAATGATAGCCCTGATATTTACTGGTTGAACTTCGGTTCCTTGATCTAACACTCCGTTGATATAACGTGCAATGAGCTTCCCTTCCTTATTCCTGATCTCTGTGGTCTTTACTGGGCTTTTCCGGTTACCTGTCCTGGTCTGTACTACTGCAAAAGAATAATCCTCTGGTTCTACCTTGATGGACACAGCCACCTTCTTATAAACCGCTGATACAGATATATCCTCCTGCGGCATCGAGAAGGTATAGGCATGGCAGCTATCCGAATAAGTGGTGCTCTTCTTTACACCTTTACTGTTTGTGTAAGTTGGGGTACCTTCCATCTGGTACTTTTCTGTATTCGTATTCTTTGGAGCTGTTGTTACACTTACCGTTGTCCCAGCTGCAATGGCCCCCCGATGTTCCTTATCAAGAGGTCTGGAGTACTGGGAACTTCCCCTCATTTCCAGGGTTGCGACATCGTAAAAGTTCCGGCCATTTGCCACCGTGTCAATCTGATTCACATATATCAGATATCCTCTCACTGGACGCCCCAGGGAATTTGGGGCAAAATGATCCAGAATGTAATCCCCACTTTCCTTATCCATGACGGTCAGAATGCCGGTTTCTAATTCTTCGTAAAAATACCGGTCTGATATGGTTTTTTTAGATCCCCCCTGCACCAGGGTATAATATATATCCCCGGTATGCCAGTAGCCTACATGCGCGGCATAGGTATAGTCGTTATCATCACCGATCTCTGATCCGCATACATTGGCACTGATCTTGCTTTCAGAATCTGTAAACAAATAGGCTACATCTTCTATATAATTAAAGTTTGTTGCGGCTCCCTGCCTGGTTCCTATAAAGGTCCCCTCTCTTGCTAAGGAGCCAAGCTGAGAGTTTCCGATGGTCCCCTCAAAACGTGCCACTTTAAGTTTCCCGGCTGCATATTTTCCGGTGATTCCTCCGATAGCCGTTGAATGGTAGCCGCCGATGGTTCCGCTTACATGTGTATTGTAGATATAGGCTGCATTCTGGTATCCGACGATCCCGCCGATATAGCCCGTCCCCTGGATTCTAGCCGTGGTTCCGTCCCCTGTGGAAACATTAGAGTTCACGATATAGGAATCCGATGCAATACCGGCAATCCCTCCAACATAAATCACATCTGTTCCGTCGGTGGCATCAATCATCACCTTTTCACAGATAGCATTTTCAATGATAGTACCGCTGATCTCTCCTGCGATTCCACCAGCAATGCCGCCAGAGCGGATATAGGCATTTTTCACGGTCACGTTTCGGATCCTGGAATTCTCCGCATATCCGGCCACAACTCCGGTCCGGTCTTTTCCCTTTATCTCGTTGCTGCCCGGGATGATAGTCACGTCATAGATCCCCCCATCCGAGACTGCCCCGAATAGCCCTACATTGTTATAACTGGCTAAGGAATTAAGCTTTAAGTTTTTAATGGTATATCCGTTTCCGTCAAACTCACCGCTAAAAGGATAAGGGACCTCACCAGCATTTTCAGAGGAATCCCTGTAAAAACCGATGGGTATCCAATCCACTCCCTGTAAATCAATGTTTCCTCCCAGGGCAAAATAGCATCCGGAATAGTCACCGGCATATTTCGTCTCTTCGGACTCTGGAACCATCATTCCCATGGCGGTCAGCTCAGAGAGGCCCATAAGCTGTTCTCTGTTCTTAATAAGAAAGGGTTTTTCTTTTGTTCCTTCTCCCTGGCTTCCGTCCAAAAATTTAAAGCTGGTCTTCCCCGTCCAGGCATCCCAGATATCTCCCAGGGAGCTGAAAGCTGTGGTCGTTACCGCTATTTTAGTAGGAAGGATTGTAGGAGCATCTTTTGGTTTTTCTTCTGCTTCAGAAGGAGTGGCTTCTCTTAACTCATCATCCAACTTTTCATCTGTTTCTAAAACAGATTCCAGACCCTCGCTGGTTTCTTTCTCTTCCTCTACCTCCTCATGGTCTTCCGTATCCCAGTCCGCCTCGGATGGAGTAACTGTCTGAACTGTTTTTTCTACGATCCGCTCATTTTCCGCATATACTGCCCATGATGGCAATGTACTTATTACCATAATTGTACAAAGCAAGTAGGCGACTCCTTTCATTCTTTTTTTCATATTCATTTTCCTTTCTCTGTTTTATTATCTCGTAAACTTTGCTTCCTGGTATTTTCTCAACCAGCCTATCTGCTCTTCATCTTCCAGTTCCCTCTGCTCCGGATCCACTGCAAGAATTCGGCAAAAAAAGATACCGGATAATGTCAATACAATAAGTCCTAACAAAATAATAATGATTCCCATAAATCCTCCTACCCCTGGGGAATTGCCATGGCTGGCCGGATTCCAAAGCTCGTCTCTTTTACACTTACAGGCTGAATATTACCATCCACCAGGCTGACGGCATAAATTCCGTCTCCATAAAGAAAATCATTTAGTCCACCATCCTGCGGGGTACGGAGATAATATCCTTTGGAATAAGCGGAAACCTGTGTTCCCGGATTGTTGGTTTCACTTCCATTAAACCGCCAGAGAACATCCCGATACTTAAGTGCCTCATCCACTGACAAAATAAATACTTTATCCTGCAAAATCTGAAACATCTCTTTCATAGCAATTAGGCTGTTATCATTGAACTGTTCATAGCTTCCCTTCCAGGTGGCACCTATATATGACCTTGTGATCCCGATATAGGTTTCATGGACAAAATCAGCTTTCGCATGATTCAGAAGCCATTCCCGGATCTCTGAGTATTTATAATTA
>DEYX01000210.1 GCA_002365025.1 Hungatella sp. UBA3147 | reverse complement strand
ATTGAAACCTATGTTTCCCTTGTTAAGAGCGGCGTGCTTGTGGAAGTCAATGACTGGGATCAGTATGTTGGAACTATGACAAACAGCACAGTGGCAGGAACGATCAACGGCTGCTGGATTATGGCGAGCATCCAGACCGCAGAAGACCAGTCCGGCAATTGGGCGATTACCAATATCCCGAAGCTTGAGGGAGTAAACGATGCAACCAATTATTCCAACAACGGTGGTTCCAGCTGGGCAGTCACTGCCGGAAGCAAGAATCCGGAACTGGCTGCAGATTTCCTGTCAAAGACCTTTGCAGGAAGCGTTCCTTTCTATGAGACCATTCTTCCAAAATCCGGAGCACTGGCAACGTATCTTCCGGCAGCGGACAGTAAGGTTTATGGAGAACCTCAGACATTCTTCGGAGGAAAGCCGGTATATGCACAGATCACAGAGTTTGCATCAAAGGTTCCTTCCAATAATACAGGCGTTTATTATTATGAGGCCCGTGATGCGGTTGCAACTGCCATAACTCATGTAGTATCAGGAGCTGACATAGAATCAGAGATTAAAACAGCAGAAGATACTGTTAAGTTTGCAATGGGTAAATAAAAATAAGAGGGAGGAGGCATTTCAGTGGGAAATTCAAAGAAAAAGCTGTCCTTAGGCCAGAAGCAGAGCCTTGCGGGCTGGACATTTTTAACGCCTGCAGTCATCCTGATTGCGGTTATGAGCTTTCTGCCCATGATCCAGGCACTGTTCCTTTCCTTTCAGACAGGAATCGGCGCGGCAATGAAGTGGACAGGCGGGACCAATTATGTAAGAATGTTCAAGGATCCTGTTTTTATGCAGGCTCTAAAAAACAATTTTATTTACCTGATCATACAGGTACCGATCATGCTTTTATCGGCTCTGGTCCTGGCTTCTCTGCTGAACAATAAAGACCTGCGGTTCAAGGGGCTTTTCCGTACTGCGATTTTTCTGCCCTGTGCAACCTCCCTCGTATCCTATGCAGTAATTTTCCGTTCCCTGTTTGCAGTGGATGGGCTGGTCAATATCGTTTTGATGAAGCTTGGAATATTGACCACAGGATACAACTTCCTGGGTCATCCAAATTCTGCAAGGATCGTAATTATCCTTGCCCTCATCTGGAGGTGGACAGGCTATAATATGGTGTTCTATCTATCCGGCTTACAGAACATTGAGTATTCCGTGTATGAAGCGGCAAAAATTGACGGAGCCTCTCCGTTTCAGTCCTTCTTCCGGATTACGATTCCGCTTTTAAAGCCCACCATACTGCTGACGGCCATCATGTCCACCAACGGTACCCTGCAGCTGTTTGACGAATCCGTGAACTTAACAAACGGCGGACCGGCCAATTCCACCATTACCATGTCCCACTATATTTATAATGTATCATTCAAGTATGTGCCAAACTTCGGGTATGCAGCTTCTATGTCTTACCTGATCCTGATTCTGGTGGCAGTTCTTGCATTTATACAGCTGAAGGTAGGTGATAAGCGTGACTAAGGGAAAAAAGTTTTTTGTATATGCATTTTTGACCATTGTCTCTGTCATCTCAGTGTTTCCACTGTACTGGATGATGGTTGCGGCTACCAATAAAAGCGTGGATGTGACCAGAGGGACCCTGATATTCGGAACAGCACTTTTTGACAATGTGAAGAAGCTGTTCGCTTCCCAGAATGTTGCTACAGCCCTTGGGAATTCCTTTAAATATTCCATTATCATGACGTTTTTCTCCCTGCTGGTCTGTTCTATCGCAGGATATGGGTTTGAAGTCTTTCATGACAAGGCAAAGGACCGGGTCATGAGCGTGATCCTGCTGGCCATGATGGTTCCATTTGCAGCCACTATGATTCCCCTTTACCGGATGTTTTCAAGTGCAAGGCTGTTAAACAGTACCCTGGGATTCATCCTTCCCACCATATCCACCCCGTTTCTGATTATGATGTTCCGCCAGAGCGCAAGATCCTTTCCGTCGGATATCATGGAGGCGGCAAGGCTTGACGGGCTAAGTGAGTTCCAGATTTTCTACCGGATGTTTCTGCCTACCATGCGCTCCACTTATGCGGCAGCTATGACAATTACCTTTATGAGCGCCTGGAACAGTTACCTTTGGCCTAAGGTGATCATGTCCGATGCAAGCAGCATTACCATGCCAATGCTTGTGGCCAACTTAACGGAAGGATATGTGACCGATTATGGAATCCTTATGCTGGCAGTATTAGTCTGCACCATTCCGACAGTAATCGTTTTCTTCCTGCTGCAAAGAAGCTTTGCAGAAGGTATCACAGGAGCAGTAAAATAAAAAGAAATCAAATCAGATGCCGCGGCCGGCTTCCGGATATGGAATCGGCTGCGGTATTTTTTGAGGAAAAGGAGCAAGAAAATATGAAAAATCTTGGCATATGGCACGGAGGGGATTACAGCCCGGAACAATGGCTTCAAGAGCCTGAGATCCTTGAAAAGGATTTGGTATATATGAAAAAGGCCGGAATCAATACGGTTACCATGGGGATGTTTGCCTGGTCCTTCCTGGAGCCGGAGGAAGGAATATTTGAGTTTTCCTGGCTAAAGGAACGGCTGGATCAGTTCTATGAAAACGGAATATACACCATCTTGGGTACCCCATCCGGTGCCCGGCCCAAATGGCTGGCAGACAAATATCCGGAGGTACTCCGGATGGATGATACAGGGAGGCGTCAGCGTTTTGGGGGACGTCACAATCATTGTTACACCTCTCCTGTATACAGGGAAAAGGTAAAACGTATCAATGAAAGGCTGGTAAAGGAGTTTGGCTCTCATCCAGGAGTTCTTCTTTGGCATCTTTCCAATGAATACGGCGGTGAGTGTCACTGTCCATTGTGCCAGGATGCGTTCCGGAAATGGCTGGAGCAGAGGTATGGTTCCATCGACCGCTTAAACCAGAGCTGGTGCACAGCATTCTGGAGTCACGGCTATCAGTCCTTTGACCAGGTGGAAAGCCCCTCCGCTATAGGAGAAAGCATGGTACATGGATTAAACCTGGACTGGAAACGGTTTGTGACTGATCAGACCATGGATTTTGTCCGGTGGGAGGCTGCCTCTTTGGGGGAAGCGGGAGCAAAACAGCCTGTTACCACCAATTTTATGTATGACTATCAGGGGCTTAATTACCGGAAGCTTTCTCAGGCAGTGGATGTGGTTTCCTGGGACACCTATCCTTTGTGGCACAAAGAAAAGGAGATTCTAACAGCCAGGGACAACGGCATGCAGCATGATTTCATGAGAAGCTTAAAAAAGAAACCGTTTCTGCTCATGGAATCCTGTCCAAGCAGCACAAACTGGCAGGGAGTCAGTAAGCTTAAAAAACCCGGCCTTTTAAGGGTGGCTTCCTGGCAGGCGGTTGCCCACGGGTCGGACAGCGTCTTGTATTTCCAGATCCGCCAAAGCCCGGGAAGCTCTGAAAAATTCCACGGAGCAGTCATTGACCATTATGGAAAGACTGACACCAGAGTATTTGAGGAGGTCAGCTCCATAGGAAAAGAGCTTGCCCTTTTAGGGGAATTGTACGGGACAGGAGTGCGGCCCAAAGCAGCCCTGATCTATGATATGGAAAACCGCTGGGCAATGGAAGATGCACAGGGTCCCAGAAATAAAGGGCTTTATTATCATGAGACCTGTGTAAAGGTCTACAGCGCTATAAAAAAGCTGGGATTTAATGTGGATGTGATTACCATGGATGACGGCTTGGAGGATTACCAGCTTGTGGCCGCTCCCATGCTTTACTTATACCGCAGCAGGATTGAGGAAAAAATAGAAGGGTTTGTCCGTAATGGCGGTCAGCTGGTAACGACCTACTGGTCCGGAATCGTGGATGAATCAGACAGGTGCTTTCCTGGAGGTGTTCCCCATGGGCTCCGGGAAGTGGTAGGGCTTCGCAGCACGGAAATCGACGGACTTTATGACTGGGAGAGCAATTATATGGTTCCTGCATCCGGAGAAAAAGGAGACCGGTATGAGTGCCGTAATCTCTGCGATCTGGTAAGGCTAGAAGGGGCAGAAGCCCTTATGGTATATGAAAATGATTTTTATAAGGGATATCCGGCCCTTACGAAAAATCACTATGGAAGTGGAACTGCCTTTTATGTATGCGCAGATGCCGGTCAGGATTTTTATGATGATTTATTCTGGAAGGTGACTTGTGAAGCCGGAATCAAGCCTCTTATGGAAGGGAGGATACCGGAAGAGGTTGAAGTGACGTCAAGGGAATCGGATCAGTATGAGTATCTGTTTTTGCAGAATTTCAGTTCAAAGCCGGTTGTTCTGGAACAGAAGCTTTTGGACTGCCTTACGGAGGGAGTGGTTCTGCTTGGGGAGATTTCAGGGAAGGGTGAAATAGAATCATATGGGACAGTGATTATAAAGAGAGACCTGCACCGGAACAGAGAGTAAGTGTTTTAACATATTTCCTGATTGCCAGCTATGCTGATTTATGCTAAGCTTTTTCTAAGAAACAATCATTTTACAGACTCAAAGGCAATAAGAAAAAGAGGAATCCACATGGGAAAGATTGCATTGCTTGTATCCAGGGAAGAAATGCTTTATCAGGCGCACAACATTCTCCAGGAAAAGAAATACGAGATCAGTGAAATGCGTGTTATAAAAACGGAAGATGCTGTATCCCAGGCCAGACAGTCCATTGGGGCCGGGGCTTCCATTATCATAGCCAGAGGGCTTCAGGCCTCCCTGATTAAGCAGTATACGGATATTCCAGTGGTGGAAATCGTCATCACTGCTCAGGAAATGGCTCTTCTGGTCAATAAAGCCAAGCAGATATTAAAGAACGAAACTCCCGTTATCGGTGTTGTAGGATTTCGGAATATGTTCTGCGATATGTCTTATTTTGATTTCATCTATGGGATTGAAATGAGGACATATTTTGCAGATAAAAGTCATTTGCTTGAGGATATGACAAGGCAGGCCGTAAGTGATGAGGTGGATTTAATCATTGGGGGCGATACGGCGGTGAGCATAGCAGGGGAGGCCGGACTTCCTTCCCTGTTTTTATCCAATACCGAGGACTCCTTAAGAAATGCCTTATCCATGGCCGAAAGCATGGACTATGCCATGGGAATCGAGAAGCGGAATGCAGCTCAGATGGAAACTCTTTTGGATCATTCGTTCAGCGGCGTGGTAAGGCTTGATGTTTCAGGGACCATTATGGACCTTAACCCCATGATGGAAGATATCCTGCAGATAAAGAAAGAAGAGATTCTTGGAAAGGCTGCCAGTGAGATCTTTCCGGAGCTTTTAAAAGACTTTGGAAAAGAACCTTATTCCCTGTTTATGGAGATTAACCGCACTTCTGTATTTGCCGTTGTGGCTCCCGTGGTCATTGACCAGAGGATTGAGGGAGTCATACTCACCTGCCACCGTATGAAAAAACACCGGTCTCTGGAACCGGATTCCAAAGGAAAGGGCCATGCAAAGGGTTTTATTGCCCTGAGGGAATTTGATGATATCCTTCAGGAATCCCAGGCAATGCAGGAATGCATACGCCTGGCAAAGCTATATGCTCTGTCGGAAAAAGCGGTTTTGATTGAAGGGGAAGCCGGAACGGAAAAGCATCTTCTGGCCCAAAGCATTCACAACGCTGGCCTTCAAAAGGATGGCCCGTTTGTGGCATTATCCTGCGATGGGATTGGGGATGAAGGACAATCTGACATGATCTTCGGAGATAAGGGAGCAGCCGCTCAGGCAAAGGGAGGCTCACTTTTGTTAGAAGAGGTGCAGTGCCTTACAAGAGCCAATCAATACCGGCTCTTCCAACTGATCCGATATAGAAGCCGTCTTGGAAAGGACGGGGTCAGGGATCCGGGGGCCGATGTAAGGGTCATGGTTACCACTGATGTGCCTTTGTCTGAACTGGCAGAAGACGGAGCAATGCGGGAAGACCTCTATTATCTTCTGAGCGGCTTAACAGTGAGGATCCCACCGTTAAGGGAACGGAAGGAGGATCTGGAACAGAAGCTTACGGAAAGCCTCAGGGGCTGCTGCGAACATTA
Organism: Hungatella sp. UBA3147; assembly: GCA_002365025.1. Taxonomy (GTDB): domain Bacteria; phylum Bacillota; class Clostridia; order Lachnospirales; family Lachnospiraceae; genus Lacrimispora. The sequence goes on along the minus strand of DEYX01000210.1, from coordinate 21,973 downwards.
TTCCAGATTCCATGTACTGACCCATGGCGCCAGGAAACTGCTGCTTAATTATGCCTGGGAGGGAAATCTGCTTCAGGTGGAGAGCTTTTGTGAACGTCTGATCCTTACGGCAAATAAACGGAGTATTGATGAAGGTTTTGCAGAACTTGTTATAAGAGAGCTGTATCCCCGCTCCTATAATCCGGAAAAGGGAAAAGAGCGGGAGGAACACGCCCGGGAAAAGCCTGTCCCTGAAGAAGCAAAAAAGATTGCAGAAACTCTGTTAAGATTTGGAGGTAATAGAGAAGAAACTGCAATGGCCCTGGGAATCAGCAAGACAACTCTGTGGAGAAAGAGAAAGAAGTATCATTTGTAATAGTGATTTGAAATAAAAGTGAAACGAATTAGAAATAAAAATGAAACAATGGGAGGCTTGTACAGGAAACCATCCTGCATTCGGTAAATCCGCCCATAGCAAAGAACTTCCATTTTTTTTATAATCAGTGAAGAGATGGGAAATCCCATCGGCTGCTTACAGATAAAATAGAAAAGAGAGGAAGAGCAAAATGAAGATTGGGTTTATCGGATTGGGAATCATGGGAAGACCTATGGCAAAGAACCTGGTAAAGGCAGGTCATGAGCTGGTTGTTTTTGATTATCACAAGGAGGCGGTGGCAGATTTAGTTTCCTGCGGCGCAGCGGAAGCGGCAAACGCAAAAGAGGTGGCATCCCAAAGTGAAGTGGTCATCACCATGGTGCCCAACTCTCCCCATGTAAGAGCTGCGGTTTTAGGAGAGAACGGAGTTTTAGAAGGAGCAAAGTCCGGCACTGTGGTCATTGACATGAGTTCGATTGATCCAACAGAGAGCAAAGCCATCGGTGCAGAGCTGGAAAAGCAGGGAATTGATATGCTTGACGCACCGGTATCCGGCGGAGAGCCAAAGGCCATTGATGGAACCTTATCCGTTATGGTGGGCGGCAGGAAAGAGTTATTTGATAAATATTATGATATGCTGATGGTAATGGCGGGCTCCGTGGTATATGTCGGCGAACTTGGTTCTGGTAATGTGGCAAAGCTGGCAAACCAGATGGTAGTAGCCGTAAATATTGCGGCAGTATCTGAGGCCCTTACCTTTGCAAAAAAAGCCGGAACTGATCCGGAACTGGTATACCAGGCCATTCGAGGCGGTCTGGCAGGTTCCACCGTTATGGAGGCAAAAGCTCCTATGATACTTAACAGAAACTTTAACCCGGGCTTTCGCATTGAACTGCATATCAAGGATTTAAACAATGCACTCAATGCGGCCCATGCCGTCAGTTCACCGGCCCCATTAACCGGACAGTTAATGGAGATCATGCAGGGGCTGAAAGCGGATGGATTTGAGAAAGAAGATCACTCCAGTATTGTAAAATATTATGAAAAAGTTGCCAATACAATTGTAAAACCGGGAAACTAAAACTGGAATGACCGTATAGGCAAACATGCGACCCTGGAGGAAAAAATGAATACAGATTTTATAAAAGGAGTCATCGTCCCGATTCTTACTCCCATTGATGAGGATGAGAGGATCGATGAAGCAAAATTAAGAGAACAGGTAGATTACGTCATAAACGGAGGCGTTCTTGGAATCCTGGCTTTTGGAAGCAACGGAGAATTTTATGTTATAGGGGAAGACGAGATGGAACGGGGCTTAAACATCATGATCCATCAGTCCGCCGGCAGAGTTCCGGTCTACTTTGGCATTGGCGCCATCAGCACGAAAAAATGCTGCCGCCTTGCAAAAATGGCGGTGAAAAGCGGTGCAGCAGGGATTTCTGTTTTACAGCCAATGTTTTTAAAGCCAACGGAGGCAGAACTTTACCTGCATTTTAAAACAATTGCAGAAGCTGTTCCTGAGATTCCTGTCCTTCTTTATAATAACCCGGGCCGGGTGGGATACACTCTGTCCGGAAATCTGGTGGAGCGTCTGGCTGAGGAATTGCCCAATATTGTGGGTATGAAGGACACCAGCGGGGATATAACCCAGACAGCGGAGTTTATCCGAAGGACCCGCCACAAGGGGTTTAAAGTATTTGGAGGAAAGGATACCCTCCTTTATGCCTCCATGTGCCATGGCGCAGTAGGAGGTGTGTGTACCGCGGCTAATTTTATGCCGGAGCTGATTACGGATATTTACAATAAATACATTGCAGGTGATTTAAGCGGTTCCCTTGAGGCACAGTTTAAGCTGAATCCGGTCCGTCTGTCCATGGATCCTGCAAGTTTCCCGGTAGCGGCAAAGGATATGGCTAATTTAAGGGGCAGAAACGTGGGTCTCCCCTATAAGCCCAATCTTGCGACCCCGGAAGGTCCTGTATTAACCTGTATAAAAAAGGAAATGGAAACAGCAGGGCTTCTGTAATTGATACGGTCAGCCGGCAGGCTGGCGGCTCTTATGAGACGCCGGCCTGTTTTGAACATCCATACAGGGGCGCATTGTTATCACTTGATGGGAGCTTGACCGGTTTTTTTCTGCGCCAGCCGGAAAAGTGTATCTGGTCATTGTGTGAAAATTTTATCAAATGACTTTTATGGGGATAGGAAGTGGGGACAGTTATGGAACAGATCGGGATTCTTCTGCCCAGGCAGACCATTCTGGAGTTTGCGGAGAATGTACTGAAAAAAGAGGGAATCGAGGTGCAGATATTAAAGGTTGTAGAAAATGCAAATGCGGTTGTGGAGGCACAGGGGGCTTTGGCGGCCGGGGTGCGCATAATTATTGCCAGGGGCCTTCAGGCAACCCTTATTAAAGAGAATACCAACATCCCTGTGGTAGAAATGCCTGTTACCCTCCGGGAAATTGGTCTGATGATCCTAAAAGCAAAGAGGATGCTGAAAAAAGAACACCCCTTAATCGGTATCGTTGCATTTAAAAATATGTTTGAAAGTCTGGACCACTTAGAAGAACTATTTGACTGCGGTCTCTGTTTTTATGAACTTAAGGATTTGGAGGAGACCAGAAGGAAGGTGAGTCAGGCGGTTGCGGACGGGGTTGACCTGATTATCGGGGGAGTGAAGGCCAATCAGGCAGCCTTTGAGATCGGCTTTCCCAGCCTGTTTGTTGAAACCGGGGAAGAATCCATCCGCAGTGCCCTTGGCATGGCCATCCATATGATAGACCTTGCAAAGATGGAGAAGCAAAATGAGGCCCAGATCGAGACACTGCTTGATACTTCTTTCAGCGGCATCATTAAAATCAATGCTTATAAAGAAATCGTGACGGTGAACCGGGTGATCGAGCAGTTGATGGGAAAGCCTGCCTCAGAGGTAGTGGGGTTTCCTATTGATAAGGTGATAAGAGGAATCGATACAGAAGGGATCGAGGGGATCTTAAGGGGAAGTGAGGAACTTTATTCCACCTCTTTTTCCATAGGGGACCAGCCTCTTATGGTGGTGGGAGCGCCAATACAGTATGACGGGCATTTTAGCGGAGCAATTCTGACCTGCCATAAGATGAGGGGGATCGAACGCAGGGACTCTGAGGCCGCAGAGGCCAAACTGGCAAACGGATACATAGCCAGCCGCAATTTTAACCATATCCTTCGGCAATCTTCAGAGATGAAACGTTGTATAAAACTGGCAAGATCCTATGCCATATCCAAAAGCCCGGTGATGATATGCGGAGAAACGGGAACGGAAAAAGAGACATTTGCAGAATCTGTTCATAATAACAGCCCCCAAAAGGGAGGCCCCTTTTTAAATGTCAACTGCGGCTCCCTGTCCCCTCAGGAGCAAAGAGAGGTCATCTTTGGTTTTTCTGAGGAGCGCAGGAAAGGGGCATGGGAAATAGCTTCATATGGAACGGTCCTTCTTCAGGAAGTAGATAAGCTGTCCTTAGAGACCCAATATCTGCTTTATAAGGCAGTCCATGATAAGCTGTTCTGGTGTAATAATTCCATGGTGAAACGAGCCCTTCCGGTACGGCTTATGGTCACCACTTCAGAAGAACTGGCAATGCTATTAAAGAATGGCCTGTTCCGGGAAGATTTATATTTCCTCCTTTCTTCTCTTAAGATCGAGCTCCCTCCCCTTCGAAAGACAAGGGAAGATATTCCCAGGCTGATCCACCTGTATCTGGAACGGTTCAATGCCGCCTATTCCAGATTTGTGGAAATCAGTGAGGCTGCTTTAAAGGCCATGGAGGAGTATGATTGGGAAGGAAATCTGCTGCAGTTGGAAATGTTTTGTGAACGCCTGATCCTGACGGCTCCCCGCAGGCGGGTGGAGGAAGGGATGGTTAAAAACCTTTTACAGGAGCTTTACCCCCTGGTAAGGGAGCAGAGCGGAAGGATGCAGACCGTACTGTTAAAGAGTCCTGAAGCAGTCCGCATTGCCGGTCTCCTGGACCGGTATAAGGGGAATAGAACCATGGTGGCGGGGGAACTGAAAATCAGCACCACCACCTTATGGCGGAAGATGAAACGGTATGGAATTGGAAGTAAATATGAGATGTAACAGGAATAAACTTCTGATTATTGAAAGAGATTGCAATGATTTTGCAATCTTTTTTTCATTATCAGAAAGAAAAATAAAGGCTACAAGAGAGTGGGAATAAGGTTGGTATTTCTGTCAATAGATGGCGGCTTAAAATAAGAATATAATTTTCCATAAGATCAGAAAAGGGATGAAGATAAGGAGAGATAAGAATGACACCGATCATCACAAAAATGGAAGTATATCCTGTAGCCGGAAAAGATTGCATGGAACTGAATTTAAGCGGAGCCCATGCCCCGTTTTTTACCAGAAACATCGTAATACTTCATAGAGAAAACGGCGAGACAGGTGTGGGGGAAGTGCCGGGAGGTGAAAAGATCACCCAGGCCCTGACAGAGTGTGTTCCTCTTGTAGAGGGGACAAAAATAGGGGAATATAAAAGCACTTTATTAAATGTGAAAGCCCACTTGGAATCAAGGGGGGAGGAAGATGTGAGAGGAAACCAGACCTTTGACTTACGCACAGGAGTCCATGTGCTGACGGCCATAGAAGCCTCCTGCCTGGATCTTCTGGGAAAATATCTTGGAGTACCGGCGTGTGAGCTTCTAGGTGACGGGAAGCAGAGGGATAAGGTAGAGATGCTTGGATATTTATTCTTTGTCGGTGACAGGAATAAAACAGACCTTCCTTATGATTCGGAGCCTGATGCTGAATGGGAGTGGTACCGCCTCCGTCATGAAGAAGCCCTGACCGGGGAAAAGATCGTGGCAGCGGCTAAGGCGGTCAAAGAAAAATACGGATTTAAGGATTTTAAATTAAAGGGGGGCGTTTTATCCGGAAGGGAAGAGATGGAGGTGATCCGGGATCTGAAAAGGGCATTTCCTGAGGCGCGCATTGATTTGGATCCCAACGGTGCATGGCTCCTTAAGGAGGCGGTTGAGTATGTGAAAGGAATGGAAGGGATTTTGACCTACTGCGAGGACCCATGCGGAGCGGAAGGCGGATACTCAGGCAGAGAGATCGTCAGTGAATTCCGCCGCAGGACTGGATTCCCCACAGCCACCAACATGATTGCAACAGACTGGCGTGAAGTGGGCCATGCCCTGGAAAGTCAGGCAGTTGATATCATTCTTGCAGATCCCCATTTCTGGACCATGAGCGGATCTGTACGTGTGGCCCAGATGTGCAATGACTTTGGCTATACCTGGGGATCGCATTCCAACAATCACTTTGATATTTCTTTGGCTATGTTTACCCAGGTGGGAGCGGCGGTACCGGGAAGCTACAATGCCCTGGATACCCACTGGATCTGGCAGGAGGGGGTAGAACGGCTGACAAAAGAGCCCCTGCGCATTAAGGATGGCTGCGTGGAGGTTCCCGGTAAGCCGGGCCTGGGCGTTGAGGTTGATATGGAACAGGTGAAAAAAGCCCATCAGCTATATCTGGATCACTGCCTGGGCGGCAGAGACGATTCCGTAGTCATGCAGTATTTGATTCCCGGCTGGAAGTTTGATCCGAAAAGTCCCTGTCTGGTCCGGTAACGGAATTAAGGCATGAAAGATTCTTATCATACAATCGGTATTAGCAATTGGATGTATCAAGTTTTCGTTGATATAATGCATATATCAATGGGCTGGTTGAGATCAAAAGTGAACAATATAGCCAAACGGAGGGATTAAATGGATATAGAACAAAAAGGCACACCAGTGGTAACACAGATGCAGGTAATACCCGTTGCCGGATATGACAGCATGCTGATGACGTTAAGCGGAGCCCATGCTCCCTGGTTTACCAGAAACCTGGTGATTTTAAAGGACAGTGCCGGACATACGGGAATCGGTGAGATCCATGGGGGAGACTATACCTGTGAAGCTTTGAAATGCTGCATTCCTCTGGTGGTGGGCCAGCCAATCGGAAAATATCGGACAATATTAAACAGCATCCATAAGGCTGCCAGTCGGGCAAAAGAGGATGATGGAGAAGGAATACAGACCTTAGACATCAGCAAGCTGAAATTTGTAGTAAAGGCGGAATGGGCCATTGAGTGTGCGCTTTTGGATCTCCTTGGAAAACACTTAGGGCTTCCCATGTGCGAGCTGCTGGGGGATGGAAAGCAAAGGGATGAGGTGGAAACCCTGGGTTATCTGTTCTATGTCAGCGAGAAAGAAAAGGCCTGTAAAGATCTTGATTATCTGGATGAAAGGGGCAGCAGTGATCCCTGGTTTAAACTTCGCCGCCAGGAGATGCTGACAACAGAGCGGATCGTGGAGCAGGCCCAGGTTCTTCATGAAAAGTATGGATTTGGAAATTTCAAGCTAAAAGGCGGCGTTTTAACAGGAGAAGAGGAGATGGAGGCAATCCGTGCCCTTAAAAAGTCTTTTTCAAAAGGCCGGATCAACATAGATCCTAATGGTGCATGGAGTCTTAAGGAAGCCATAAAAATCTGCAGACCCATGGAAGGAATACTGACCTATATCGAAGATCCCTGCGGTCCGGAATCCGGATATTCCGGCAGGGAAGTGATGGCGGAATTTAAAAATGCGGTAAACCTCCCGGTAGCCACCAACATGATTGCGACGGACTGGAGGCAGTTTTACCATTCCGCTGCTCTGAAATCTGTGGATATCGTACTGGCAGATCCTCACTTCTGGGGATTTGGAGGAAGCGTCCGGATGGCTCAGATTTTAAATGACTGGGGCATGACCTGGGGCAGCCATTCCAACAACCATTTTGATATCACCCTGGCGGCCTTTGCCCATACGGCTGCGGCAGCACCTGGAAATCCTACGGCACTTGACACCCACTGGATCTGGCAGGATGGACAAAATCTGCTGGAGGATACACCGGTCATTAAGGGCGGATATTTAGAAGTCCCCCAGAAGCCGGGCCTGGGTGTCACCCTGAATATGAAGCGGGTCATGGAAGCCAATGATCTGTATAACAGCCTTCCCTGTCATGACAGGGATGACACCATGGCAATGCAGTATCTCATACCTGGCTGGAAGTATGACTGTAAAAGTCCTGCACTGGTAAGGTAAAAAAATATATATTAAATGGAGGGGTATTTTATGAAAAAACGGAATTTGAAAAAACAGGTATTTTGTATGGCGCTCTGCTTAAGTATGGCACTGATGAGCGGCTGTACGGGAGGAGGAGCGGCTGCCAGCGGGACCAATAGCTCCCAGAAGACAGACGCAGAAAACAGGTTTATTTTTGCGGGGCCAAATAACATCACTCAGTGGGATCCGCTGAATGAGAACAAGACAAATGCCTATATGCTTTCCAAGCTCACTTACAACACCCTGGTGAATCCTTACGGAGAAAATAACTCCATACAACCGGAACTGGCCACCGAATGGAGCGTATCCGGGGATGGGCTTGAGTGGACCTTTAAACTGAGGGAGGGAGTGAAATTCCACAACGGAGAAGAGTTCAATGCGGATTCGGTAGCAGCGACCTTAAAGCGTTTGCTCGACAATCCTACCCTGGTCCAGGCTGCATTCTGGCCTTCTCTGGAAGGTGTGGAAGCCAAAGATCCTTATACGGCTGTAATCAAGCTGAAAGAACCCTGGGGTGCTTTGCTGAACCAGTTGATCGATACTCCCATGCTTCCGCCTAAGGCACTGGCAGAGAAAGGGGAGGCCCTGTTTGAGTTTAACGAGTCAAATAAGCCCATTGGAACCGGACCCTGGATCGCTGACAAATGGACGCCCGGTCAGGATGCGGAGTTCGTCCGCAACGAGGATTACTGGGATTGGGGCGATGACAAGAGCAACGTTGACAGCATCATATACCGTCCGGTCATTGAAGATACCACACGTGTTTCCGGCATTCAGACAGGTGACTTAGATATGATCGATGCGGTGCCGGTGGAACAGGCGGACATGCTGTCAAGCGTAAAAGGGGTAAAGGTGGAAAAGATTTTAGGTTCTGCCATCGTTCACCTGGGGTTCCGCTGTACAGACGGCCGGATCTTTGAAAACCTCGATGCCAGACAGGCAGTGAATCATGCGTTAAACAGAGAGCTTCTGGTGCAGTCTATAGCAGGAGGCGGAGAGGCAAGCGACTGGCCCTGTCCGGAGGGGGTCCTTGGCTATGATAAGGAAAACGCCAAACTTCCGGAATACAATGTAGCTATGGCAAAAGACCTGCTTTCTAAAACCTCTTATGCAGGGGAGGAAATATCCTTTATCGCACCTACCGGCGTATTCGCCAGAAATAAAGAGGTTGCACAGGCAGTTTTGGCAATGCTATCAGAAGCAGGGTTTAAGGTGAATTTAGAGATCATGGAGAATGCGGCCTTCCAGGAACGCCGTGCTGCCGGAAATTATGATTTATACATTCAAAGATATCCCTATCCGGCAGGTGACCCAGACTCCGTAATCACCCAGAGATGGTTAAACGATGCCCATAAGTCAGGATACGTCAATGAGGAGATGAATACAAAGATTCTGGAACAGAAGCAGGAAAGCGATCCTGCAAAACGTGAGCAGCTCTTAAAAGAAGTATTTGCTATCGAATGGGCGGAGGCAGCGCCTCATCTGGCTCTTTACCAGCAGGTGACGACTCTCGCCTACCGGGACGGCATTACAGGGTTGAGACTGAGGATCGACAATGTATTTGATTATTCCAGAGTCTCAAAAGCCGCAAACTAATGACTAAGGGAATACATCTTGAAAGGGGATACAGTTTTGCTTAAATTTATAATGAAACGTTTGGGATATACGGTTTTTGTCCTGTTTGGAGTATCCATTTTAACCTTTGGGCTTTTAAAGCTTACACCAGGTTCCCCTGCCCGTCTGATGCTTTCCGATGATGCCACAGAGGAGCAGATCAGAGAAAAAGAAATAGAAATGGGACTGGACAAGCCTCTGACTGTACAGTATTTCAGCTACATAACAGGAGTTGTAAGGGGAGATCTGGGGAATTCCTTATTTTATAAGATGCCGAATTCCACGCTGATCTTTCAGAGATTGCCGGCTACCGCGTATTTGACGCTGGTAGCCATGGGAATCGCCCTTCTCATCAGCATACCCATGGGGATTATCGCGGGGGTTAAGAGGGGATCTGTCATAGATTTGTTTGCCATGATATTTGCCCTTCTCGGACAGTCTGTATCGGGTGTGGTTTTAGGGCTGATTTTTATCCTGTTTTTTGCGGTTAAGCTAGGCTGGCTGCCGGCCATGGGATATGGAGGCTTTGCATTTGTCATCATGCCGGCTACTTCCTTGGCCATGCAGATGGCTGCTCTCATCACCCGTATGCTGAGGTCCGGCATGGTGGACGTGCTTCAGGAGGATTACATTACCGCAACCTATGCAAAGGGAATAAGCAACCGGGAAATTACCATGAAGTATGCCTTAAGAAATGCAATTCTGCCGGTTATTACGGTTGTGGGTCTGCAGGTCGGTACATTCCTGGGCGGAGCTGTTGTAACGGAACAGATATTTGGCTGGCCGGGAATTGGCACTCTGACGGTCCAGGCCATTGGGCTTCGGGATTTCCCGTTGGTGCAGTCCGTTCTTTTGGTAATATCTGCGTGTTTTGTACTGGTCAACTTACTGGTAGATATTATCTATACCATTGTTGATCCGCGCATGGACTTTAACTAAGGGGGATTTGAATGAGCAGACAAGAATTATTCAGAAGAATGCGGAAAAGTAATTTTTTCGTCATAGGGGCGGTATTGGTTTCCTTTATTATTATCGTATCATTGATTTCTCCCTGGGCTGCGCCCCATAACCCCATAGCCTCGGATCTGACGCTCCGGTTAAAGATGCCTGATGGTTTCTCAAAAGGCTGGAGCGGTTACATACTGGGAACAGATCCTCTGGGACAGGATATTTTATCCAGGCTGATGGTTGGCAGCAGGGTTTCTTTGTGGATCTCCTTTTCCGTGGTTATTGCCACGGCCATCATTGGCACCATCCTAGGAATCATATCCGGTTTTTTCGGTGGAATCATTGATACGGTCATTATGAGATTCAGCGACATTCAGGTGTCCATTCCTCCCATGATTCTGGCTGTCGCAGTTATGGCTGTACTTGGGAACAGCACTAATAATCTGATCCTTGTCCTGGTGTTTACAAGGTGGGTGCAGTATGCCCGCGTGGTGCGGAGCAATGTTATGGGAATCCGGAATATGGAGTACATTCATGCTTCCCAGGTTTTAGGCTCTTCCAAGAAGAGGATCATGTTTACCCAGATCCTTCCCAATGTACTGACACAGCTTATCATTGTCATGAGCCAGGAATTTGGCCGCACCATCCTGACCGAGTCCTCCTTAAGCTTCCTTGGACTTGGAGTCCCGGCTCCGGCCCCTTCCTGGGGAGTTATGATTGCAGACGGCAGAGAGTATCTGGCAACGGCTCCGTGGGTCGTCGTAGCACCTGGGGCAGCGCTTATGATCGCAGTGCTGGCATTTAACTTTTTAGGTGACGGTGTGCGTGACGTACTGGATCCGAAGAATAAGAATTAACCACGAAAGGGAGAATCCAGATGGAAAAATTAATTGAGATCAAAGATTTCTCAGTAAAATTTGAGACGGGTCGTGCCGTAGCATATGCTCTTAACGGGGTTAATCTTACATTAGGCAGAGGAGAAGCACTTGGACTGGTCGGAGAATCAGGCGCCGGTAAGACGACCACGGCTCTGGGAATGCTTAATTTAATTCCCCAGCCTGCCGGCAAGGTGACAGGCGGAGATATTCTGTATGAGGGAAAATCCGTATTCAAAATGTCTCAAAAAGAGCTGATGAGTATGAGAGGCGACAAGGTGGCAATGATATTCCAAAACCCTCTGACGTCTTTAAACCCTGTATTTACGGTAGGGGAACAGATCGGTATGGTTTTGCAGAAGCATAAGAATTTAAGCAGAAAGGAGGCCGTTAATGAGGCCGGAAAGCTGCTGGAAGTGGTGGGGATAGCCAAATACCGGGTGAATGATTTCCCCCACCAGTTTTCCGGGGGCATGAGACAAAGGGTCGGCATCGCCGCCGCCCTGGCCTGCAACCCCTCCCTTTTGATCGCAGATGAGCCTACCACAGCTTTGGACGTTACCATACAGGCCCAGATATTGGAACTGATAAAAGAGCTATTAGTCAAGTATGACAGCTCTCTTCTGATGATTACCCATAACTTAGGCATTATAGCGGAGATCTGCGACAATGTTGCTGTCATGTATGCGGGGATTATCGTGGAGTATGGTTCTGTGGAGGAGGTATTCATCAATCCGTCTCATCCCTATACCATTGGTCTGTTCGGTTCCATCCCTAAGCTTACGGGGCCAAGGGAAAGGCTTGCCTCCATTCCCGGAGCAGTAGCAAATCCTGAAAATCTTCCCTCAGGCTGTCCGTTCCATGAACGTTGCGGGAAGGCCTCTGGCCGATGTTCCGAACATGCGCCGCAGATGTTTCAGGTTGGAGAGAATCATTATGTGGCCTGCCATAAAGCCGGGGAGGTTAAAGTATGAATGGAATAGTCAATGGAAGAAAACCTTTGATTCAGGTTAAAAATCTAAAAAAATATTTTGAAATCAAGGGAAAGGGAGAACTTCACGCAGTGGACAATATTTCCTTTGATATTTATCCGGGAGAGACTCTTGGTCTGGTGGGAGAGTCAGGATGCGGAAAAAGCACGGTTGGAAATGTAATTATGAGACTGCATAAACCTACGGGAGGAGAATTGATTTATGGGGAAAAGGATGTATTTAAGACAGCAGGAAAGCAGGAACTGTTAGAAATGTGTTCTAAAATACAGATTATTTTCCAGGACCCCTATTCTTCATTAAATCCCCGGAAGACCATTCGCTCCATATTGAAAGAGGCTTATAAGATCCATAGGATCGGCTCTGACAAGGAAAAGGATGAGAAAATAGATACATTGTGTAATGACTGCGGAATTTCAAGGGATTTGCTGAACAAATATCCTCATGAACTGGATGGAGGAAAACGCCAGATCGTGGGAATTGCCAGGGCATTATCTTTATCACCGGAATTTATCGTCTGTGATGAGCCGGTATCCTCCCTTGACGTATCCATTCAGGCGACCATTATCAATCTGCTTATGGATCTACAGAAAAAGAGAGGCTTGTCCTATCTCTTTATTTCTCATGATTTATCGGTGGTACGTCATATTTCAAACCGCATTGCCGTCATGTATCTGGGACAGATCATTGAAAGTGCAGAAACAGACGACATCTTTAATAATGCCGTTCATCCCTATACCATAGCTCTTTTATCAGCCATACCAAAGGTGGAGATCGGAAAGAAGGTGTCCCGTATCGTGCTGAAAGGGGATGTCCCAAGCCCTCTTAATCCGCCGGAAGGCTGCCGGTTTGCCCCCAGATGCTGGATGGCGCAGGATATATGCAAAAAAGAAACCCCTGTTCTTCGGGATACAGGGGAAATGGGTCATTGCGTGGCCTGCCATTTCTGGGAAGAATCCAGAGCAGCAGCGGAAAAGGAGCAGGCCGCAATGAAAAAAACGGAGATGCTGCCCACATAATTATGATAAAAGAATGCCCTGTGGCTATGTAAACATCAGCTATAGGGCATTTTATTGTAAAAATTCTTTATATCTTCGCAGAAGCTGGCCCCGGCCTGGTTTAAGATCCAGTTTTTTCTGGTAACAAGGGCATTGAGCCTTGTTAGGCGGGGAGAAACAGAATAATAGGCAACCAAATCCCGCTCGCTGGCGCAGGATTCTCCGATAAAAGTGACACCGATTCCCATGGCAACCATGCTTCGGGTCGCGGATATGCTGTTGGTTTCGCATACGGTGCGGGGAATCCAGTTAGCCTTTTCCAAAACAGCATCCGTTAGATAACGCAGTGTTGAGCCTTTTTTTGAGAGAAGGATGTTCTCATCTCCGAAATTTTCTTCAAATTCTTTGATTTTTATGGGATGATCCGGATTCTTCTTTCGGTAAGGATGGCAGGCCGGAATGGAGAATAGTACTTCTTCTTCCCGCAATATGGTGACCTGATCCGGTGAAAAAGGCTCTGTCATATTGAGTGCCATGATTCCGCAATCAATGCTTTCTTCCAATATAAGCTTTATAAGAGCGGGCAGGCTTGTCTCAGAGATTTCAATGGTGACTTCCGGATAACGCATTTTAAAGGCGGGAATTATTTCTATCAGCATTTTTAACCCGAATTGGGAGGTGACACCAACCGTGATATGGCCCCTGTTATCTAAGTTTTGTATATTCTGGTAAAGCATATTTTTGATGGATATTATCTCTTCGGCGGCTTGAATATAAAGCTGCCCGGCGGGAGTTAAGGATAGGCGGCCTTTGCTACGAAAAAAAAGGGGCGTGCCAAGCTCGCTTTCCAGCTTGGAAAGGTACTGGCTTAAAGTAGATTGGGAAACAAACAGTTCTTCAGCGGCCTTTGTCATATTTTGTTTTTGGGCTATGGTTAAAATATAACTGAGATAACGGGTATCCATGGCGGATTCTCCTTTGAATGTCTGAAAAGTTCTGGGTTTCGGGTTAATCGGATATTCGCAATGACCAAGGGGTCAGACCCTCCGCTTTGCTATTTGATGAGTTCACCAGTTAAAAGTATATCATATCCCCCATATAATGACAATTCTGTATCAAAAAGAGCAAGGTAACTGGCGATTTCCGGCCATTCCCCTTGCTCTTACTTGCTTTTATATTATGATAGATTCTGCGATGGCATTGGCTAATGCCCCGATCTCAGCCAGCTGATCCTCTTTTACAGAAGATTTGATGGTAATGGTCTGATCCAGTATGGTCATATTTTTCATTTCAGAAATAATCTCAGTCATTTTCTTGCCTGCCATGATACCCCAGGAACCGTTTTCCATAAGGGCAACGGTGCGGTTTTGTACGTTATGGGCTTTCATATCCAGAAGTAGGTGTTCCATGCTGCTGAAAATACCTCCGTTATAGGTGGCTGAAGCAAATACCAGATGGCTGCAGCGGAATGCTTCTGAAATAAGCACAGACGGATGGGTATTGGATACATCATACATGACAATGTTGCGGATGCCGCGCTCTGCCAGGCGGCATGCTAAGATGTTGGCAGCATTCTCCGTATTGCCGTAAATGGAGCCATAGGCGATCATCACAGCATTCTCTTCCGGAGTATAGCTGCTCCATTTAAGATACTTATCCATATACCAGCAAATGTCGGAACGCCATACAGGTCCGTGAAGAGGACAAAGGAACTGAATGTCCAGATCAGCGATTTTCTTTAAAAGAGTCTGGGTAGACGGTCCGTATTTTCCAACAATATTGGAATAGTATCTTCTGGCTTCATCAAGCCATTCCCGTTCGAAATTTACTTCATCTGCAAATAAGTTTCCGTTCATAGCGCCAAAGGTTCCAAAGGCGTCGGCTGAAAATAGAACCTTGTCCGTGGTATCGTAGGTGACCATTACTTCAGGCCAGTGAACCATGGGAGCCATATAAAATGTAAAGGTATGTTTGCCGGAGCAGAACGTGTCCCCCTCCTTCACGACGACAGCTCTGGAATCAACGCCAAATTCGTAAAACTGGTTGATAATCGGGATTGTCTTGGCATTGCAGATCACCTTTACATCCGGATACCTTCTGACCATTTCACCCAAAGTGGCACAGTGGTCCGGCTCCATATGATTTACAATGATATAATCCAGATTCCGCCCTTCAAGGACTGCTTCCACATTTTCCAAAAACTGTCCGGTGATAGCCCGGTCAACAGTATCAAAAAGAATGGTTTTTTCATCTAGCAGGACATAGGAGTTATAGGAAATCCCTTTCGGAATGGGGTAGGCGTTTTCGAACAGGGCAAGACGGCGGTCACTTCCTCCAACCCAGAACAAATCATCTTTAATAGTTTTTACACAATACATGGTGCAGCCTTCCTTTCTTTCGTTCATACTAATCCATCTATAGAAGTATACTATAAATTTCAGAAAATGTCATTGTGTTTTTTAAAGGCCAATTTGTATGTTCAGCTTAAGACCGGCTCAATATATACTTCTACAACACCTCCGCATACCATGCCTTCGTCCTCTGCGTTGCCCGGAGTCATGTCAACCATCATTAATACCGGCTTTTTATCTCTGGCAACTTCTCTTGCTGCGGTGCACACCTCAGACTCCACACAGCCGCCTCCGATGGTCCCGATGGTGCTTCCGTCAAGCATGACAACCATCTTTGAGCCTACATCCCTGGGAGCGGAGCCTTTTCTGGAAACAATGGTGACAAGGGATTTTGGCATGTCAGATAACTCCTGGGAAGTGAGACCATCAAGGATTTCTTTTGGATATCCAAAGCTTTTTTTACTTCCGTTTTTAACCTGAATGATCTCTGCCATAATTGCCACGGCGATTTCCTCCGGGGTCTGGGCATTGATCTTTAGTCCGATGGGTGTGTAAACATGGTCAAGCAGTTCTCTGCTGATTCCCTCGTCTGCTAAGAAATCCTTTACAAGCTTTACCCTGAGTTTGCTGCCGATCATACCGATGTAGGCATTTTTTTTGCCGATGATCTGAGATAAACAGTCCTGGTCATACCGGTGACCTCTGGTGACGATGATAAAGTAATGGCCGGTGCTTCCCTTGATCTCTCCTAAGGCTTCCCCAAAAGGCTTGCAGATTACGGAGTCAGCCCCTTCTTTTCTTGCGGTATTGGCAAAAGATAAACGGTCATCAATCACTGTAACATGGAACCCCAGCATCTTTCCGATTCTGATGATTGGGATGGAAATATGGCCAGCCCCGCATACAACCATATACTTTTCTCCTGTCACAAATTCGCAGAACAGAGTGCTGTTCTGAGATTTTATGGTCTGGGTTTTGTCAATGCTCTTTAAATCTTCTGAAAAAGCATCAAACGCTTTTTCGTCTCCCTGCCTGCAGATGATTTCTCCATTCGACCACAGGGCTTTGGCTCCAAGCCCTTGTCCTTCAACGATTGTCAGGCTGATTAAGTTCGTGTTTTTATCGGCATTTTTTAATTCTTCATAAAAACCTGCTGTCATATGAGTACTCCTTTTGCTGCCTCGCGCTTTTGTAATAAAAAAGGGCGGTATACATTCCGCCCTTTTTTGGGTATTCTGGTAACTATTTATTTTGCTGGCTTTGGTTTACGGTAGAACGTATTGTCCAAAGGAAGTTTGTAACGGAATACGCCATCCTTCTTGAAATAAGCATTCTGCAAAGCAGGTGCTCCCATAACACATACGATCTCGCCTACGCCTTTTGCTCCAAATGCCACATCAGATGGATTCTTTTCAATGAACCGTACGTCAACAGGAGGCATCTGAGGTGCTTTAAAGAGGCCTAAAGTACCTAATTTAGCCTGTGGAATGCCGTCCTTTAATGGGAAGTCCTCTGTCAGTCCATAACCAAGACCCATTGCAACGCCGCCTTCTACCTGGCCTTCTGCGGCAAGAGGATTGATGGCTTTGCCTATGTCATGGGCTGCAATTACATTGACAACTTTTCCTTCGGTGTCAAGAACATAAAGCTGAGTTGCATAACCATAAGCAATATGGCTTACCGGGTTTGGCTTGTCGCTGCCGATAGGATCTGTCTTAAAATCAAATTCGCCATAATATTCTTTGCCTTCCAGATCACTTAAGGAATGACCTGCATCCAAATCCTCTTTCAGTTTCATTGCGGCAATGTGGATTGCTTCTCCTGTAAATACGGTCTGGCGGGAGGCGGTTGTGGTTCCGGAGTCTGGTGTGTATTTAGTATCCGGATGGCCAACGATTACCTGTTCCGGTGCAAGACCTGTAGTCTGACAGACCATCTGTAAGGTTATGGTCTGGAGTCCCTGGCCGATGGCAGCAGCAGAAGAGCCAGTCACAACTTTTCCGTCACGTACTCTTAAGATACAGCGGCCTACGTCTGCAAGGCCGACACCGATTCCTGCGTTCTTCATGGCAGATGCAATTCCTACGAAATAATTTGGGTCTGCCTCATATTTTTCAAAATCTTCTTTTACTGCTTCCAGGGTTTCCACCATACCGGTGCCTTCATCGGCAATCTGCCCGTTAGGAAGGGACTGGCCTGGTCTGATGGCATTGCGGTAACGGATCTCCCAGCCGGATATTCCCATCTGGTCTGCTAACTGGTTGATCAAAGCTTCCGTTGACATACAGGACTGTGTTACGCCGAACCCGCGGAATGCACCTGCAGGCGGATTGTTGGTATAGTAAGCATCTCCTTCAATGTCCACGTTCTGGTAATTATATGGTCCGCCCGCATGGGTACAGGCTCTTTGAAGTACCGGTCCGCCTAAAGAAGCATAAGCTCCCGTATCAGAGAGAAGCCTTGCCTTCATGCCCTGGATAATACCGTTTTCATCACAGCCGATCTTGCAGTAGATTTCCATGGCGTGACGCTTTGGATGATAATTAATGCTTTCCTGACGGGAGAAGGATACTTTTACAGGTCTCTTTGATAAATAAGCACAAAGAGCAGCCTGATGCTGAACGCTCATATCTTCCTTTCCGCCGAAGCCGCCGCCGACAAAAGCACTCTGAATTCTTACTTTCTCCAGAGGGAGGCCAAGATATGCACTTAATTCGTGATGTTCATCATAAATACCCTGTGCTCCGGTAATTACCTTAACACCGTCGCCGTCAGGAATACCAACAGCAGTTTCCGGTTCCATGAACGCATGCTCTGTTGGCGGAACGAAGAAGGTGCCTTCTGCAACATACTTGGAATTTGCAAGAGCTGCCTCTGCGTCACCCCGTTTAACCTCCTCATGGTCAAGCAGGTTATTTACCGGAGTTCTGAATTTGCCAAAATGCATAAAGCCTTCGCCATGTACCTGGTGAGCGCCTGGTACCATGGCTTCCCTTGGGGAACGGATTGGCTCTAATTCTTCACAATCTATTTCAACAGCTTTCACTGCCGCCAACGCCTGTTCCATCGTTTCAGCCACAACGATAGCAAGGGTGTCGCCGATGCATTTTGTCTCTTCGCCTACATCGATCATACCGGGCCAGTCATGTGCCAGATGTCCGATATACCTGTCTCCAGGAATGTCCTTTGCCGTATAGACAGCGACTACGCCGGGCATTGCAAGAGCCTTGCTGGTATCAATTCCATTTATTTTAGCGCGTGCATATTTGGTGAATACGTTCTTTCCGTAAAGCATGCCTTCCAGATAATAATCATCCGCATATTTGGCAGTACCCAGTGTTTTTGCTTCCGCATCCACACGGCAGGTTCTTTCTCCTATGGCAGCAGTCTGCTTAAGTTCAGGAACCTCTAAATTTTCATTGAACATTTTTGCTGCAAGCAAAATGCCGTCTTCTATTTTGGTATAGCCTGTACAACGGCAGATATTTGTGCGGATCGCCTGTTTTACATCATCTCTGGTTGGATTGGGATTCTGGTCAATTAAGCACTTGCCGCTGATCACCATGCCCGGAATGCAAAAACCGCACTGTACGGCGCCGGCTGCCGCAAAGGCATAGACAAAGACATCCCGTTCTCTCTGTGTAAATCCTTCTATGGTCTGCACTTTCTTGCCCTCCAGTTTGGACAATTTCAGTATGCAGGCACGGACAGTCTTCCCATCCACAATTACTGTACATGTACCGCAGGCACCTTCTTTACAACCGTTTTTAACGGAAGTGATACCAAGCCTGTTTCTGAGAAAATCCATTAATGTTAAATCTTCTTCTGACTGGTAATCCTTGCCGTTGACATTTACTACATACATGACAATACCTCTCTCTCTTCATTCTTAGTTGATATTATATAATTCCGCACATTGTTTTTAACAATACTCTCTTGCATAATTTTGTTAAAAATGGCGTTGTGATTCTTCTTTCTCATACATTTTAACATATAAATGATACAAAAACAATTGATATTCCATGAAAATATAAAAAATTTTTAGTTACATACAAAAAAAGTTAGAACATGCGTTTTTTGGCTTAAACAGGAGGTTTCCTCACTTTTACTTATAGATAAAATCTATAAATAAAGCTGGAAAATAAAGGTGTTTTGAAGAGTTATCTAACAAATTTTTATATACTGGAAAAATATTTTGAACTTCAAAAATATTGCAAATTTTACTCCGTGTGCTATAATGAAAAGAGACTAAGAATTGATGTCCTCTGGGCTTTTGCCTGGAGGATGTTTTTTTACAAAAAGGTGTGAAAGAAGTAATGAAAAAGGAGGCGGAAGATGGGCGGAGAAAAAGAAAACATTCTGGTGAGTGCCTGCCTGCTGGGAGTCAATTGCCGCTATGACGGCGGAAATGGCAGGCAGGAGAGCCTGATCGGGCTTATAGAGAAATACAATTTCATACCGGTATGTCCGGAGCAGCTTGGAGGTTTAGAGACGCCAAGAGAGCCTGCGGAGCAGATTGTTAAAGCCGTAACAGGTGATCACGATGAGATCCGCGTGGTGGACCGGTCGGGAAAAGACGTGACAGACAGCTTTATAAAGGGAGCAGAGGAAACCTTGAAACTGGCCAGGTTATATGGTTGTAAGCGTGCAATTTTGAAGGAACGGAGTCCGTCCTGCGGCCATGGGTGCATTTATGACGGGACGTTTTCAGGGACAAAGGTTCCAGGAGACGGGGTGACCGCAAGGCTTTTGGAAGAAAACGGAATTCTAGTAACAGGAGAAAGCAGCATAGAGTCCTTTTAAAGGAAACAAAAAGCTAAATTTTATAGATAAGGAGACAAGACGCTATGAATACAGCAATCACAAGACAACAGGCACTGGAGTTACTTAAGAAATATAATAAGGAACCGTTTCATCTGCTTCACGGTCTGACCGTAGAAGGAGTAATGCGCTGGTACGCAGGAGCAATGGGCTTTGAATCAGAGGAAGAATTCTGGGGAATCGCAGGGCTTCTTCATGATGTGGATTTTGAACAGTTTTCCGAGGAACACTGTAAAAAGGCCCCGGAGCTTCTTTCCGAAATCGGTGCGGAAGAAGAACTCGTTCATGCCATATGCAGCCATGGTTACGGCATCTGTTCTGAGGTAGAGCCGGAGCATATGATGGAAAAGATCATGTTCGCAGCGGATGAGCTGACTGGACTCATCGGAGCAGCCGCCAGGATGCGCCCTTCAAAAAGTGTTATGGACTTAGAAGTCTCAAGCCTTAAGAAAAAATTTAAGGACAAGAGGTTTGCGGCAGGCTGTTCCAGGGAAGTGATCGCGTCAGGCGCAGAAAATTTAGGCTGGACTCTTGAAGAGCTGTTTGAAAAAACCATCCTTGCCATGCGTTCCTGCGAAGAGAAGGTAAACCGGGAAATGGAAGGGTAAGTTTATGCAAAAAAATGGAAATTTATGCATGATTATCGAAAAATACTTGACAGCTGATACCAATTAGGATATTATTTCCGTTAAATATGTAATGATAACCTGTATCAGAGGAGATATGCCTATGAAAAAAGTTGTGAAATTCGGAGGAAGCTCTTTGGCCAGCGCAAAGCAGTTTAAGAAAGTTGGCGAGATCATCCGCGGGGAAAAGAGCAGACGGTTTGTGGTGCCATCAGCACCAGGCAAGCGAAATGACAAGGATGAAAAGGTGACTGATCTGTTATACCAGTGTTATGATGGGGCAGCAGATGGAAAAAGCTATAAAAAGATTCTGGAAAAAATCAAGGAGCGTTATATGGAGATCATTGACGGACTTGACATTAATCTGAATCTGGATCATGAGTTTGTGACCATTGAAGAAAATTTCCTTAAAAAGGCTGGGCGTGATTATGCGGCTTCCAGAGGAGAGTACTTAAATGGAATGGTGATGGCGGAATACTTAGGCTACGAATTCATTGATGCAGCTGAAGTGATTTTCTTTGATGCAGACGGTAATTTTAATGCAGAGCTTACCAATAAGGAGCTTTCAGAGCGCCTGGAACATGTGGAGAGAGCTGTGATCCCGGGCTTTTACGGAGCAAAGGAGGATGGGACCATAAAGACCTTTTCCAGAGGCGGTTCCGATATAACAGGCTCCATTGTTGCAAAGGCCATTCATGCGGATATGTATGAAAACTGGACGGATGTTTCCGGTTTCCTGGTGGCTGATCCCAGAATCATCAAGAATCCAGAGGTCATAGAGACCATTACATACCGGGAGTTAAGAGAGCTTGCCTATATGGGAGCCAGTGTTCTTCATGAGGATGCCATTTTCCCGGTGAGAAAAGAAGGAATCCCAATCAACATCCGGAACACCAATAAGCCTGATGACAAAGGAACTTTAATTGTGGAGAGCACCTGCAGAAAGCCTCATTATACCATTACGGGAATTGCAGGAAAGAAAGGCTTTTGCTCCATCAACATTGAAAAGGCCATGATGAACGCGGAAGTTGGTTTTGGGAGAAAGGTTCTTGAGGTATTTGAAAAATACGGCATTTCCTTTGAGCACATGCCGTCAGGAATCGATACCATGACCGTTTTTGTCCATCAGTCAGAATTTGAAGATTATGAGCAGTCTGTCATTGCAGGGATTCACAGGGCCGTAGAACCAGATTTCCTTGAGATGGAATCAGACCTTGCGCTGGTGGCTGTGGTAGGCCG
>DEYX01000088.1 GCA_002365025.1 Hungatella sp. UBA3147 | reverse complement strand
CGCCAGCGGATTACCATTGCCAGAGCCATGTTAAAACAATCATCAGTCATCATACTAGATGAAGCCACCGCTTACGCCGACCCTGAAAATGAAGCCCTGATCCAGCAGGCAATCAGCCGATTGGTTGCTGGAAAAACCCTAATTATAGTAGCTCACCGTTTAAATACCATCTGTCAAGCTGATCAGATCCTGGTGGTGAAAGACGGGCAGATTGCCGGCCACGGAACTCATGAAGAACTGCTAGACCGCTGCCCCGTTTACCAGAAAATGTGGCAAAACTACTCCGGACAAACGATAATCACCAAAACAGGAGGGAATGAATATGTTTAAAATGTTTAGGCGAATCCTCCGGATATCCGGTACAAATAAAAATAAAATTGTTTTAGGTATTATCTTTAATATCCTAAAATCTTTCTGCCAAAGCTTTATGATGCTTTCCGTATTTATGATCCTCACAAATCTGGAGAGACTTACTCCGGCCATTATCCTTACCGGGTTTTCCATTGTCCTTTTTAGTATTCTGGGCCGTTTCATTTTCCAATGGATGAGTGACCGGACCATAAGCGGAACCGGCTACGATATTTTTCGGGATTATCGGTTAGAAATCGGAAAACGTTTGAAGCAGGCACCTATGGGTTATTTTTCCGAACAAAACTTGGGAACCATCCAGACTGTTCTGACTACTACCATTGCTGATTTAGAAGGCTTCTCCATGCTGGCCATTGAGCAAATGACAAGCGGGGTTGCCATGGCGGTTATGATGTCCGTCATGATGTTCTTTTTTAGTCCGCTCATTGCAATCATAAGCGTATCCGGGCTAGTAATCGGGTTACTCATTCTCCAGCTGATCCTGCGCCGTGCCGCTAAATATACACCGATCTACCAGGCCGCCCAGGAGAACCTGGTTAACAAATCACTGGAATACATACGTGGGATTTCTGTTCTCCGTTCATTTTCTAAAGGAGAAGAGGGGCAAAAAGAAGTTCGGGCTGCTTTCCAAAGTAAATGGAATGCCGATTACGGTCAGGAAAAGGCTACTGCCGGAGTACTGCGTCTCTATGGGTTAGTTTACAAATTAGTTAGTTGTCTATTGATTCTGACTGCCGGAATGCTTTTTCTTGCCGGCCAGATTAACTTAACCTATTGCCTGACATTTTTAGTTTATGCTTTCATGATTTACTCTGATTTAGAAGCAATGGGAAGCAGTGCTTTTTTAAGCAAGAAGATCAATACGGAACTGGACCGCTTAGAAGAGGTAACCGATATTCCACAGATTGACAAAACCACCAGACGACTTCAGCCTGCTCATTATGATATAACACTGGAAAATATTTCTTTTCGCTATGATAGCCGGCAAATTATTCATCAGCTTTCGGCCAGAATACCAGAAGGCTCCACCTGCGCAATTGTTGGTCCTTCCGGAAGCGGAAAAACAACATTATGCAACTTAATTGCCCGGTTCTGGGATGTACAAGAAGGAAAAATCTGTATTGGCAGCCATGATATAAAAGAATATACGGCGGACAGCGTATTAGATTACATCAGCATTGTATTTCAAAAAGTATACTTATTCCATGACACAATTGAAAACAATATTAAATTTGGTAAACCCGGGGCCACCCAATCAGAAGTGATTGAAGCGGCCAAACGGGCATGCTGCCACGACTTTATTGAAAGCCTTCCCAATGGGTATCATACCGTCATCGGAGAAGGAGGTTCTACCCTTTCAGGCGGAGAAAAACAGAGAATTTCTATTGCCCGGGCAATATTAAAAAATGCCCCTATTGTTATTTTGGATGAAGCCACATCCAGTATAGATCCGGAAAATGAAACTGCACTTTTATCAGCAATTAACGAACTCACCCGAAATAAAACTCTGATTTCCATTGCTCATCGGTTAAGTACGGTAAAAAATGCCGATCAGATTCTGGTAATTGATCAAGGCAGGGTTGTACAGCAAGGCACTCATCATGAGTTAATTAATAAAGCCGGGATCTATCGGACATTTTTGCAGCATCGTTCAAACGCTGCTGGTTGGCATTTATAAACTTTCATTTTTTATTAATAATATAGGCACACCATCACAGAAGATGGTGTGCCTATCATACTTTATACTATCCAGTTTATATATCCAAATGGATTCCAATAGCCCTGGCTTCCTCAAATCCTATGGCAAAACTCCATAGGTGCGGTTGCCTAGCCTTGATTAAGTGCTGCCTGTGCTGCTGCCAGTTTAGCAATCGGCACACGGAATGGAGAACAGGATACATAATCCAGACCAATCTTATGGCAGAACTCTACGGAAGAAGGATCTCCGCCGTGCTCGCCGCAGATACCAACATGCATCTCCGGACGAACGCCCTTGCCTAACTTGATTGCTGTTTCCATAAGCTTGCCTACGCCGGTCTGATCCAGTTTTGCAAATGGGTCATTCTCGAAGATCTTGGTGTCATAGTAAGCATTTAAGAACTTGCCTGCATCGTCACGGGAGAAGCCATAGGTCATCTGAGTTAAGTCATTGGTTCCGAAGCAGAAGAATTCAGCATCTTTGGCAATGTCATCAGCGGTCAGGCATGCTCTTGGGATCTCGATCATGGTACCTACTTCATATTTTAAGCTGCTTCCTGCTGCGGCGATCTCTGCGTCAGCAGTTTCAACTACGATCTTCTTAACAAACTTTAATTCCTTCTCATCACAGATCAGCGGAATCATGATTTCCGGGCAAACGTTCCAGTCAGAATGTGCCTTCTGAACGTTGATGGCTGCACGGATCACTGCCTTTGTCTGCATCTTTGCGATCTCAGGATAGGTAACTGTCAGACGGCAGCCACGATGTCCCATCATTGGGTTAAACTCGTGTAAGGAATCGATGATGCTCTTGATCTGAGCAACAGTCTTGCCCTGGGTATCAGCCAGTTTCTTAATGTCATCTTCTTCTGTTGGAACGAACTCATGCAGAGGCGGATCTAAGAAACGGATGGTAACAGGATTGCCTTCCAATGCTTCGTAAAGCTTTTCAAAGTCATCCTGCTGTACAGGAAGGATCTTTTCAAGAGCTGCTTCTCTTTCCTCAACGGTATCGGAGCAGATCATCTCGCGGAATGCGTCGATTCTGTCTCCTTCAAAGAACATATGCTCGGTACGGCAAAGGCCGATTCCCTCTGCGCCCAGTTCTCTTGCTTTTCTTGCATCAGCTGGTGTATCAGCATTGGTTCTTACTTTCAGTCTTCTGTACTTGTCTGCCCATGCCATGATTCTTCCGAATTCACCGATAATGGCTGCATCTACTGTCGGAATGATTCCGTCATAGATCTTTCCGGTAGATCCATCAAGGGATAAGAAGTCTCCTTCATGATATTCCTTGCCTGACAGGACGAATTTCTTGTTTTCTTCATCCATAACGATTTCGGAACACCCGGATACACAGCATGTACCCATTCCACGTGCAACAACTGCTGCATGAGAAGTCATACCGCCGCGTACAGTTAAGATACCCTGAGCGGCCTTCATTCCTTCAATATCTTCCGGAGAGGTCTCAAGACGAACCAGAACAACCTTCTCGCCTCTTTCATGCCATGCTTTTGCATCGTCAGCTGTAAATACGATCTTACCGCATGCAGCTCCCGGAGATGCAGCCAGAGCCTTTCCAATCGGTTCTGTCTTCTTTAATGCATCTGTATCAAACTGAGGATGGAGTAAGGTATCCAAGTTTCTTGGATCGATCATCTTAACTGCCTTTTCCTCTGTAATCATGCCTTCATCAACCAGATCACAAGCAATCTTTAAAGCAGCCTTAGCTGTTCTCTTGCCGTTACGGGTCTGAAGCATGTAAAGGGTTCTATCTTCAATGGTAAATTCCATATCCTGCATATCTCTGTAGTGATCTTCCAGCTTATTGCAGATTCCTACGAACTGCTCATAGGCTTCCGGCATAACTTCCTTTAACTGGTCGATCTTCTGAGGTGTACGGATACCGGCAACTACGTCCTCACCCTGTGCGTTCATTAAGAACTCACCCATAAGGTGCCGTTCACCGGTTGCTGGGTCACGGGTAAATGCAACACCGGTACCGGAGGTCTCGCCCATGTTTCCGAACGCCATCATCTGAACGTTAACAGCAGTACCCCAGGAATATGGGATATCGTTGTCGCGGCGGTAAACGTTTGCTCTCGGGTTGTTCCATGAACGGAAAACAGCCTTGATCGCTTCCATCAGCTGTACCTTTGGATCTGCCGGGAAATCAGCACCGATTTTTACCTTATATTCGGCCTTGAACTGTCTTGCAAGTTCCTTTAAATCCTCAGCTGTTAAATCTACGTCCTCTGTGATTCCTTTTTCTTCCTTCATCTTATCGATGAGCTCTTCAAAGAACTTTTTGCCCACTTCCATAACGACGTCGGAGAACATCTGGATAAATCTGCGGTAACAGTCCCATGCCCAACGGGGATTACCGGATTTTGCTGCCAGAACTTCCACTACTTCATCATTCAAGCCAAGGTTTAAGATAGTGTCCATCATACCTGGCATGGATGCTCTTGCACCAGAACGAACAGAAACCAGAAGAGGATTTTCCTTATCGCCGAACTTCTTTCCGGTGATCTCTTCCATCTTAGTGATGTGTTCCATGATCTGGTCCATGATCTCATCGTTAATCTTCTCGCCGTCATCATAATACTGAGTACAAGCCTCTGTTGTTATGGTAAATCCCTGGGGAACCGGAAGGCCTAAGTTTGTCATCTCTGCCAAGTTGGCGCCTTTTCCTCCTAACAGGTTTTTCATGCTTGTATTACCTTCGGTAAACAAATAAACCCATTTTCTTGCCATAAGTAAATTTCCTCCTCAAATTGTGTTGGTTGTCCAGCTTTTCTGCCGGATACATTTGCAAAAAAGCCCTGCAGATATTATAGCATAATTCAAACGCTAGTAAAGGGGGTTTCTTTAATTATTCCCAAAAATTAGCTCTTTTTTCGATACAATTACCATGAAAGTACTTCCATATTCAGTCATTTTCCGATATGCGATTTTAGTTCGTATATACGAATTTTATACCTGGAAATCCATGTTTTACCACCAAAATTTCACAAAACAATTTCAAGAATTTTCAGTCAAAACAGGCTTTTTTTCTTTCAGCAACACCAGGCAGATCCCCAGCGTCAAAAATTCTGCCGCCGGCATGACGGACCAGATCCCGTTTACCCCAAATGCCATTGGAAGAAGAAATACAAGAACGCTGCTTAAGATAAGTCCCCGCATCAGGCAGATGAACAAGGCCTTTCCCGGCCTTAATACCGACTGGAACCAGGTGCTGAACAAAATATTAAATCCCATGGGAAGAAATGACAGGAAGTAAATCCTGACAGCGGGAACCGACATGGCTAAAATCTCATCTGCAGGCTTTACAAAGGCTTCTGTTACCATAACAGGAAAAAGCATCCCCACTCCCACAAACAGCGCTCCGGCAACGCATACGGCCAGTTCTCCCATGCGGCGTGTTTCCTTTAACCTCTCCATTTTCCCTGCCCCGTAATTTATGGCCAGAATGGGTTGGGATGCCTGTGAGATACCATTATTAATAGAAGCAACAATCAAAGCACTGTTGGATATGATACCGTACACCACCACTCCAAGATCGCCAACGTAAGCCAAAAGCTGGCGGTTAAATAAAAACATGACGATTCCGCTGCATGTTTCTAATAAGAAGCTGGAAAGGCCGTTTACCACGATTTCCCCTGCTTTTCTCCATTTGAAGCCAAGGGCGATTTTTAAGGAACTTCCCCTGGAAAATAAATGGGTAAGCAGGATGCAAAGGGTCAGGCAGGAGCCGATCACAGTGGCAGCCGCCGCTCCTGCCATTCCCATCTTCATAGGAAAGATGAAAATATAATCCAGGATCACATTGGTGACACCGCCGGAGATCACGGCAATCATGGCCATTTTAGGAGCTCTGTCATTTCTGACAAAGGCCTGCAGGAAAGAAGAAAGCAGGAATACGGGCGCCCCCCATACCAGTATCCTTCCGTATTCCCTGACATAAAGGTCCATGGTCTCATTTCTCCCCAGAAACTTTGTCACAGGATCAAACAGCAGTTGCCCAGCCGTCACGTAGAACACGCCGGCTGCTGCTGCCAAGCAGAGTGCAGCCGTAAAATATTCCCTGGCCCCATGCTCATCTCCTTTTCCCTTGGAAATAGACAAAAGCACGCCTCCGCCTACGCCAAACAGCATGCCGGTTCCGAAAAACAGACTGTATAAGGGCAGAAGAAGGTTTAAGGCAGCAATGCCTATGGCTCCTACTCCCCGTCCGATCATCAAAGTGTCCGCCAATATATATATAGAAGTAACCAGAGTAGCGCTGATGGATGGCATCAGATACCTTAAAAATAACTTATTCACCGGTTCTTCCAGTAAATTTGCCTTTTGCATAAAAATCCTCCTTTTCAATTCTTTAAACATTCTATCATTTTTCTTTTAAATAACAAGTAAAATCAGAGAATATCCGTCCATAGTAAAAGGTTTACGAATATATTCCATAAAATGCTCGATTGTTTTTTGATTTTTTCTGTAAAATAACACCAAATGAGATTGTTTCCAGAACGAAAATGTGATACATTAGTGTTATCTCTGAAAATTAATCAAAAACAGGAGGAAAAACAAGATTATGAAAAAGAGAGCATTAGCATTAGCATTGGCAGTTATGATGACTGCAGCATTAAGTGGATGTGGATCTTCCAATCAAGGCGGTGCTACCACAGCTGCACCGGAAACCACAACTGCTGCTGAAAAAACGGCAGAGACAACAGCCGCAGCTTCAGAAAAATCTGACAACGGGTATGAGCTTGCATTGGTTACAGACCTAGGAACCATTGATGATAAGTCCTTTAACCAGGGCGCTTGGGAAGGCATGAAGAAGTATGCGGAGGAAAACAATATTTCCTACAAGTACTACCAGCCCCAGGAAGGTACCACTGATTCCTATCTTGAGACCATCGGCCTTGCCATCGAAGGCGGCGCCAAGTTAGTTGTTTGCCCAGGATTCTTATTTGAAGAGCCTGTATTCCTTGCTCAGGATCAGCACAAAGATGTTCATTTCATCCTTCTGGATGGCGAACCTCACAATGGTGATTATTCAGAATTCAGAACAGAGGCTAATGTAATGCCGATCCTCTTCCAGGAAGACGAGCCTGGATTCTTAGCAGGCTATGCAGCAGTGAAAGACGGCTATACAAAGCTTGGCTTCTTAGGCGGTATGGCAGTTCCTGCAGTTATCCGTTACGGCTACGGATTTGCAGAAGGTGCTGACGTTGCAGCTAAGGAAATGGGAATCGACAACATAGAAATCATGTACAACTACACAGGAGCATTTGCCGCTACACCGGAAGCTCAGTCCATGGCTGCTTCCTGGTATCAGAACGGAACCGAAGTGATCTTTGGATGCGGAGGCGCAGTTGGAAACTCCGTTATGGCTGCTGCTGAAGAAAAAGGCACAAAGGTTATCGGTGTTGACGTTGACCAGAGCTATGAATCCAATACTGTTATTACCTCAGCAATGAAAGAACTGTCCGTTTCCGTTTACGATGGAGTAAAGGCATTCTATGATAATTCTTTCCCAGGCGGAAATACCAGCATCTTCTCAGCGAAGAACAATGGTATCGGACTTCCAATGGAAACTTCCAAATTCACCAAGTTCACACAGCAGGATTATGATGCAATCTTTACTCAGTTAAAAGACGGTAAGATCGAACTTGTACAGCCTTCCCAGGATAACAACAATCCTACGGTTGACTTAAAGCTTGAAAAGACAAAAATTAACTTTGTAGAATAACCTGCAAAGGAAGCGCCCTTCTGGCATATCTTTAAGCCCAGATAGCGCAGGCTAGAAAGAGGAATACCTTCCAGGCATACCTATATGCCCAGAAAGCATGGGCGGGAAAGAGGAAAGGAGATGCCGTTTGACTCACCAGTCAGAACAGACCTGGTCTCTTACGGCATCTCTTTTTTATTTCTCATAAAACAGAAAAATACCAAGGTGTATTTTATTAACCAGGTCCCATAGATAGGTACCGAATTAAGGGGGATTTTATGGACTACATTATTGAGATGCTTCACATCACGAAAGAATTTCCTGGTATCATCGCCAATGATGACATCACTCTGCAATTAAAGAAAGGCGAGATACTTGCTCTGCTTGGTGAGAACGGCGCGGGAAAATCCACGCTCATGAGTGTCTTATTCGGCCTGTACCAGCCGGAAAAAGGCGTCATAAAGGTAAGAGGCAATGAAGAAAAGATAACAGG
>DEYX01000087.1 GCA_002365025.1 Hungatella sp. UBA3147 | reverse complement strand
CCACTTTCTAATTCTTATCCTCTTCTATAAGCAGGTCAGCAAGAGTCAGCTTCCCATGGAGAAATTCCATAATTTCCTGGATCTCCCTGCGGTTATCTTTCTTTTCGCCCTGTTTTACTCCGCGGATCAAAATATTTTTCGGTGTATGCTCCATGTCGATGAATTCCAGAATTTGAGTCCGGTATCCCTGGTTTTCCAGAATTTCTGCCCTAAGCGCATCCGTATATAGAGCTGCCATCCGTTCCCGGATCAGACCATATTGAAATACGGGAGCCATAAGCTCCTGATGCATGGTTTTATTAAACTCATGCTGGCAGCAGGGAACTGATAATATGACAGAGGCTCCCCAGCGGACTGCCTTTGCCAGAGCATAGTCTGTAGCGGTATCACAGGCATGAAGAGTTACAACCATATCCACATGGTCCACTCCCTCGTAGGAAGCGATATCTCCATGATAAAATCTTAACTTATCATATCCGTAACGATCTCCCAGACGGTTACAGTCATCAATGACTGTCTGTTTTAAATCAAGCCCGATGACACGGATCAAATACCCTTTCAGCTCATGAAGATAGTAATACAAGGCAAAAGTCAGATAGGACTTCCCGCATCCAAAATCAATGATCACATTCTCTCTGCTCTTATCAAGCTTGGGGAGAATATCTTCAATAAATTCTAAGAACCTGTTGATCTGGCGAAACTTATCATATCTGGAAGCAATGACTTTTCCTTCCGCCGTCATGACTCCCAGATCCACCAGAAAGGGGACTGGTGTGCCTTCTTTTAATATATAACTCTTCTGTCTGTTATGCTGAAGGACCGGAGAAGGTGCCGCAATCTTTTGCTGCCGCTTTATCTTGATGCTTGGGCTTCCTTTCTTGCTCATCAGCACTCTGACCTGACCTTTCCCGGATTCCAGTTCCATCTGACGAAGCCTTCCATCCAGCAGATCCACGATATAAGAGATGCATTCTCCTGCAGAATAATTCTTATGAAAAGCCTGGTTTCCCACCAGCTCTTCTGCTTGAAAAATCAGGCTTCCTTTTAGTAAAAGCGGGCGTACCTTTACTTTGGAAACGCCCTGCTTATCTGATGGGTTGCTGATTACGATCCGAATCAGATTTTCATCAAGAAACTCTCTTCCAATCTGAATTAAATGTTCTTTTTCCTTTTCTTCCATGAAATCAGGCAATTCCTTTCCTATTTCTCGCCCATGCTCTTTGGGCATAAAGGGATACCCGTAGGGTGTTTCTTCTTTCTTGCCCATGCTTTTGGGGCATAAAGGTACACCCGAAGGGTGTTTCAGTTTTCTGCCTCCACCCAGCTTGCCCGCAAAAGCTCCGGGTAAGGTTCAAGATGCGCATAATCATTAAAACGTTCCATTAAAAAATATCCTGTTTTTTCATTCCAGTGCACTTCTGTAATACTGCAGTTCTCAAGGGAATTTCCAAGGAGACGATAATATTTCGGTTCCATATGAAGCAGTGCAGATGTCACGGAGCGGATCACGCCTCCGTGAGTTACAACTGCTACATTCTGGTAACCGGTAGCGGCTATTTCTTCAAGGACAGGGATGGCCCGTTTCATCACATCCCCGGCACACTCACCTCCGGGGTAGGGCAAATCCTGTTCCAGCCGTGCCTGTTCTTCCTGAAAATCCCCGTATTTTGCTGCTATCTCCTCATCCGCCATGCCTTCCATATCTCCAAAGGAAATCTCTCTAAGCTCCTGTCTTATGATGTGCTTTGCATTCCAGTACCGGTTTGCTTCTCTGGCGGTTTCCACCGCCCGGATCAAATGGCTGGAATATACCGCTTCCATGCCTATAGAGGCAAGCCGCTCCCCGACTAAGGCCGACTGGCGTCGGCCTTCTTCGGATAGATCCACATCGATATTACAGAGTTTGCTGTTTTGCCGTCCATGGCGAATCAAATAGATATTCATTCCCTGTATCCATCCTCCACCGGCACTTAATTTTTAAAGCTGTGAATAGGCGCCGGAATCCGTCCGCCTCTGGTCACGAATTTCTCGCAGGAGTACTTGCTGACCGGCATAACAGGTGCATATCCCAATAAACCGCCGAATTCCACCGTCTCTCCCACGGATTTTCCAATAACCGGAATAATGCGGACTGCCGTTGTCTTCTGATTTACCATTCCGATCGCAGATTCATCTGCAATAATCCCTGCAATGGTAGTGGCAGGTGTGTCTCCAGGAATTGCGATCATATCAAGTCCCACTGAGCAGACACAGGTCATGGCTTCCAGTTTTTCAATATTTAACGCTCCCATGGCTACCGCATCGATCATTCCCTGATCTTCGCTCACCGGAATAAACGCACCGCTTAAACCGCCCACATAGGAGGAGGCCATAACGCCGCCTTTTTTAACCTGGTCATTTAATAGGGCAAGGGCAGCTGTGGTACCCGGTGCGCCTACCCGTTCCAGACCGATCTCTTCCAGTATTTCAGCCACACTGTCACCAACAGCTGGAGTCGGTGCAAGAGATAAATCAATGATACCAAAAGGAACATTCAGCCTTTTTGACGCCTCCTGGGCGACCAGCTGACCCACACGGGTTATCTTAAAGGCAGTTTTCTTAATGGTTTCACAGAGAACTTCAAAATCCTTTCCTCTGGCTGCTTCGATGGCGGTCTTAACAACCCCAGGTCCGCTGACTCCCACATTAATGATGACATCCGCTTCCGTCACCCCGTGGAACGCTCCTGCCATAAAAGGATTATCATCCGGCGCATTGCAAAATACCACCAGTTTGGCGCAGCCGAGGGAATCAATGTCCTTGGTGGCCTTTGCCGTTTCCACTACGATCTCTCCCATAAGAGCCACTGCATCCATGTTAATGCCTGTCTTTGTGGAACCTACATTCACAGAGCTGCATACACGGTCTGTACAGGCGAGAGCCTTTGGTATGGAGCAGATCAGGTTTTTATCCGCAGCGGTCATTCCCTTGCTCACCAGGGCAGAATAGCCGCCAATGAAATTAACACCTACTTCCTTGGCCGCACGGTCGAGGGTCTGCGCAATGGTCACAAAATCTTCCGTACTCTTACAGGCCGCGCCGCCGACTATGGCAATGGGAGTTACAGAAATTCTTTTATTTACAATGGGGATTCCGAAATCCTTTTCAATCTCCTTTCCCACTGCCACAAGATCTTTTGCAACGGTTGTTATTTTATTATAAATTTTATCATTCACCGTTTTTAAATCACTGTCACTGCAGTCAAGAAGGCTGATGCCCATGGTAATGGTACGTACATCAAGCAGCTCCTGTTCGATCATTTTATTGGTTTCATTAACTTCAAACATATTTAACATATCGGGAACCCATCCTTTTCTTATGCCTTAAACTTGTCATCAGATACGGTGCATGCTGGTAAAGATTTCCTCACGCTGGCATTTTACCTTTACTCCAATTTCATCACCAATCTGTTCCAGTTCATCAGTCAGCTCACCGAAAGGCTTTGTTGCATCATTGATATCCACGATCATCATCATATTAAAGAAGCCCTGGACAATGGTCTGGGAAATATCCAATATGTTCACCTGGTTGCCTGCTAAATAAGTACAAATCTTTGCTATGATCCCTACGGTGTCTTTTCCAACTACTGTAATAATCGTTTTGTTCATAATGTTTCTCCTCTTTCATTAGATTAAATCATGGACCTGCGGTTCATGAGCAGCATTCAACCTTCACGCCGATGAAAAAGCTCATCTTCGCTCTCCTGCGCTCATTATATCGTAATAATCTCTGACATCTGATCCCTTTTTGCAACCGCTATGGAAAAATCAGATGCCTTAAATGGATTATCTCCTTCTGTGATCTCAAGCCTTACCGTCTCATAAGCAAGTTCTTCATAATTGTTCTCCTTGCTTAAGTGGCCCAGCAAAATCTTCTTTAAGTTATCATGAAGAATACAGCACAAAAGCCGTCCCGCATTCTCATTGGAAAGGTGTCCGTGATCTCCCAGGATCCGGCGTTTCAGATAGTAGGGATAAGGCCCTGCCTGCAGCATATTTACATCGTGATTAGACTCGATTAATACCGCATCAAGTCCCTGAAGATGCTCAATAATATACTGGTCGTAATGCCCCATATCCGTAGCAACCGCGACAGACTTGCGGCCATGCTGGATCCGGTAAGCCACCGGCTTTACCGCATCGTGATCAATGGAAAAAGGCTTTACTTCCAGATCCCCAACATTAAAATCCACATCAGGCCTGATGGCACAAAATAATTCCCTGGGGTATTCCCCTAAGTACTTCTGCTTTGATATCTCTTCCAGGGTCTCACTGGTCCCATAAATAGGAACCCCATATTTCCTGGCCAGAACTCCCAGTCCTTTCGTATGGTCGGAGTGTTCATGGGTAATGACGATCCCTGTCAGTTCACTGCCCTTTACTCCGATTTCATTTAATCCCTGTTCGATCCGTTTGTTGCTTATCCCGGCATCCACCAGGATATGCGTGGTATCGGAGCCCACATAAATGCAGTTTCCGCTGCTTCCGCTTGCAATACTTACCAATCTCATATTTTCCTCTTTTCAGCCCTGCATTCCGGATGATCCCCCCGCTATTCCGGGTGTAATGGGATACCCGCAGGGTATTACCCTCTGCTTTTCAATAATTCAGCCAGCTGTTGCTTTACATCCTCAATGGAACCATTATTTTCAATCACCCGCGTACAGCGGTTTAAAAACTCAGCTTCAGAGGCCTGACTCGCTATGATACGCTCCGAATGCTCTCTCGTATAGCTCCTGCTTTCCGCCAAACGGCGGATCCGGTTCTCCTTTGATGCATGGACGTACCACATCTCATCCCAGCTGTCATCCATATTTTCATTCATAATTGCAAATTCTACCACAATAAGCCCTGCTTGGGAAGCAGAAATTTTATCCTCAATGGTTTTCCATACCATAGGGTGAATGATTCCATCTACGGTTTTCCTTGCGTTTTCATCCTTAAAGATACGTGCGGCCAAAGCTTTGCGGTCAATGGTTCCATCGGGTTTTAGAAGGTCTTCCCCCAAGGCTGACTTAACAGCCAGGTAGCCCTCCCTTCCCGGCTCCATAAGCTCATGGGCCACTTCATCCGCTTTGATTACTTCCGCACCGTATTCCTCTTTTAAAATAGAAAGAACCAGACTTTTTCCGGCTCCGACCCCTCCGGTCAATCCAATCACTCTCATCCTGTCACCAACCCTCTAATCTCGTAAAGGCAGCGGCCCAGGCAGACATGCATACATGTCCATCTGGCGACAGCCCATCAAATACTTTGCGGCCTGCTGCAAGGTGTTTTACTTTGCATCAAACCAGGAGTCTCCTATATTGGCCTCTACCTCAAGGGACACTGCAAGGTCCGCTGCATGCTTCATTTCTTCCACAAGGAGCTCTTTTACCTCATCAACCTCATCATGATATGCTTCAATGAGAAGCTCATCATGAACCTGAAGGACGATCCTGGATTTTAATCTCTGTTTTCTCAAAGCATGATCCACCCGGATCATGGCAATCTTGATAATATCTGCAGCAGTACCCTGGATGGGAGAATTCATGGCGACCCGTTCTCCAAAAGAGCGCTGCATGAAGTTAGAGGATTTAAGTTCCGGGACAGGACGGCGTCTCCCAAACATGCTGACTGCATAGCCCTGTTCTTTCGCCTCAGATACAAGGCCGTCTAAAAATGACTTCACACCCGGATAGGTTTCAAAATATTTACTAATGTATTCCGAAGCCTCTTTTCTGGTAATGCTTAAGCCCTCGCTTAGTCCAAAGGAGCTGATTCCATATACAATACCAAAGTTTACTGCCTTTGCGTTCCTTCTCTGAAGAGGCGTCACCTCATTTAACGGAACATGAACCACCTGGGAGGCCGTGATGGCATGGATATCCTCTGCCTGCCGGTAGGCATCGATAAGACGCTGGTCCCCTGACATATGGGCCAGTACTCTCAG
>DEYX01000266.1:21229-21402 GCA_002365025.1 Hungatella sp. UBA3147 | reverse complement strand
GCAGTTCATGTAGATGGAGAAAGCTGTTTTTGCCAAAACGATGTGCAGCTTCGGTGTATTGGCAAAAAATTGCGTATGATTGTATAGAAATGTATATATTATAGAAGAAACACCCTTCGGGTATACCATTATGCCCTAAGAACGTGGGCAAGAAAGAGGAAACACCCTGCGGG
>DEYX01000266.1:0-20971 GCA_002365025.1 Hungatella sp. UBA3147 | reverse complement strand
GGAAACACCCTGCGGGTATACCATTATGCCCAAAAGCATGGGCAAGAAAGAAGAAAGGAAGAATTATGAGGATTGGACAGGGATATGATGTGCATAAATTAGCGGAAGGAAGAGATTTGATCCTTGGCGGTGTAAAGATTCCTTATGAAAAGGGACTTCTGGGCCATTCTGATGCAGATGTGCTGGTCCATGCAGTGATAGATGCTCTTTTAGGTGCGGCAGCTCTGGGAGATATCGGAGAACATTTCCCGGATACGGATCCTAAGTATAAAGGAGTATCCAGCATTGAACTTTTAAAGTACGTAGGCAAGCTTTTGGAGGAGCAGGGATATGTGATCGAGAACATTGACGCCACTGTCATTGCACAAAAACCAAAGCTTCTTCCCTATCGGCGTTCCATGGCACAACACATTGGAGAAGCTCTGAAGCTGACCGAAGGAAAGGTCAATGTAAAAGCTACTACAGAGGAAGGACTTGGCTTTACCGGAGCGGGAGAGGGGATATCCTCACAGGCCATAGCCCTGTTAACCTCCATGGACGATTACTGCTATGACGACAGGATCATGTCTGCTGATTGTAAGGGCTGCTGCGGAGGCTGCGGGAGATAAGAAGAGGATTGCGGGAAGAAACTCCCTACGGGTATACCCATATGCCCAAAAGGCGTGGGCAAGAAAGAAGGAAGGAAGAGACTATGAAAATTTATAATACATTATCCAGGCAAAAGGAAGAATTCGTTTCCCTGGAACCTGGAAAGGTTCGGATGTATGTATGCGGACCAACCGTTTACAATTACATTCACATTGGAAATGCAAGACCCATCATCGTATTTGATACGGTCCGGAGATATTTTGAATATAAGGGATATGAGGTTAACTTTGTTTCAAACTTTACCGATATAGATGATAAGATCATTAAAAAGGCCATTGAAGAGGGCGTGGATGCAGACACCATTTCCAAGCGTTATATTGAGGAGTGCAAAAAGGATATGGAAGGGCTGAATGTAAAGCCGGCAACCAGAAGTCCGTTGGCTACAGAGGAAATATGCGGTATGCTGGAAATGATCCAAAAGCTTGTTGCCTCCGGTCATGCCTATGCGTCAAAGGACGGAACGGTTTATTTCCGTACCAGTTCCTTTGAGGAATATGGAAAGCTGTCCCATAAGAATCTGGATGATCTGCAGTCAGGTTTCCGTGAGATCAAGGTGACCGGTGAGGATGGAAAAGAGGATCCCACCGATTTCGTGCTCTGGAAGCCGAAAAAGGAAGGAGAGCCTTACTGGGAATCCCCATGGTGCGAAGGACGGCCTGGCTGGCATATTGAGTGCTCCGTAATGTCCAGGAAATATCTTGGCGATCAGATCGATATCCATGCAGGTGGAGAAGACTTAATCTTTCCCCATCATGAAAACGAGATCGCCCAGAGTGAAGCAGCGAATGGAAAAGAATTTGCTAAATACTGGATGCATAATGGTTTCTTAAATATTGACAATAAAAAGATGTCCAAGTCTCTGGGCAATTTTTTCACTGTCAGGGAAATCAGTGAGAAATACGATTTACAGGTGCTGCGCTTCTTCATGCTGAGTGCTCATTACAGAAGCCCTATTAATTTCAGCGCCGAATTGATGGAGTCATCAAAGAACGGATTAGAGAGAATTTTAACTGCAGTCGGTAAATTAAAGGATCTGGAAGCTTCTGCGAAGACAGAAAAACTTCTTGATCATGAGGATAAAAATGCCGTGCAGGAGCTGGTTTCCAAATATGAGGCAGCCATGGATGATGACTTTAATACGGCAGATGCCATTTCTGCTGTTTTTGAGCTGGTAAAATTAAGCAATTCCACCACAGATGAAAACAGTTCGAAAGAATATGTGGCTTATTTAAAGGAAACCATTGTAAGGCTGTGCGATGTTCTTGGAATCATTACGGAAAAGGAAGAAGAGATCCTGGATGACGAAATTGAAGCCATGATCGCAGGCAGGCAGCAGGCCAGAAAAGACAAGAATTTCGTCCTTGCCGATGAAATCCGAGGAAAGCTTTTAGAAAAGGGAATTGTTCTGGAGGACACCAGGGAAGGTGTGAAATGGAAGAGAATATAACATCACTGGCGGCGTTTTCTGATTTTTTTAAGGATACGTTAAAACTAAAAGAAGTAGATGTGAAAACCTATTCCCCGCTGGCATTGGCATATATCGGAGATGCAGTTTATGAACTGATCGTACGTACGAAGGTGATGAACCATGGAAGCACTCAGGTGAATAATATGCATAAGAAGAGTGCGAGGCTGGTGAACGCAGGAGCGCAGGCAGAGATTATCCGCCGGCTTCTTGAAGACGAGGACTTAACTCCGGAAGAGGTGGCAACATACAAACGGGGACGCAATGCCAAGTCTGTGACAACCGCGAAACACGCAACAGTTGCCGATTACAGGACTGCAACCGGATTTGAAGCCCTGTGTGGTTATCTGTATTTAAACGGTAATTTAGACCGTCTGGTCACCCTGGTAGGCAAAGGACTTGAACGAATAGGAGAACTGGAATGATAGAGGAATTTACCATAGAAGGAAGGAATGCGGTATTAGAAGCATTCCGCTCCGGAAAAACCATTGATAAGCTGTATGTACAAAAGGGAGTCCAGGATGGACCCATCCAGTCCATTATCAGGGAAGCGAAAAAGAAAGACACCATTATTAATTTTGTGGAAAGAGAGCGTCTGGACCAGATGTCCGAGGAAGGGCATCACCAGGGCGTTATTGCCCATGCTGCGGCTTATGAATACGCAGAGGTTGAAGATATACTTAAGGCAGCCGAAGAAAAGGGAGAGCCTCCCTTCCTCTTTCTGCTGGACGGAATTGAAGACCCTCACAATCTGGGAGCGATCATCCGTACGGCAAATTTAGCAGGAGCCCATGGGGTTATCATCCCCAAGCGCCGGGCTGTTGGTCTTACGGCAACGGTTGCAAAGACTTCAGCCGGGGCGCTTAATTATACGCCTGTGGCTAAGGTTACCAATCTCACAGCTACCATGGAAGATTTAAAGAAAAAGGGGATGTGGTTTGTCTGTGCAGATATGGATGGGGAACTCATGTACCGTCTTGATTTAAAGGGACCGATCGGCCTTGTGATCGGCAGCGAAGGAAGCGGCGTGGGAAAATTGGTCAAAGAAACCTGTGACATGGTGGCATCCATACCCATGAAGGGGGATATTGATTCTCTCAATGCTTCTGTGGCGGCAGGTGTACTGGCCTATGAGATCGTAAGACAACGTTTGGGATAAGAGATGAGGTGTGATGATCATAAAAAAGAATGGTACGGCTATGGTGGCTGCCTGTGCAGCGATTCTGTTTACTATCAGCGGATTTATTTCAGCTGGTGATATTGCTGCGGCGGACATCATAGAAGAAAGTATTGAGTGGAAGACTGTAGTAAGCATTGGGGATGAAGCGGTTCCTCTATATTCAAAGCCTTCCGGGAGCAAAGTGAAGATCCCTCAGGCTCCGGGAACGGTTACCTATGGAAATGGTACAGCACTGGTAGATGCGTCCAACGCCAGTCATGGCTATGTGATGGTTCAGTATAGCGTAAATTCAACCAAGATAAAAGTCCAGGTGATAAAAAACGGAGGAGAGACTTATTCCTATGATTTAAATGCCAGATCTGCCTATGAGGTATTTCCTCTAACAGAAGGAAACGGAAAATATACGGTCCGGGTTTTAGAACAGGTACAGGGGAACCAGTATGCCATAAAATCCAGCAGTGATATCAATGTAACACTTGCAGACCAGTTTGAGCCATTCCTTTACCCCAATCAATATGTGAATTTTTCCGCCGGAAGTGCAGTGGTGAAAAAGGGGGAGGAGCTTGCGGCTTCTGCACCTGATGCCATTGGCGTAGTCACCAATGTTTATAATTTTGTTGTAAAGAATTTTACCTATGATACGGCACTGGCAAGCTCTGTTCAGTCCGGCTATCTGCCTGATGTGGATCAGGTGCTGTCTCAGAAAAAGGGAATTTGTTTTGACTATGCGGCAGTTATGACTGCCATGCTGCGTTCCCAGAATATCCCCACAAAGCTCGTGGTAGGTTATACAGGCAGCCTGTATCATGCCTGGGTCAATGTTTATATTGAAGGCCAGGGCTGGGTGGATAATATCATCTATTTTGATGGATATGACTGGAAGCTTATGGACCCGACGTTTGCATCGTCCGGAGGCAGTGATCCGTCCATACAGCAATATATCACAAACAGCTCCAATTATAAGGCGAAATATACATACTAAAGAACTTCATTTAAAGGAGAAACTACAGATGAAAATGAAAGCGAAAAAGCGATATTCCGCAAGGGAACTTTCCGCTTTCTGCCTTCAAATATCAATTCTTCTCCATGCTGCAATCCCTCTTGATGAGGGATTGTCTGTTATGGCGGAGGATTCTGTATGGGAGGAAGAGAAACAAATTCTTAAGCAAATGGCAGAAGAGGCTGAGCTAGGGGTTCCTTTCTCAAAAGTACTGGAGAATACAGGCCTTTATCCAGCCTATGTAATCCGGATGTCAAAACTGGGGGAGGAGACAGGGTCTCTGGACCAGATCATGGAGTCCTTAGCCGGATATTATGAAAAAGAGCATATCCTTATGAAAAACATCAGGAATGCAGTTACTTACCCTATCATCATGATTTTTATGCTTCTGGTGGTTCTTCTGGTTTTATTCACCAGGGTTATGCCCATATTTGAACAAGTATACCAACAGCTGGGGGCAGAGATGTCGCCGGTTTCTCTTGCTGCAA
Organism: Hungatella sp. UBA3147; assembly: GCA_002365025.1. Taxonomy (GTDB): domain Bacteria; phylum Bacillota; class Clostridia; order Lachnospirales; family Lachnospiraceae; genus Lacrimispora. The sequence continues at coordinate 16,190 of DEYX01000266.1, read as the reverse complement.
CAAGGCTTGGAGGTGTATTCTGTGCAGCTGCCCTGGTTCTTGGGATCCTTCTGGCTCTTGCAGCTGCCCTGGTATGGCTTTTTGGCAGGAAAGGGAAAAAGCTTTTGGTTGCAGAACGGCTGATCCAGTGGATTAAAAAAAGAAGCCGCATGGCTCTTGCAATATCCAACCGGCGTTTTACTGCAGTCCTGGCACTGACTCTTCACAGCGGATTAGAACTGGAAAAGGGGATGGAGCTGGCAGAGCAGCTGGTTGAGAATCAGACAGTGGAAGAAAAGATCAGACATTGTGCGAAAGAGCTTGAAGCTGGAACAGATTATTATACCGCCATGAAGAATACCGGGCTGTTTAACGGCTTCTATGCGCAGATGATAAAAGTAGGAACCAGAAGCGGCCAGCTGGACCGGGTCATGGAGGAAATCTCAAGAAGCTATGAAGACGAAGCGGATACGACCATGGAACATATGGTCAGCCGGTTTGAACCTACGGTGGTGGCAGTGCTTGCCATTGCGGTGGGACTGGTGCTTCTGTCTGTCATGCTTCCTCTTGTCAGTGTCTTGTCGGCGATCGGATAGGGGGCGTCTTGATGATAAAATGGAAACAATCTCCCAGAGAGGTTATCGGTCAGTCATTCTCTCTGCTGGCCTTTGCTTGTGCAGTTGCCCTTTTTGTTTCAGGAGTTCTCATGTTCTCGGGGAAAGCCGATGCAAAGGGAGCTGATACCCTTCGGGATGCCATACGCAGGGCTTCGGTGCAGTGCTATGCCATTGAGGGAAGATATCCGCCAAATGTGGAATATCTGGAAGAAAATTATGGAATACAGATTGACAGAAACCGGTATGACGTGTTTTACAGCGGCTTTGCTTCAAACTTTATGCCGGATATTACGGTCAATCCCCATGAATGATAACCGGGAGGTGGGCAAGTGAGCGGAAAAGAATACCAGAGAGGTCAGATGGCCAATGCTCTGTTTACCATACTGCTGTTCCTTGTATTTGTGCTCTGCGCGTTATTCTCGGTGCTCATCGGAGGAAAAGTCTATGAGAACATCAATGCCAGAGCAGAGAATACCTACCAAAAAGATGTAGCCTTAAGTTACATAGCCAACAAAGTGAGGCAGGGGGATGAAGCCGGCAGGGTTTCTCTGACAGAGATGTCAGGAATCACTGTCCTTAAGCTGGAACAGGAGATACAGGATTCAGTTTATGTGACTCTTATTTATTACCAGGATGGCAGGCTGTGGGAGCTATTTACAGACGAAGAAAGCGGTCTGGGAGTAGGAGATGGGAATGAGATTCTGGAATGCAGTCCGGTTTCCATGGAAATGGATGGCAGGCTTCTGCATATAAAAACGGAGATGGAAGGCGGAGACCGCATTTGGCTTTCTTTAAGAAGCGGAGGGGCAGATGATGAATAGAAAACACCCCTCAGGCGTATTTATGATGGAGATGATTGCCGTTGTTTTTTTCTTTATCCTTTGTGCAGGCATTTGTATAAAAACATTTGTAAAAGCGGATTTCATGAGCCGGGAGGCGGCGGATTTAAATCAGGGTGTGCTGATCGCCCAGAGCGTAGCAGAGGTCTGGAAGGCGGAGGGCCCGGAGGGACTTGAAAATAGGTTTCAGGCTTATGGGCAGGAGGACGGCTCTGACGGGTATGTTATGGGCTTTGATAAGTCCGGCAATCCTTGTGGAAAAGAGAAGGCTGTTTTTGATGTAAAAGCAGACATTGCCGTACCTGGAGATGCGGAAGTGACCGTAAGCAAAAACGGGAAACGAATTTTTACCCTTACGGTGACCAGACATGAGACGCAATAATGACGGAGGTGAAACCATGGCAAAACAGGAGAATGGATACAGGGCCAATATAGGCAGTCCTTCCCTTATACTCATATTTATAGTCATGTGCCTGATAACCTTTGGGATGCTTTCCCTAAGTACCGCCAAAAGTGAGCGGAATCTGGCAGAACGCAACGCTTCTGCTGTGACAGAGTACTACAGGGCTGACGGAGAGGGAGAGGCCTTTTATCAGATGGTTTTAAATAAGGCGGCGAAAGTCCGGGAGAAGAGCCAGGATCCTCAGGAACGGAAACAGCTTTTGTCCCGGGAACTGGGAGATGCCTATGAGCCGGATAAGGGAACCGTGACTGTAAATATCCCCATGGAACGGTCCCAGGCTCTTTCTATAGAACTGGTTTTCCTTCCGGAGGGAGAAGAAAATATTCAGATATCAAAATGGAAGGTAATTCAGACAGAGGATATTGAAATTGATCATTCCATGCCGGTGTGGACAGGTGGGGAGACTTAAGAAACAGGAGACAGGGCGATGAAAGTAAAAGATTTGTTAAGTGCTGCTGTGGCACAGAAAGCATCGGATATTTTCCTGGTGCCAGGCATGCCGTTTTCATATAAAATAGGAAGCAGGATCATAAATCAGAATGAAGAAAAGCTATCTCCGGTTCAAATGGAGATATTGATCACTGAATTGTATGAGTTAGCGGGAAACAGAACCATGGAGGAGGTGCGGGAGCATGGGGATGATGATTTTTCCTTTGCCCTTCCCGGGGTTTCCAGGTTTCGTTCCAGCATATTCCGTCAGAGAGGTTCCCTTGCAGCGGTGATCCGGGTGGTGACCTTTGAACTGCCTGATTACAGAACGCTCCATATTCCTGAGGTTGTTATGGATGTTGCCAGGCTGACAAAGGGATTTGTCCTGGTCACAGGGCCGGCAGGAAGCGGTAAGACTACCACCCTGGCTTGTATCATTGACAAGATCAATAATACCCGCAACTCCCATGTAATCACTCTGGAAGATCCTCTTGAATATCTGCACCGCCATAAGAAGAGCGTGGTGACTCAGAGGGAGGTAACCACAGACACGGACAGCTATGTGACCGGCCTTCGGGCGGCTCTGCGCCAGGCTCCGGATGTGATCCTTGTGGGTGAGATGAGGGATTATGAAACCATACGGATCGCCATGACTGCAGCAGAAACAGGTCATCTGGTGATTTCAACCCTGCATACGGTGGGAGCGGCCAATACCATTGACCGCATTATTGATAACTTCCCGCCAAACCAGCAGCAGCAGATCCGGATGCAGCTTTCCATGGTAGTTCAGGCCGTGGTCTCCCAGCAGCTGATCCCTGCTGTGGATGGAAGTGTCTATCCGGCATTTGAAATCATGTTTTTCAATAATGCCATACGGAATATGATCCGCGAGTCTAAAACCCATCAGATCGATTCTGTAATCGCCACCGGCCAGGGAGAAGGTATGATTTCCATGGATACCAGTATTTTAAATTTATATAAAGAAGGAAAGATCACAAGAGAAAACGCCATCATTTACAGTGGAAACAGTGAATTGATGGCAAAAAAAATCGATCGTGGACTGTAAGGGTGCATAGTTTGCATTTGAGGCAGAGACACTATCCCTAACAATGAGAGGAGAGTGGCCGGATTATGAGAACAGATAAAAGAAAAATTGTATTGGTCGGTACAGGCATGGTCGGTATGAGTTATGCCTATTCCCTTTTGAACCAGGGCGTTTGCGATGAACTTGTTTTGATTGACATCAACCGGAAAAGAGCGGAGGGCGAGGCAATGGACTTAAACCATGGACTTGCTTTTTCTGCATCCCATATGAAGATTTATGCAGGAGAATACAAAGACTGCTCGGATGCGGACATTGTTGTGATCTGCGCTGGAGTAGCCCAGAAGTCCGGGGAGACAAGGCTTGATTTGCTAAAGCGTAACGCAGCCGTATTCCGGTCCATTGTGCAGCCGGTAACGGAATCAGGCTTTAACGGTGTTTTCCTGGTGGCTACAAATCCGGTGGATATCATGACGAGAATTACCTATTCGTTGTCAGGCTTTAATCCCAAGCGGGTAATTGGAAGCGGCACGACTCTCGATACTGCCAGGCTCCGGTATCTGTTAGGGGATTCCCTGCGGGTAGATCCAAGAAATGTCCATGCCTATGTCATGGGAGAGCACGGAGACAGTGAGTTTGTTCCCTGGAGCCAGGCCATGATCGCCACAAAGCCCATCCTGTCCCTTTGCGAAGAGGAGGGCATGGTATGCAGGAGTGAACTGGAACGGATCGAAGACGAGGTCCGGGGGGCCGCTTACCGGATCATTGAGGCCAAGCAGGCCACTTATTATGGGATCGGCATGGCTCTCACCAGGATCACCAGGGCTGTCCTAGGGGATGAAAACAGCGTTTTTACGGTATCTGCTATGCTGAGGGGAGAATACGGGCAGTCTGAGGTATATGCAGGTGTCCCCTGTATCATCAATAAAAACGGGATTCAGAGGATCATATCCCTGTCATTAACGGATGAAGAGATGAAACAGTTTCAAAATTCGTGTGATACTCTTCGGGAAAGTTTTGATGGCATATTATAAAAATGGCGGATGAGAATAGGAAACTTAGAATCCGGTTTCCTGTTCTCATCCTGGTTTGTGAATCGTGACTTAAGAATGAATTTTATGGTAATAATCTGAAGTTTTACCTAATTTATGTGTTTTAGTAAAAAATTAAAATAATCGTTGACAAACAGATTTCTCCATGCTATGATATACGAGGTTCAGCGATGGACGAAAAAAGATGCTGATGTGGCACAGGTGGTAGCGCACCTCATTGGTAGTGAGGAGGTCACGGGTCCGAGTCCCGTCATCAGCTCTGAAAACAAACGGGAAGTCTTAATAAAGAGGCTTCCCGTTTTTGTCATATACAGAGATTGAAAGAAAGATATCTTTCTGCATTAAGCTCATAAACAGCGTACAGATATTGATGAAAAGGAGGCACATTAATTTGGCAAAACATAAAAAGAAACGAAAAAGTCCCTGGTCCATATTCTTTCGGCCCATTAAAGTCATTCTTTTCGTATTTCTGGGAGTCATGGTTTTAGGATGCCTTGCCGGCGGCATTGTATTCTTAAAATATCAGAATGAGATTATGGCCTGCAAAGAAAAGGCGGATGCCATTATAAGCAAGACGGTCAAGACTGATTTTTCCCAGCCAACGGATACGAGAATTTATGATTCTGCCGGAACTTTGATCGGAACTATCAATTCCGGTCACTATGAATATGTCCCGATTTCAGGGATCAGCAAGAATCTTCAGAATGCTTATGTAGCCCAGGAGGACAGAAGATTTTATAAGCATCATGGCATCGACTACAAGGGGTTAATGCGTGCAGGTGTTGTATACTTAAAAAACAAAGGGAAAGCCACCCAGGGAGGAAGCACCATCACCCAGCAGGTGATTAAGAATACCTATCTGACCCAGGAGAAGACATTGCAGAGAAAGCTGACCGAATTTTTTGCAGCGCCCCGCATGGAGGATAAGTATTCCAAGTCAGACATCCTGGAATTTTACTGCAATACCAATTTCTTTGCCAACCGGTGTTACGGCGTATCTGAGGCCAGCCGCTATTATTTTGATAAAGAAGCAAAGGATTTAACCGTGTGGGAGGCGGCTACCTTAGCGGGAATCAGCAATAATCCGTCAAAGTATGATCCGGTGGCTCATCCTGACAACGCTACGTGGAAGAGGAACCAGATCATTGATAATATGGCTCTCTGTAAGTTTATTACGGAAGAGGAAAAGGAAAACGCCAAGGCCCAGCCTTTGACCGTTGCTAAAATCTATGAGCCGGGAACAAAGGAAAATTATCTGACAAGCTATGCCATACACTGCGCTGCTTTGGAATTAATGAAGAACGAAGATTTTGTTTTCCAGTATGTTTTTACTAACCAGGCTTCTTATGATTCTTATAGAGAGCAGTACCAGGAACTTTATCAGGCAAAGAGTGATATGATCCGTAACGGAGGCTTTGAAATACATACCAGCCTGGAGACGCCTATCCAGAACTCCTTGCAGGAGATTATTGACAACCGGCTGAAAGGCTTTAAGGATCTGCAGGAGAATGGGAAATTCGCCTTACAGGGGGCAGCGGTATGCATTGACAACCAGACCGGATATGTGGTGGCCATTGTGGGCGGCCGGGGTACGGATGATGAGTACAACCGGGGATTCCTAAGCAAGCGCCAGCCAGGATCTACCATAAAACCGCTGATTGATTATGCTCCTGCCTTTGAAACCGGATATTATTATCCCTCCAGGCTGGTGAATGATCATCTGTTTGATAAAGGGCCCAAAAACAGCGGAGGAAAATATTTTGGAAATATTTCCGTGAGAGAGGCATTGAACCGAAGTCTTAATACGGTGGCCTGGCAGGTGCTGGGAGACATCGGCGTTGACAAAGGTATAAGCTATTTGGGAAAGATGCATTTTGCAGGCATAAGCTATCAGGATAACGGAAACAGCAGTATGAGCATCGGTGGCTTTACGGAAGGTGCCAGAGTTGTGGATATGGCAAGGGGATACTCCGTTTTGGCAAACAACGGGCTGTACAGCAATAAAACATGTATCGTCAGCTTAGAAAGCCAGTATGATGGCGAGATATACAATGGAAATCAGGCGGATGAAAGGATATTTACGGATGATACCGCTTACATGATCACCGATGTGTTAAAGGGTACGCTGGATAAGCCTTACGGAACAGGCAACGGCCTGGGGCTTGGAGTTCCGGCCGCGGGAAAGACCGGAACCACTAACAGTAATAAAGACACCTGGTTTTGCGGGTATACAAAGCATTACACAACAGCTGTCTGGGTAGGATATGACACTCCAAAGGCCATGCCCGGAGTTTACGGTAAGACCTATTCGGGAAAGATCTGGCAGGAATTTATGGCCAGGATAAACGATGGTCTTCCGGTTCTGGATTGGGATATGCCGGCAACCGTTTCCTTTAAGAATGTAGATTCCACAGGGGAAAAAACCGACACTGAAACAGGAAGGAAGGATCTGTTTTCTTCTGTTGCAGAACAAACGGCCAAGGCCAATGGAAGTAAATGGAAGGAAGAGGAAGAGCGTAAAAAGCAGGAGGCCCAGGCCCAGAGATCATTAGAGGCATCCCAGGAGGCCAGGCAGGCGGTGGAGCAGACAGTTTCTTCCCTTCAGTCACTGATCGGGGAATTATCTGCACTGAGTCACAGGGACAGCTCTACAAATGAAACCATAAGTACTGCCTACAGCCTTTTGGACCAGCTGTCTGGCACCGAATATTATGAGGGGTTAAAGACTCAGCTTGATGAGGCGGCAAGCCATGCCTCATCCCTGCCCTGGCAGGAGGATTCTTCCGGTAAGCCCCAGGAGATCGGTCCGGGAGTCACCAAGCCGAAGGAAACGGTTCCGCCGGTATTTCCGGGGGATATGGATTCAGACGAGGATTATGCTCCCGGCTTTGGTCCGGGAGGCCCTGATTCCGGTGCACAGGCAGTAGGACCGGGTATGGAATAAGAGAGTAGGACTGGTTAGGGCTTGCTTTTTATCATGGCAGCTGTTATCCTTAATTAAGATAATCATTCAGGAAAGGAAGTGAACCAGAGTGGAAGGTCGGAGTCAGACGATGGAAGCAGACAATGATCATAGGCGTAAGGCAGTGAGGGCAGAATCCTGTACTTCGGGTCTGCTCTGGATTCGCTGCCGTTAAAAGAGTACGGTTCTTTGCGTTTATGATAGCCATGAATTACAGGCAGCCCTGTAATTCTGGCTATTTTGCGTTGCAGGAAACTGCCTGCATGGCAGAATTTGTTTTGCTTCCATATAGCCGCGACGGAAAATAGGTTCATGTGGAGGAAGAGTGAGATGCAGGAGAATTACAATGTGGAAGAACTGATGGAGCTGGCTGACAGCCGTCAGTTTAGAAAACTGAAGGATGTGCTGATGGAATACAATGAAGTAGATATTGCAGCTTTCATTGAAGCATTGGATTCAGAAAAAACAGTTGTGGTGTTCCGGATGCTTCCCAAGGGTCTGGCAAGTGATGTGTTCGCATGCCTGGAGGTGGAGAAGCAGGGACACATTATAAACAGCATGACTGATCATGAATTGGGAACAATTGTAGAAGATCTGTTTGTGGATGATGCGGTGGACATGCTGGAGGAACTGCCGGCCAGCGTGGTAAAAAGGGTTCTGCGAAATGCGACCCCTGATACCAGAAAGCTGATCAACCAGTTTTTAAACTATCCGGAAAACAGCGCCGGAAGCATTATGACGGCTGAATATGTGGGACTTAAAAAGGCCATGACCGTGGTGCAGGCCTTTGACTATATCAGGCTGCATGGAGTGGACAAAGAAACCATTTACACCTGCTATGTGATGGATGCCACGAGAAGGCTGGAGGGAGTGGTCACGGTCAAGGATCTTTTAATGAATCCCTATGAGGTTGCCATCGGTGATATCATGGATACCCATGTTATAAAAGCGGTCACGACAGAAGACCAGGAGGCCGTTGCGGACAGCTTTCGAAGATACGGTCTTTTAAGTCTCCCTGTAGTGGATCATGAAGACCGCCTGGTGGGAATTGTTACCGTCGATGACGTTGTGGATGTTATGGAGCAGGAAGCCACGGAGGACTTTGAAAAGATGGCCGCCATGATTCCCAGTGAAAAGCCGTATTTAAAAACCAGCGTGTTTCAGCTGGCGAAAAACAGGATCATGTGGCTTCTTGTACTGATGATCAGCAGCATGGTAACCGGTGGGATCCTGGCCAGATATGAATCGGCCTTTGCAGTGATTCCTCTGCTCGTGACCTTTATTCCCATGCTTACAGATACAGGCGGCAATGCGGGAAGCCAGAGCAGTACCATGATCATCAGAGGAATGGCAGTGGGAGAGATAGAAACAAAGGATTTTTTCCGGGTGATCTTTAAAGAGTTTAAGGTAGCCATCCTTGTGGGTCTGATACTGGGAATTGTGAATTATGTCCGTCTGATCCTCCTTTATCCCGGGCAGCAGATGCTTTGTCTGACAGTAATGCTCAGCCTTTTGATCACAGTTATTGTAGCAAAGACCATCGGCGGAATTCTTCCCATTGCAGCCAAGGTGTTTCATATGGATCCGGCTATTATGGCGGCTCCCCTTATTACCACAATCGTGGATGCGGTCAGCCTGATCATATATTTCCGGCTGGCCTGCAAGCTTCTGGGATTATAATTGCTTTGGAAAATTACGCTAAATCATTGTTTTTTCCAGTGGTTCGTTATATAATGGACTACGTGGCTTTGGCGTGACTTCCTTTAACCGGCCCAAACGAGAAAGAAGATATAGGAGTGTGTTCACAATGAGTAAAATAAGAACAAGATACGCACCGAGTCCTACGGGCCGCATGCACGTAGGAAATTTAAGAACTGCATTGTATGCATATCTGATTGCTAAACATGAGGGCGGTGATTTCCTTCTCCGCATTGAAGATACAGATCAGGAACGTTATGTGGAAGGTGCTGTCGAGATCATTTATAGAACCTTAAAAGAGACCGGGCTTATCCATGACGAAGGTCCGGACAAGGATGGCGGCGTAGGCCCCTATGTACAGAGTGAGCGCCAGGCTTCCGGTATTTATTTAGAATATGCGAAAAAGCTTGTAGAAAAAGGGGAGGCTTATTACTGCTTCTGTACTCAGGAGAGGCTGGATTCCCTTAAAAAGACCGTGGATGGCCAGGAGATCATGACTTATGATAAGCACTGCCTCCATCTTTCCAAAGAAGAGGTTGAAGCTAATCTGGCAGCAGGCATGCCTTATGTCATCCGCCAGAACAATCCTACAGAAGGAACGACTTCCTTCCATGATGAGATATACGGAGACATTTCCGTGGATAACTCAGAGTTAGATGATATGGTACTCATCAAATCCGACGGATATCCAACATATAATTTTGCAAACGTGGTAGATGATCATCTCATGGGAATTACCCATGTAGTGAGAGGGAACGAATATCTGTCCTCTTCTCCCAAGTATAACCGTCTTTATGCAGCATTTGGCTGGGACGTTCCGGTATATGTGCACTGTCCGCTGATTACCAACGAGGAGCACAAGAAGCTGAGTAAAAGAAGCGGCCATTCCTCTTATGAGGATCTGATCATGCAGGGCTTCATTTCTGAGGCTGTTGTGAATTACGTTGCTCTTCTGGGCTGGTCCCCGGTGGGCAACCAGGAGATTTTCTCCCTGGATGATCTGATAAAGGAATTTGACTTCCACAATATCAGCAAATCCCCGGCAGTCTTCGATATGACCAAGCTGCGGTGGATGAACAGTGAATATATGAAATCCATGGACTTTGAGCAGTTCTACCAGCTGGCAGAGCCTTATTTGAAGACTGTTATTAAGAAGGATATGGACTTAAAGAAGATTGCAGCCATGGTTAAAACCAGAATTGAAGTTTTTCCGGATATTGCAGAGCATATTGATTTTTTTGAGACTTTGCCGGAATACGATACAGCCATGTACACCAATAAGAAGATGAAGACAGGCAGCGAAACCTCCCTTGACTTATTGCAGGACGTACTTCCGATTCTGGAAGCTCAGGAGGATTACAGCAATGATGCGCTGTATGAAACGCTTTCAAAGTATGTTTCCGAAAAAGGGTATAAAACCGGTTTTGTTATGTGGCCCATCCGCACCGCAGTATCAGGAAAGCAGATGACTCCCGCAGGCGCTACAGAGATTATGGAGGTCCTTGGAAAAGAGGAGACCCTTATGAGAATAAGAAAGGGAATCCAGCTTTTAAGCAATGGAGCGTGTTAAATGATAATTGCAGAAGCAGAGGCTCCGGATGTGACCGGGCCTCTGCTTTTGTTTGACTAGACGGGACTATCCGCCAAACTGATGACTGGAATCCTGCTTAAGGCATGATTCCAAAAACGGAGGAAAACATGAAGGAACAGGTCACATATGAGGGAGCCCAGAAGGAGGCAATCCTTCACCACAAAGGTCCCATGCTGGTCCTTGCCGGGCCAGGTTCAGGAAAGACCTTTACCATCACCCACCGGATATGCCATTTAATTGAGACATACGGTGTGGATCCGTCAAATATCCTGGTCATCACCTTTACAAAAGCAGCTGCCAGGGAGATGAAGGAACGTTTTGAAAGCCTTGTGGACGGCAGGCCGTCTGCAATCAGCTTTGGAACCTTTCATGCCATATTTTTCCGGATCCTTAAGTTTGCCTACCGGTATGATGCCAGAAGCATTGTTAGGGAGGAGCAGAAGATCCAGTACATAAAGGAAGCCATGGATAAGAACCAGGTAGAGGTTGAGGAAGAGGCGGAATTCGTGACTTCCATCCTGTCGGAAATCAGCTCTGTAAAAGGCGAGATGATTGACTTGGATCACTACTATTCAAAAAACTGCTCTGAAGAAATATTCAAACAGCTTTATCTTACGTATGAGGACCGGCTTCGTAAGGCCAATCTCATTGATTTTGACGATATGATGGTGATGTGTTATGAATTATTTGTTCAGAGGAAGGACATCCTGGAAGCATGGCAGAAAAAGTACCGGTATATCCTGGTGGATGAGTTTCAGGATATTAACCGGGTGCAGTATGAAATTGTCCGGATGCTGGCTGCGCCGGAAAACAACCTGTTTATCGTAGGGGATGATGACCAGTCCATCTACCGTTTCCGGGGAGCAAAACCGGAGATTATGCTGGGCTTTGAAAAGGATTACCAGGGAGCAAAAAAGGTTCTTTTAAATATCAATTTCCGAAGCACCAGAGAAATCGTGGAGTCTGCCGGAAAGCTGATCGCTCACAATGAGATGCGTTTTCCCAAAAAGATCGTCACTAAAAAAGGACATGGAAAGCCGGTTGTTACAAGAGTATGGCAGGATCCGCAGGAGGAAACTTTAGAGATTGTTCAGGAAATCATGGCTTATGCAAAGGCCGGGTTTGCCTGGCAGGAGATTGCGGTCCTTTACCGGACGAATCTGGGCCCCAGGCTCCTAATCGAAAAGTTTATGGAATATAATATCCCCTTCTCCATGAAGGATTCCGTTCCCAACCTATACGACCATTGGATTGCAAAAAATATAATTTCCTATATCCAGGCAGCGTCCGGAGATTTATCCAGGGCCAATGTGCTCCAGATCGTCAACCGGCCGAATCGCTATATCAGCCGGGATGCGGTGGAAAATAATCCGGTAAACTGGGAATCGGTAAAATCTTTTTATCAGGACAGGGGCTGGATGGTGGAGCGGATCGAACAGCTGGAATACGATTTAAAGATGATAAGAAATATGGCGCCTGTGGCTGCTGTAAACTATATCCGGAAAGCGGTGGGATATGACGATTACATTCGGGAATACGCCCAGTACCGGAGGATGAAGCCGGAAGAGCTTTTAGAGGTGCTGGATCAACTTCAGGAGAGTGCAGCCGGTTATTCCACTGCAGAAGAATGGTTCCGCCATATGAAAGAATATGGAGAGGAATTAAAAACTCAGGCCCAGTTAAGGGAAGGAAATTCCCAGGGAGTCGCCCTGATGACCATGCACAGCTCCAAGGGCCTGGAATACCGGATCGTCTACATACTGGATGCCAATGAAGGCGTGACGCCTCATCAGAAGGCAGTGCTCCCTGCCGATTTGGAAGAGGAGCGCCGGATGTTTTACGTGGCCATGACAAGGTCTAAGGAACGGCTTCACGTCAATTATGTGCGGGAGAGATACAGCAAAAAGCAGGAAATTTCCCGTTTTGTCCGGGAATATCTGGAACGGGAATGACCGGGGCAATCATAAGGAAAGGAGAATGAAATATGAAATCCTGTGTACACATATACTGTGGGGATGGGAAGGGAAAAACCACAGCTGCCATAGGACTGGCTGTGCGTGCCTGCGGCAGCGGGAAACGGGTTCTCATTACCCGTTTCTTAAAAACCGATCATTCCGGTGAAGTGAATGCATTATGCGGGCTTGACCGTATTACGGTAACACCCTGCGAGCGAAGCTTTGGCTTTTTTTCCAGAATGTCTCCTGAACAGAAAAAGGAAGCGGGGATCTATTATTCCCAGTTATTGGAAACGACCCTAAATAAGGCGGTGAAGGAGAAGTATGATCTGCTCATTCTTGATGAAATCATGGCCGTATGCAATTTTGGCCTTGTAGAGGAAACAAGGGTTTTGGAGTTTCTTTCTTTACGTCCTGAGGGACTTGAAGTGGTTCTCACAGGAAGAGAACCTTCAGAAAAGCTAGTAGAAATGGCGGATTATGTGTCCGAAATCAGAAAGGTGAAGCATCCATACGACAGAGGTATTTCAGCAAGGCAGGGAATTGAATATTAACGGTAAAATCCCTTGATTTTTGCCGGATAGTTTGATAGAGTGGAAGCAGGCGACAGATGCGCCGTACAACTAGATTAAGAAAAAAGAGAGGTATCAGAATGGCACAGGATCCTAATTTAGAGCGGGATGATATGGAACCGCAGGAGGAAATGACAGTTACACTGACCCTGGATGACGGATCAGAGCTGGAATGCGTAGTACTTACCATTTTCACAGCAGGCGAAAGAGATTATATTGCGCTGCTTCCTATGAATGGCCCTGAGGAAGAAGAAGGAGAAGTTTATCTGTACCGTTATTCTGAGAAGGAGGATGGGCAGCCAAATCTTGAAAATATCGAAGATGACGATGAATATGAGATCGTTGCGGAAGCCTTTGACGAATTACTGGACGAAGCGGAATATGATGAGCTGGTAGGCGAAGACGAAGAATAGACAGAGGAAAAACCGGGGCGGTCCTATTAAGGACTGGTCCCGGTTTTAAGATTTATCAGGAATATGTGATTTTGAAACCTTACATATCATAGGCGCTACAAATAATAGAAGCATATACAGCGAGTATTGCAATCTATCAAAGCTGCATTCTATATACTACTATAATTGTATCTATGGAAGTGAGGGATAGCTGTATGGACAACGAGGCGGTACTTAAGAAAATCGAGGAAATCAACAGAAGCAAAGAGTGGTCTATGTACAGGTTATCAAAAGAAAGCGGGATCGCTCAGTCTACATTGTCCAGTTTATTTGGAAGAAGAGCCAATATCAGCCTGCCGAAGCTGGGCAGGATCTGCAGGGCGTATGGCCTTAAAATGTCGGATTTCTTTTCCCTTTTAGAGGAAGAGACAGAAGGCGGGGAATCTGGCCAGAATGATTATGAAATCATTGAGATGGTCCAGAAGGCTGCGATGCTGTCAAAGAATAACAGGCGGCTTTTAAGGTCTATGATTATTGTAATGGAAGAACTGGAAAGAGAAAATAGAAGCAAAGGAGAACGGTAATATGGAGAAAATTGTTGATGCCAGAGGCCTGACATGCCCGCAGCCGGTTATTAAGGCAAAAGAGGCATTAAAGGGTATGGAAAAGGGGTTATTAAAAGTCCTTGTGGACAATGAAATTGCAGTTCAGAATGTAATGAAGCTGGGGAATTATGAGGGTGTTTCTCCGGTTTCAGAGAAAAAAGCGGAAGGGGAATTTGAGATCCTGTTCCACGTAAACAGAGAATCCGGCGATACAGAAGAAACCGTAAAAGAGGAAGAATGCCTTCCCGATGCCAGAAAAAAAGGCCTTGTAGCGGTGCTTTCATCGGATCAGATGGGGGGAGGCAATGAAGAGCTTGGCCGAATTCTGATGAAGGGATTTGTTTATGCCCTTACCCAGCTGGAAGAACTCCCTGAAACGGTCCTGCTCTACAATGGAGGGGCCAGGTTATCCGTGGAAGCCTCCCAGTCCCTGGAGGATTTAAAGAATTTAGAAGCACAGGGAGTAGAGATCCTTACCTGTGGAACCTGCTTAAATTATTATGAATTATCGAACAAGCTGAAGGTTGGCTCAGTAACCAATATGTACGAAATTGCGGAAAAAATGGCAGGAGCCCGGCTGGTGATCCGTCCTTAACCATCATCGGTTTCATGGGCAGAGGATATTTTTTATTGACAAAGCAGGGGGTTTCGTTTTATAATTCATTCAGTTATTTTTAAATCTGGCATGGCACCAGAAAAATGGAAGTGCCCGTAAGAAAATTTCTTTCTTCCGGGCACTTTCCTTTTTTATCATTTTATCATAATCGATCGTATCTCCACCTGTTTTTTGGAGCCAGGACCCTGCGGTAAAGCCTTTGGAGCAGAAAGGTACAGGAGAGTATGAAAAATATTTCCAGTACGGTACTCACGATTCCGGTCAGGAAAAATAAAAAGGCGGACAATACCGTAATCACCAGTAAGCAATGCAGATAGGGACGGTAAACCTCCTGATTCATGCAGTAAAGCTTCCAGACGATCATATACAGGCAGATAAGAAGAGAAATAGAGGCTAAAAAGGATAAAATAACATGAAAAACCGCATGAAGAGGCTGTGAGTCCGGCAGATAAGGCGTGATGACTGCCAGAACCAGAAGCAAAAGAGCAGTGATGCTCATTACGGTTTCTTTTCTGTTTCGGGGAAGTCCGCTTATGATCCGCTTTAAAATGTAATAAAAGTACGTTCCTATGATGATACCCCATAGGAGAAACAGATTTTTTCTGGAGGATATATTTCCCAATACGGAAAAATTTAATGTAAACCAGTCGGTTCCCCAGGCAAACAGAATGGTATATATGGGTATAATGAAGTAAGCAGTCATGGTTAATAGGGACATAAGGCACCTCCGGTCATTCGTCTCTTCCTAGTTTGGCACTTACTTCGGAAAATAATAATAAACAAGTATTATTTTTATATAAATTTAATTTCAGAGGAAAAACAATGATTCAATTACCGGATGAGTTCAGAGAAAAAATGAAACGGCTTTTAGGAGCGGAGTATGATTCTTTTATTGAAAGCTATGATAAGGAACGGGTACAGGGCTTAAGGGTAAATCCCTTAAAGATTTCCAGGGAGAAATTTGATGAGATCAGCCCATTTCATCTGGAAAAGATTCCATGGGCAGAAGAAGGGTATTACTACCAGCCGGCCGAGCGGCCGGGAAAGCATCCATACCATGAGGCAGGTCTTTATTATATCCAGGAGCCTAGCGCCATGGCCGTTGTGGAACTGTTAGATCCAAAGCCCGGAGAAAAGATCCTTGACTTATGTGCTGCCCCGGGAGGAAAAACCACTCATATTGCGGGGCGGATGCAGGGGAATGGCTTCCTTCTAAGCAATGAGATCCATCCGGCAAGGGCGAGAATTCTTTCCCAAAACGTAGAACGACTGGGAATCGGGAATGCGGTTGTATCAAACGAGGATTCCGAAAGCCTGTCTCTTCGGTTTCCCGGTTTTTTTGACAGGATTGTGGTGGATGCTCCCTGTTCCGGAGAAG
>DEYX01000265.1 GCA_002365025.1 Hungatella sp. UBA3147 | reverse complement strand
GAGATAATACCTGCAGGCTTTTGCATGGATCATGGTAAAAAGTTCCTATAATAACTCACCATACCTTCTGATAAAAATCTTCTTGAACACCGTAGCGAGCACCATATACAGGAAAATGGTCAGCGCCAGCCATGCGAAATACACAGGCGGCAGGGCTGCAAGGCCGATGGATGCTCCCATTTTGGTAAAGGGAATGATGGTCAGGGCTGCAATGCCTGTAAAGGTGAGCAGTGTCACCGACAGGGAAGCATGGCTCTGGATAAAAGGAATTTTTGGCGTTCTAATCATATGAATGACAAGCGTCTGGCTCCACATGGATTCTACAAACCAGCCTGCCTGGAACAGTGCGATAAAGTATGCCTGCATAGCCGGGTCCGTAAGCTGATGGAACATAAGTCCTCCGGTCATGGCCGGGCAGATGATGAAATACATCAGCAAGTAGGTGGTGATGTCAAACACCGAGCTGGTAGGCCCGATCCATATCATGAATTTACCGATGGAGGAAGCGTCCCATTTCCTCGGTACAGCAAGGTACTCTTTATCTACATTATCCCACGGAATTGCTGTACAACTTAAATCGTAAATCAGATTCAACAGAATCAGATGGATGGGCAGCATGGGAATAAAGGGCAGGAAAGCACTGGCTGCAAGTACTGAGAACATATTGCCGAAGTTGGAGCTTGCTGTCATCTTAATATATTTGATCATGTTGGCGTAAGTCTTGCGGCCCTCGATGATGCCTTTTTCTAATACCATTAAGTCTTTTTCCAGAAGAATGACATCAGCGGACTCTTTGGCAATGTCTACCGCTGTGTCAACGGAAATGCCCACGTCGGAAGCCTTCATTGCTGCCGCGTCGTTGATGCCGTCGCCCATATAGCCAACGCTGTGTCCGTTATTCCGTAAGATTGTAATAACACGGGCTTTCTGCTGCGGAGACAGCTTGGCAAAAACACTGACTTTTTCGGCGGCGCTTCCAAGTTCTTCATCAGACATGTTGTCAAGATCAGAGCCCAATAAGATACGGTCAACGGAGAGGCCTACCTGCCGGCAAACGCAGCGAGTCACCTTGTCATTATCGCCGGTCAGTATTTTCACGTCTACGCCGTGCTCTTTTAAGGCGGCGAGTGCCTCAGCCGTGGATTCCTTTGGCGGATCAAGGAAAGCAAGATATCCCATCAACACCATATCCGATTCGTCGGCAACGGAAAACGTGCCTACAGGAGAGGGATTGGTCTTTTGCGCAACGGCGATAACCCGCATTCCATCCTCGTTTAAATCATTTACTTTTTTTAGGATATATGTTTTGATGTCGTCGGTCAGCGGCATCACCTTTCCCTCATACTCGGCATAACTGCAAACCGACAGCATTTCCTCCACCGCTCCCTTGGTGATCATCTGAGTTTTGCCGTTTTTTACCACTACGCTCATGCGGCGGCGCTCAAAATCGAAGGGAATTTCATCAACCTTGGTAAACTGATCGGTAAGGCCGCGAAGCTCTACTACCGTTTTCTGCTCTTCCAGGGTGCGCTCAATGACGGCGACATCCATGAGATTTTTCAGTCCTGTCTGGTAGTAGCTGTTTAAAAAAGCATGGCGCAATACGCGAGTATCTTCCTCCCCGTGGATATTAAGGTGGTATTGCAGCGCCACTTTATCCTGGGTCAGGGTTCCGGTCTTGTCAGTACAAAGAATGTCGATGGAGCCAAGATTCTGGATCGAATTTAAGTTCTTGATGATTGTCTTTTCCTTTGACATGGCCACTGCGCCTTTGGCAAGGCAGGTGGTGACGATCATCGGCAGCATTTCCGGTGTCAGGCCTACCGCCACTGACAGGGCAAACAGGGTTGCCTCCATCCAGTCGCCCTTGGTGAATCCGTTGATAAACAGCACGATGGGAACCATGACCATCATGAACCGGATGAGCAGCCATGATACAGAGTTAACACCTTTTTCAAAGTTGGTCTGCACAGGTTTATCACTGACGTTCTTTGCCATATCTCCAAATATCGTGTCGTCACCCGTCGCAACAACCACGCCTTCCGCGCTGCCGCTTATGACGTTTGATCCCATAAAGGCCAGGTTCGGGTACTCTGCCAATGTATCGTGTTCCACACTCACGACCCCTGGAATCTTCTCCACTGCCACACTTTCCCCAGTCAGTGCCGACTGGCTGACAAACAAATCTTTGGCCTGGATAATCCGCATGTCGGCGGGAATCATGTCTCCCGCAGCCAGATGGACAATATCGCCCACAACGACTTCTTCCAGCGGTATTTCGGCGTTGCCTGTCTCCACCCGCCGGACGTTTGTGGTCGTCTTGATCATTTTTAAAAGTTTATCAGCGGCGTTGCCGCTTCTTGTTTCCTGCACAAAGCGCAGAATCCCGGAAATCATCACCATTGTCATGATAATCACAACAGTCAGCGGATCTGCTTCTCCCGGTTCTGCGAGAATGATGTCGGTAAACGCCGACACCGCCGTCAGACCGATTAGGATGGCGGTAAAAGGATTGATGAACGCCTCGGCGATGCGTTTGGGCAGGGATACTTTTTTTCCGTGGGTAACTTTATTGTCGCCGTACTGTTCACGGGAAGCATCCACAAGATCCTCACTGAGTCCTTCCTGCGTCGTGTTCAGATTGTTAAACAGTACATCCGTTTTAGCAGCAGCGGCAGATTTTAATCTGGTCGCGATCTCGTCGCGGCGTACCATGTCCTGGGTTACTTTTAAGGTTTCTAAATTGTTTTTTACTTTTTGCATTGGTCTGCACCTCCATTTTATTTTTTGTAAGATGTGAGGAAGCACAGCCCATATACTGATGAGCCTCGTCTATATTCAGGCCGCCGAAATGGAAAAAGGGTTCCATTCCGGCTCAGGCCTTCGGTTTCGCCCGTCAGGATCAGGGCCGCATTTACTTCCGGTTTCCATTTCGTTCACCTCGCTTGTTTTAGTAGTATTTATATAAACCCCAATGGGGAGAGTTTTTTTGTTAAAAAAGGGCATAAAAAAACCATCGTCTGTTTTTTCAAACCTAACGATGGACAACACGCAAAGCAGCAATAGGAGTTAAGGCCTATATAAGCCTTTGCCTAAAGCACTGGATTGGGGCATGAGCACACAAAAAAAGCGCACTTATGTCACAAGCGGTATCATCCTGTCCATCGTTTATACGCTTACTACTTCCGTCCTCCATGTCCTCACCTCCAAATATAAAAATCCCCTGCCGTCATATTAAAACGACGACAGGGGATAACATCCCTATAAAAACGCTTGACTGTATTATGTAAAGCGTTTCCCGCCATCGTTCAAGCTTTAGCTTCGCAGGGCGATGTAATTGCATTATTCCATGCCTTGTTTTTCGACATGGACTGTTCACCTTCTCATAGTGTTTCCACTATTTTGCGGCAGCAACCCGTATCCCTGCGGTAGCCTCACCTACCGAAACGGTCAAATTATTCATTAACCTGTTCTAGTATATGTCCCCGGTATCAATTTGTCAACCATTTCTTTACAATCCATATAAATTCAAATTGAGTGCAAGAATAATTAGTTTGAGAACAATATAATTCCAAGGAGGCTATTTCAAAAGCCGATATGCTGTGTGACCGATTAACTGCAATAAAAAGCAAAGCCACATTGCCGAAAGGATAGACCAGGCGTGGACAAGGTCAGTTTACAAGGTTGGATTACAAACCAATGTGTGGTATACTTTATTAAATCGGAATTTGAAGTACAGACCATTTATAAAATATGGCGGATCGGAGAGCAATATGGAAATTTTAGTTTTGGGTGGGACAAAATACTTTGGCATACATATGGTTGAAGAACTCATCAAAAAAGGACATAATGTTACGATTGCAACAAGGGGAATGACAAAAGATACATACGGGAACAGCGTACGCAGATTAGTTGTTGAGCGCAGCTCTGCCAAAAACATGGAGGAAGTATTTAGCAACAAGACGTTTGATGTGGTATGTGACAATATTGCCTATTGCTCCAATGACGTAAAATATGCGCTGGACTTTATAAAATGCAAACGCTATGTAATGACCTCCTCTATGTCTGTATATGAATATCTCCATGTCAACACAATGGAAAGCGATTTCAACCCTTGTGAAAAGCTATTAAAATGGTGCGATAGAGCGGATTATCCATATGGTGAGGTGAAAAGGCTCGCAGAGTGCGCTTTATTTCAAGCTTATCCATCACAAAACAGCGCAGCCGTCAGGTTTCCTTTTGTCATCGGTACCGATGACTATACAAAACGAATGTATTTCTATATCGAACATGTTGTTAAGGGGATTCCCATGTTTATTGACAATATTGACGCACAGATGGAATTTGTCAGTTCAAATGAAGCGGGCCGGTTTCTGGCTTTCCTGGCGATGCAAGAATGTACGGGCCCAGTTAACGGCAGCAGTACGGGAACAATATCCCTCCGAGAGATAATTGCATATGTTGAAGGGAAGACCGGCAGACGAGCCGTTTTATCGAAAGCGGGAGATAACGGTCCTTACAACGGTGCGCCGGATTACAGCTTAAATACCAGACTCGCATCAGAATGGGAATTCGATTTTTCTCCGTTAAAATCGTGGATTTATGATTTGATTGACAAATATATTGAGGAAGCAATGGCATAGATAATAAGCGAAATGGGAACTTTAACTGCGGATTCTTAATAAACGGAATGTCAAAGAGTAAACGGAGAAGTATGAAATGAAAAAGGAGGTCTTATGAATAAACGAGAGCGAATTGAGACAGTCTTTTTATATGGTGTTTTCATTTGTTATATACTTTTGTTAATTAAAATACTGTTCCTATCAAGAGTTTCGCTTCTGGAATTATTTAATAGTCAGAGGTCTATAGGCAGGTCAATTAACCTTATTCCTTTTCATAGTATAATGGAATATATATCTGGTGGTTCTGAGAATCTAAAAAGATTTGCTTTTGGTAATGTGGTTGGTAATGTCGCTATTTTTGTTCCCTTTGGTATATATTTGCCATTATTTAAAAATGATAAAAGAGTAATGACCAATTTGCTGTTTATATTTTTAGTAAGTTTATTGGTTGAGATCATTCAGGGGCTTTTTGGTATCGGAGCATCAGATATTGACGATGTAATTCTAAATTGTTTGGGTGGCTGGATTGGTATTTTAGGCTATAAGTTTTCAATACTCCTATTACGGGAAGAGAAAAAAGTACGTACTACAATCACTATACTATCTACGATTATAGGATTACCTGTTATATTATTTTTTTTATTTGTTGTTAAAATGAGATTCTGAATAAAGCATAATACGAAATGGTTAAATACCTAATTCCATAAGCCTGGTATGACGGGTAATAAGTCTGAAAGCTTGCAAATGCTAAAAAGATTAGTATTTGCAAGCTTTACTTATTATAAATATAGAACAATGAAACTATTTTTCACCATCGCTTACGTATTATTCTTGAGACACATTTTCTCTCCAGAAATGAACAGGCTTCCAACCCAGGATCTTTTTTGCTTTTTCATTGGAATATAAGGTCTGGTATTCATCAATTGGAGTACGAATGTCAGTCACGTCTGGATATTCAGATTTCATCAGATCACAGCTTTTGATGTCCATACAGTTATCATCAGCAGCAAGATTCATTACCATAGAACCGAGTCCATCTTTTTCAATGGCAAGGCGGCATGCCACAGCGATGTCACGAGCGTCAATATAATTCCACATAAGTTGTTTGCGTTTCTCAGAATTATGTATGAAACAGGGGAAGTTCAAATATTTCTCTTTGCTTATAATATTGCCGATCCGAAACGAGACAATCTGCATTCCGCAGCGGCGGTTAATCGCGTCAGCAATTGTTTCTCCAACTATTTTTCCAAGGCCATAGCTGTCCTCAGGAAGTGCAGGGTGTTCTTCATCTACGGGAACATAAACAGGTGTCAAACCCTGGCGGGAGTTGCAGATCCCATAAGTACATTCGCTGGAGGCAATAACAGCTTTTGTGATTCCTAATCCTGCCGCCGCTTCGAGAATATTATAAGTGGCCATCACATTATTTTGAAATGTTACCTCATTGGGGAAAATGTATGCTGTAGGGATTGCAGCAAGGTGAATCACAGCATATGCGCCATCTAAGATTCCATAACATTCACCCAGGTTGGTTAAGTCAGCTGTCATATGACGTGTCAAAGACTCGGCCGGCTTTACTTTGTCTACACTCAGAACCTCATATCCCTGCTCTAAAAAATGCTTAACTGCGTAGGGGCCAAGAAGACCCGCGGTTCCGGTTATCACTATTTTTTTCATATATAAAATCCTCTTTCTATAAGTGATTTAAATATGTTACTAACTTATTACTTTTCCGTTTTTAATATTATCATCGATTGTATCCAAAGCGAGTACCCGACAGGGAATGCCATACAGTTTCACAAGCCTGCAGCACGTCATCATGAAGCACGGTTCCCTCCAGTGAAGATATATTCTGTTCTAACTGTGAGAGCTTGCTGACACCGCTGATCACGCTGGTGACTTTGGCGCGGTTTACACACCATTTCATGGAAAGTTCTAGTATACTCATACCGTTCTCTGAAGCGATTTCTGTCAGCTTTTCAACAGCTGCAAAATTCTCATCTGACCAGTAGCGTTTATAATAGGCTTCACTGTTTGCGAAACGGGTATTCTCTGCCGGGGCGCCTGGCTTATGTTTTCCTGCCAGAAGTCCGCCTGCAATAGGGTTGTATACTGCCATTCCAAGTTCATGCGCCTGCAAAAATGGAATGAGCTCCGTCTCCACGCCGCGCGTTATGAGATTATATACATTCTGCGTGATGACAGGTGCGTTGTATCCCCGCTTATCGCAGATAGCCAGCATATCGGCGATCTGCCAGGCGGCGAAATTACTGACACCGATATAGAGGACCTTTCCAGTCTTAACAAGGCCAGTCATTGTCTCCAGCGTTTCCTCAATTTTTGTTTCGTAATCAGGGGCGTGCATATAATAGAGGTCAATATAATCCGTATTCAGGCGCTTTAAGCTGGCATCCATAGCGGAGACAATATTCCGGCGCGAAAGGCCCCTGTCATTCGGGTTTTCGCCCATCTGGCCGTTGACTTTCGTGGCGAGAATGATTTTATCGCGCCGTCCTCTTAAGGCCTTGCCGACGATGCGTTCGCTTTCGCCCTGATTGTACACATTGGCAGTATCCCAAAAGTTCACACCTTGACCACACGCATAATCCATGATGGCGAGACTGTCAGCTTCGCTAGTCTGTGCGCCGAACATCATTGTGCCAAGGCTTAGTAATGAAACTTTAATACTTGTTCCAGGCAAATTGTTATATTGCATATAGATTCCTCCTCGGATATGAGGAGCCGCTATCATAAAGCAACTCCAAAATCAGACTGCCATAGTCATCATGTTTCCCGTTTCCCCTAAAGTGTTTTGATATGCTCATTGGTAATGCTTGTGATAATTATAAACCTTAATGTTAACTTTAAGTCAATCGTTGTTTGCTTAGAAAGTGTAAAATGCAAAGGTAAAAAGGTAAATTCGTGTTTGTGTACACGGATCAGCCTTGCCGTTAAAAAATTCCGTATCGGACGCATTTATGAGGATTTCCAGAAATTCATGAAAGAACATCCGGAATGTTCTGTTATGGAAATGGATACCGTAGAAGGTGGCCGTGAGAATGTAAACAGGCTTTTCTAACTATGCCTTTCCGTAACTGTTCTCTGAAGTTTATCTTCGTACTGGAAGAAAAAACATAGGATCATGTCATTGAGGTTTTTGATCTGCTAACACAAAAGCTTGGCATGAAAACCTTTCAGCACTTGTTTCCTGTCATTCTTACAGATAATGGTGCCGAATTTCATTTCCCTGCACGTTTGGAATGTAATGGATATGGTGAAATATGTACAAAGGTGTATTACTGTAATCCAAACAGTGCTTGGCAGAAAGGCCTGTTAGACACTAAGCGATGCATTTGCATCAGCTTCCAGTATTGAGTTTTTGGGAATTTAAAAAGTGAAGGCCAGCATCTAAAAATGCTGGCCTTACTATAAAAGCTTTTTACTATTCGTCTTACCAACCGTTTATGGGGCGATGGAGACTTTCACTATTATTAAATAAGGGTATATTCCTAATAATCATTATCAAAGGCTTACATTCGTGAAGATTTGGTATATCCAAATGGTGACTCTAGCGCTGCCATTGGAAGCGAAAAGGTCTATTTCATGCAAAGACCATAAGCCGGTAACAGGATTTTGCTGCCGCAGCCAGGTTCTATTCATTTCCCTGGACGAATTGAACACGATGATATCAATATCTAAGCTAGCTGAAAGCGTAAAGTTATCTCTGGTAAACGCATCAACTCCGGCTGTGTCAAATTGGCTGGAACGTTTCAAATCTATTAGTACAGGTACAGTGGCTGGAATTAAAGATAACGTCAACTGAGTGGCAGTGCTAAATTGTAAATGATAAATGACATTCTCCACCGGCACATCAATAAAGCTGCCGGAAGCTGAGAGATCAGCATTGAAAAACGCGGTTGGAATGGCGCCGCTTGCTCCGGTAGGCCCAGTAGGTCCAGACGGTCCAGTAGGTCCAGTAGGTCCAACAGGTCCTTCAA
>DEYX01000205.1 GCA_002365025.1 Hungatella sp. UBA3147 | reverse complement strand
GTCGCAATGAACGGCGGCACTTTTGCATTATGTACCAGGACTCCGTTAAACAATCCAACTAATATACTTGCACCGATGGCAATCAGGATTGATAGAATGACCGGAATCCCACTTACCATACACATGGAAACCACAATCCCCGACAAACCGACGACTGAGCCAACAGACAAATCAATACCGGATGACGTAATGACAAAGGTCATACCGATTGCTATAATCCCATAGATAGAAGCCTGCTTTAACAGCTTCATCAGTGTATCCACCTTTAAAAATACCGGTGACTTCACTCCAAAGAACAAAAATAATACAATTAAAATTCCAACTAAGAGCAGCTCTGTCTGAAAACGAGACAGGAACAGATTTTGTCTTTTCTTCTCTGCCATAGCCTCTATGACTCCTTTCCTTTCATACCCGAAGCATAACGCATGATGTTTTCATCGGTAAACTCTTCCCGGGTAATGATTCCCATCTGACGTCCTTCATACACCACCATCATTCTGTTTGCAAGGCCCATCACCTCCGGAAGATAGGAGGATATAATGATTATGGTCTTTCCTTCCTTAATCAGTGATTCAAATACTTTATAGATTTCAAGCTTTGCCCCCACATCAACGCCGACTGTAGGCTCATCAAAGATAAACAAATCACTGTCCTGGGCCAGCCATTTTGATATAACTACCTTCTGCTGATTCCCACCGGACAGATTCTTTACCCGTTGGTAAACCGTAGGTGTCTTTGTCCTCAGTTTTTCTGCATAATGCCGGGCAATTTGCTCGCCTTTGCCTTTATTCATAACCCCCAGACGAGTGATTTGGCGTACTGCAACCATATTGGTATTGTCTGCAACCGACATGCCCAGTGCCAGCCCCTGAGCCCGCCTGTCTTCCGGGAGCAGTGCGATTCCGGCCTGGATTCCCTGAACCGGCCTGGTAAAATCTGCCGGTTTCCCCATAAAGGTCACCTTACCCGAATTCTTGGCATCGGCTCCGAAAATCGCTCTTGCAATTTCTGTCCGCCCCGAACCCACTAAACCAAACATGCCAAAGATCTCGCCCCGTTTCACTTCAAAGCTGATATGTTGAAAGGCTGTGCCCCCTGAGATATCTTCTACCTTTAGAATCGTCTCACCCGGTTCCACATGCTCAATCTGATACATATCATTTACATTTCTTCCCACCATCATGGAAATCAGGCGGTCTTCATCCGTATTTTCGATATCAACGGTTCCTATCAGGCAGCCATCCTTTAAAACAGTTGCCCGGTCACAGATACTGAATATTTCTTCCATACGGTGTGAGATATACAAAACCCCTACTCCGTCCTGTTTCAGCTTTTGGATGATTCCAAACAGCTGCTTTGTCTCATCCGACGTCAGAAGTGCCGTCGGCTCATCAAAAATGACTGCCTTTGCCTTTTGATGCATGGTTTTTCCAATTGCTACCATCTCCTGCTGTGCCACTGACAGCGTTCTGATAATTGCTTTCGGATCTACATGCACTTCGATGGAGTCCAGTGTTTCTTTTGTTTCCCTATACATGCGGGTATAATCTACGGTACCGAATTTTGTTCTGGGCAGCTGCCCCATAAAGAAGTTCTCAGCGACAGAAAGATGCTGCGCCAGATTTACATCCTGATACACGGCCCCCAATCCCAGTGATTGTGCATGAAACGGGGATTTGATATCCTCTTTCTCACCGTTTAAATAGATTTCTCCTTCAGTTTTGGCATAGACTCCCATCAGTATTTTAATAATTGTGGATTTACCCGCGCCATTCTCACCTACCAGCGCATGCACTTCTCCTGGAAGGAGCTCCAGGTCTACGCCGGAAAGCGCGCGTACACCTGGGAACTCCTTTACAATTCCTTTCATGGAGACAATGGGTGTTATTTGTTCCTGCATTTGCCAACCTCCATAAACTTTAGGCAATTGACTTATATTATTTGCCCGGGTACAGCAGCTTCTGCACTTCCGGCACGTCCAAATTGTCTTTGGTTACCAGAGTCGTAGCTGCTACAACATCATGCTCAACACTCTTGCCTTTTAAAGATGCAATTACGGAAAGTACCCCTTCATATCCCATTCCATATGGATCCTGAACAACGATTCCAGTTAATGCACCATTTTTAATTGCTTCGATTTCCGTATCATCAGAGTCAAATGCATAGGCAATGATACTTCCGGACTTCTCATTCTGAGCAATCGAATTCGCAATGCCATCTCCCATGTGGTTATTATCTCCGAAGATTCCGATCAGATCTGCGTTTGCAAGAATCAGATTGTCTACTGCATCCTGTGCTTTTGCAATATCGTTATCACAATACTGAGTCTCTATTAATGTAATATCTGGAACCAGTTCTTTCACCTTATCTGCAAATCCCTCACAACGAGCCTGATTTACAGCAGAACCGGAGTCCGCACTGATTACAGCAACCTTTTTACCTGCTGGATCGACTCCTGCTTCCTTCCACTGCTCCACCATTTTCTCAGCTGCCGTTGATGCGGCTGCAAAATGGTCGGTTGCCAGATGCTGGGTATAAACATTGGTTGCTAATTTATTATCAACAGTTACAACGGGGATCCCTGCAGCTACCGCCTCCTCTACAGCCGGAACAGTTGCC
This sequence comes from Hungatella sp. UBA3147, assembly GCA_002365025.1. GTDB lineage: Bacteria > Bacillota > Clostridia > Lachnospirales > Lachnospiraceae > Lacrimispora. The sequence continues at coordinate 7,005 of DEYX01000205.1, read as the reverse complement.
TCAGAACTGATGGATGCAATGACTATGCCATCCGGCTTTGCGGAAATAGCATTTTCCAGTATTGTAACCTGCTCATCAATTCCTGTCTCAGATGCCGGACCGGCAGTCGTTACTTCAATCTCCCCATTGCTCTCAGCAGCAGCTGCCTTCGCCCCAAGCAATACCGTCTGCCAGTAGGATGAGTCTGTTGCTTTGATGATCACCGTTACTTTGTAAGGACCTGATTTTGCCTCTGGTTCCGCCGGCTTTTCACTTTCCGCCGCCGTTGTTGCTGCCGTTGTTGTTGCCGCCTGAGTCGTTTCCGCGGACTTTGCGGTTGAATTTCCGCCGCATGCAGTCAGTGTTCCTGCCATCATGACCGCCATCATCAATGCTAAAGCTCGTTTCTTCATAATAAATCCCTCTCATTCATATATGGTTTTTTTATATATCCGGGAGGACGTCTCTCCCGTGCATATACGATGTAATTCCAATGTGGAACCGCTCCCACATTTGGTAAAAAAAACAAACGTTATCGGTTTGTTTTTTCTGAGCCGTTCAGCTCAAGCCTGCAGGGGGCCACCCAGATGCTTCTTTGTACATCCGGCTTATTCATCCGTTCCATAAGAAGCTTCATACTCATGCGCCCCATCTCGATCGTATCCCTGGATACGCAGCTGAATGGAAAACCCAGCACGTCCAGCATGGGAACATTATCAATACCTACTACTGCAATGTCACTCCCAATGGTAATACCGCTCTCTATCATTGCTTTAATAAAACCTATACTGGTACGGTTATTGCAAGTAACCATGCCTTCAGGAAGTTCTTTGCTGTCTATCATGCTTTTGGTAAGTGTATATGCCGTATCTATGGTAAAATCCCCCTTCAGCACATACTGCTCCGGAATCTCCAGTCCATTTGCCGCCATGGCATCCTGATATCCCCGAAACCTCTCCCTCGCTATTTTAAGCTGCATATCACCCTGAATAATGCCGATTTTAGTATTCCCAGCTTTAATCATGCTTTCCGTTGCAATGTAACCGCTCTCGTAATTTTGAAAATAGATGGTATCCCACTGAGAATAATCAAAATCCCTGTCTACAATTACCACTGGTACATCCAGCTTCGCCAAAGCATTCTTTAATTTATCCACAGACTCTCTATCGCCATAGCCCATGGCCGGTGTAATAATAACTCCCCGGACCCTCTGCTGTTCTAAGGCTGATAATGCCTTTAATTCTTTATCCCCATTATTTTGCGTGTCACAGTAGATGATAGAAAAACCATTCTGATCTGCTACTTCATTAATTCCCTTTAAGACTTCTCCAAAAAACGAATTGTCGATCTCAGGGATAACCACACCGATTGTGCTCCCGATTTGTTTGGATAGGCTGACTGCTGCTGCAGATGGCTTATATTGATGTTCCTGTATGATTTTCTCAATCCTACGCCTGGTCTCCTCATTTACATAGCCATTATTATTCAAAACTCTGGATACAGTTGATTTCGAAACACCTGCCAGTTCTGCCACTTCATGAATTGTCAGCATATCTTTCTCCTTGCACTTCTTTTTCGGGTGTGGTACCGGTCCCTTATATTGTAATTCCATATTATCACAGCACTTTTTACATGTCAACTCTATTTTTCCAACTTTTTTGAGTACTTTTTTACTTTTATCACTACTAATTCAATTTATTTCTCTGCTTATTTACTCATTTTATGGTACCGGTATCATAGAATCTGACCACTTCTGCTGCTTTCTCTAATTCAATGAGTTAAACTAATAATTTAACTGGAAGATAAACCATCGTAAAAGCAAGTCCCTTGGAATAATCCTCTTTTCAATTTTTTTCTCTTAAATATTCCTCAAGGCAGAGGTTTTGATCTTGCATATCGGTGGCAGCTTTAATTCCTACATAGCGATAGTGCCACGGCTCATTGCTGACACCAGTGATTTCTGTTTTATCCGGCGGATAGCGGAGGATAAATCCATAACGGCAACTGTTTTGTTTCAGCCATTTATAAACTTCACTTCCGCTTGATTTAACCCCATCTGCGTTAATATCCACTGCAATTCCTAGTTGATGTTCGCTTGTACCGGGAACGGCGACCCATGTTTCTGCTTTGACTTTTGCCTGGGAAGCGGAATATCCTTCCGCTTTATATGCGGCAATTTTTTCCTCCATCAGGCTTTGCTGTTTCTCAGCCGTCCGGTATCCAGAAACGACAACGGGATAAACACCGTCTGCCCTTGCTGCATCAAACATGTTCTGAAGTGCTGGGTATATCCTTGTATCAACCGTTTGTCCATTCGATAATTCGGTCAAATCTACGTTGTAATCCTCAGGAATCGAATTCCAGCGATTGACTAAAATAAGGCTCCACGAAGTCTCATCGGTATCATTTTTTTCGGTGTCGGCTGAACTAACATTGAAACTGCCCGTCCCAACGGATAAAATGGGTTCGGGCGAAATTTTTTTCAAGTTTAAGCCACTGATGCAGTACCAGAGCAGTCCGATAACCGCTGCCACTGTAATCAGCCGCGATATGTTATGATTCTTTCTAATGCGTGAATGTTGTTTCAATGCTCTTTTCCTTTCATAGCCGCTAAAATTATCATTGCTATTAACCATAAAAATTAAGTTCTCTCCCTTCCATGAATCGGATGCAGGAAGCTCCTGCTGGTAAATATCTTACCAAACAGGAGCTTCCTGCATTTTAATATGGAGTTGTTTAATTCCTAAGAAAAGACTAAGATCTTATTGATATCTTACTAATTCTTAACCGGAAGAGATACCGTAAAGGCCGTAATACCGTCTTTGCTATCCGCCATTATCGTTCCTTCGTGCATGGTTATGATTTCCTTTGCAATGGCTAATCCCAAACCAGCTCCACCCGTATTCGAGGCGCGGGCTTTGTCCAGCCGGTAGAACTTCTCGAAAATAGAGGATAACTCTTCCGCGGGAATTGTCGTTCCCTGATTTCGAAACGTGATTACCACCTGATGATCCCATTCCCCCGCGGAAATGGAGATTTCCGAATGGGGATTGCTGTACGCCACCGCATTTTTCAGAATGTTATTGAACACACGGGCCAACTGTGTGGGATCTCCATAAGCGGTCAGGTTTTCATCCGCGTGGACCGCAATGGTATTTCCTTTAGGGGCAAGAACCGGATAAAATTCGTCCGCCATTTGAATCAGCATATAGTATAAATCAACTCCTTGTTTTTCAAGCTTGATCTGCTGCGAGTTATAGCGGGTGATCTCAAAGAACTCATTTACCAGATTTTCCAGCCGGTATGCTTTCTCCAATGTAATATGGACATATTTTGCCCTTTGTTCCAACGGCATGTCCGGGGCCTCGTCCAACAGGCTTAGATAACCAATCACAGAAGTGAGCGGTGTTCGTATATCGTGAGCCAGATACATGATGAGGTCGCTTTTCCTCTGCTCTGCTTCCTGTGCACGGTAAGCACGGTCAGCCAAAGTTTTGCGGACAGTGTTCAGCTTTTCCTCAATGGCGGCCATTTCAGGAACGAGTTGTATGAACTCATCCTTTTCTGATACCAGAGCATCAATCCCATGATTGATTATATCAAAATACCGGGTGAACCGCTGGAGAAAAATGAACAGTAACAAAAAAAATACGATAAGCGCAGCACCAAGGAAAAAAAGCCCAAAATTATAGCGGAACACATAGTGATAGGTGGTAAACGCTTCTTCTTGCGTCATGTGTAAGACCCTTTGAAAAAATTTCACTAGAAGGTTGCCTACTTTGCCTTTCCAAACCATCATATAGATGACTACAATCACTGAAAATGATATAACAGCCATAATAATCAGCTGCCAGAGCATCTTTTGCCTGAACTTCCTGTATCCAGATGCTTCCTGCATATTATAGTTCAATTTTATACCCCACTCCCCAAATTGTCTTAATATATTGCGGATTCTCTACAGTATCCCCCATTTTTTCCCGTAAATGGCGGATATGGACGGTAATGGTGTTATTGCTTTTCGTATAATATTCATCTTTCCAGATTTCGCGGAAAAGTTCTTCCGCGCTGACCACTTTTCCTTTACGTTCTAAGAGAATACGAAGAATGTAAAACTCAGTGGGCGTAAGGTCCAGTGGTTTTTCATTCAAAAGGCATTCATGGGTGCTGCTGTTCAGCACCAAACCGGAATGCACGATGATACTTTCTTCGGATGTATTTGCCTGAACTGAATTATACTTTTTATAGCGCCGAAGCTGTGCCTTTACCCTCGCTACCAGCTCCAGCGGACGAAATGGTTTTGTAATATAATCATCGGCTCCAAGGGTGAGCCCGGTAATCTTATCAATCTCCTGGTCCTTGGCTGTCAGCATGATGATAGGATAGGCATGCTTCTCCCTAATCTTCTGGCAGAGTGCAAAACCGCTCATGTCCGGCAGCATGATGTCTAAAATAGCAATATCAAGCTCCGTAGTCTCAATGCAGGCAAGAGCCTCTTTTGCGGTATAAAACTTAAATACCGTATAATTTTCATTTTGTAAATAGAGTTCAACCAAATCTGAAATCTCGTGCTCGTCATCTACGACAAGTATTTTTTCCTGCATAGATTTTAATTCCTTTCTCTGAACGTCAGTTATGTATGATTTTACCATTTTGTATGGGGTTTATTTTGATTATTTCCATGATAAATCATTAATAATTTCTTAAGACTATCGTTTGGGTTTGAGCTTAGGCGTATACGAACGTATTATTCCCATGTGCATTGTGTATCATGCCTTTTATTGCTAATATCTTATTCTGCTGTTTATCTTTTACGATTTCAGCTAAAAGGAAGAGCCGGATGAAACGCTATAAAAACGTCTCATCCGGCTCTTCCTTTTTAATAATCATCTTTGACTCAGGCCCAATCTATATCCTCTCATTCGCAGCTATCCTTTACCGAATATCAAAGACACTCCTCAGACGCAGTCCCTTAAGCGAACCGCTGATAATGCTCACCCGCTTTTCTCCTGCCTCCATATCAAAATAATTATCGGTAAGAACCAGATCCTCATTCTCATTGAGAATCTCAACTGATTTGGCATATGCCTCTGCTGTAATGATGATGTCTGCCCCTTCCATGCGCCATGAGAGCTCTGGTTGTTCGTAGCGGTAGAACTTTGGCATGGTAAAAATGGCTGTTCCCTCAGAAATCACCACTCCGTCCTGTTCACAGGAAAAGTGTACATGATCCTCATAAAGGCTGGCCTCCGAACAATCTACCTTATCCAGCCATATGGTGCTCATAGCAGAGACCTTCCTTTCAACGATCATTTCTTTTCCAATTATTTCTGATTTGGCATTACGCAGAGAATAACGCACTTTCACCAGCTGCTCATTCATCGTCTCATTGGCCACATTTAAGCGAAAGCTTTTCTCTAACGGATAAGGACGTGTGTTAATATTTGGATTCTGGGAAAGCTGCCCCTCCTCTTCACAGGAAATCATAATCGGAGCAAAAAACCTTTTCTCATAATAATGAAGCGCTTTCCAGCGTCCGAAATAATCAATGGATGACCAGGAGGTCACTGGCCAGCAATCATTTAACTGCCATACAATAGCTCCCATACAACGTCCCCGGTTACGCCGCCAATGTTCCACCGCATACTTCATGGCTTCTCCCTGCATTAACTGGGATGCATAAACCAATGTTTTTAAATCAGTTGGATATAAAAAGGTCTGAGCCATGTAGTTCATCATCTTGGCATAGCCCATATTGCTTCTCTGGTGGCGTTCCATCACATAAGAGAACAAATTCCGGTCAGCATCGCCGGTAAAGCTTTCGATGGTCTTATACGCCGGCATTGCTTCAAAGCCGAATTCCGAAGCATAGCGGAACATCTGTTTGCGGTATTCCGTAAATGGCTTGAACCCGTGCCATACCGCCCAGTAATGTGCATCTCCGCGATTCGGGTCATTGGGAAAATCATAGCCGCCTCCTGAGGAAGGGCTTGAAGGCCAGTAGAAGGTGTCCGGATCTTCATTCTTAATGATTTTAGGAATGATATATTCAAATATCTTGATATAATCCGCGCGCAGAGACACAGTTTCTTCAAAGCTTCCATACTCTCCTGCAAGAATCAGCTCTTCCAGTTCATTATTTCCGCTCCAGAGCCCCAGACAGGCGTGATGGCGCAGCCTTCTCACATTTTGAACCAATTCTTTTGTAATATTCTCCTCAAATTCCGGAGTCAGCAGATAGGTGGAACAGCAGAACATGCCATCCTGCCAAATGATTAATCCCATCTCATCACAAAGATCAAAAAAGTCATCATCCGGATAGTAACCTCCTCCCCATACCCGGACCGCATTGTAGTTGGCCAGTATACACTGAGTCAGCAACTTTTTTGTTGTCTCCCTGTTTACCCGGGGAACCAGACAGTCTTCGGGAATATAATCCGCCCCCATGGCAAAAAACTTAACTCCATTTACTTCATGAGCGAAGCTCTCTCCCCACTCATCCATCTCAACCGCCATGGTCATGGTGCGAAGACCAATGCGGGTGCTATACACATCCTGGAGGTCTCCTCCAATATATAACTCAACCTCCACCTGATAAAGAGACTGATCCCCAAGACCGTTGGGCCACCAAAGTCTGGGATTTTCAATTTCTATGTTTTCCGGGCTGTTCCCATAGATATTCAACCTGCCCTCAGGGTCGGTAATCCGTACTATCGTCTCTATCGTTTCTGCGTCTCCGGTCATCGCTCCATTGATTACATGCTCGGTAAACAGGTTTAAGGTAACCCGCCCATCCATATGCTGCTGGCGGATATGAACATTGGATAGACTCCCCTTTTCCACCACCACAACAGATGCTTCCTTATAAATCCCCATGTCTGGCAGGCGGGGCGCCCAGTCCCATCCGGACATGCAGCTGGATTTTCTCAGATATGGAAATCCGTCTAAAGTATCGGTGTTGCAGGGGATTCTTCCATTTTTTTCAATCTGCTCATTCATATAGTGAATGGGGGATTCAAATTCCACCCG
>DEYX01000275.1 GCA_002365025.1 Hungatella sp. UBA3147 | reverse complement strand
CTTTGAAAAAAGGACTGGTTAAGGCCCAGAGTGGCCCCGACTTCCTTTCCAAGACCAGGTGTTGTGAGCCGGAAGGAAGCACGGTAAATGCAGTATTCCCTTCCCGCAATGTAGCCGCCGATGGGCGCAATGCCTCCTCCTGGATTCTTTATGAGAGAGCCTACCACCATATCGGCTCCCACATCAGACGGTTCAATTCTTTCAACGAATTCCCCGTAGCAGTTGTCAACCATACAGATCACATCCGGCTTTATCTTTTTCACGAAGGAGATCAGCTCGCCGATCTGGGAAACGGAAAAGGTAGGGCGGGTATCGTATCCTTTGGAACGCTGGATAGTAACCAGCTTTGTTTTTTCATTCACCGCTTTTCCTATGGATTCGTAGTCAAAGGTTCCATCAGCAAGAAGATCCACTTGCCGGTATACGACTCCGTATTCTTTCAAAGAACCTGCACTGTCCCTGATGCCGATCACTTCTTCCAGGGTATCATAGGGCTTTCCCACAGGTGAGAGAAGTTCATCCCCTGGACGGAGATTCCCGGAAAGGGCAACGGTCAGGGCATGGGTTCCGCTGATCAGGTTCGGTCTAACGAGAGCGCTTTCCGTATGGAATACGCTGGCATAAACTGCTTCCAAAGTATCACGGCCCAGGTCGTTGTAGCCATAGCCAGTAGTTGCCGCAAAATGGATGTCACTGACCCGGTTGTCCTGCATGGCCTTTATGACCTTCATCTGATTATATTCGGCCGTTTCATCGATTTCTTTAAAACGTTCCTTTAAAGCCTCTTCGATTTCTTTCCCGAAATCCATTACCTGTCTGCTGATTCCCAGGCTTTCGTACATTTCATTTATTTCCATTGTTTATTATTCTCCAATTCGTACATCTCATTTATGTCCTGCAACATTTTTATAAGCACCTGGTCCAGGTCATTGTTAAAATCCGGAAGATCCAGCCATCTTACATCACGTTCCCGTTTAAACCAGGTGATTTGTCGCTTTGCAAAATGCCTGGTGTCCCGCTTTAAAACATAAACGGCCTCTTCCAGTGTATATTTCTCCTGTAAATAATCCAGGATTTCCTTATACCCAAGGCCCTGCATAGAAACCATGTCCCTGGTTAGGCCCATATCCTTTAAGTGCATTACCTCTTCCACAAGCCCCTGCTCAAGCATTAAGTCCACACGCCGGTCAATTCGTTCATAAAGCCGGGCCCGTTCTGTATTTACTACATAATAGAGGAAATCATAAGGAGATTTCTTTTGTTTTTCCCGTTTGTTGTGCTCAGAGATCCGTTCACCGGTCTGCCGGTAATATTCAATTGCCCGGATTACCCGTTTCATATTATTTTCATGGATCTCATTCGCGGAATCCGGGTCAATGTCCCGAAGAAGGTTATGGAGAAACTCTGCTCCCCTCTCCTGGCCCAATTTTTCCAGTTCCATACGTATGGAGGTGTCTTCTCCATTTTCCGTAAAATCAATATCATAAAGAAGGGCCTGAATATAAAAACCGGTTCCGCCGGCCACAATGGGAATATGACCGTGGGAATAAATCTCTTCCACGGCCTCTTTCGCCATTTTTTGAAAAACAGCCACATTAAATTCCTCTTCCGGATCAAGGACATCGATCAGGTAATGAGGAACTCCGTCCATCTCTTCTTTTTTGATCTTTGCTGAACCGATATCCATATGGCGATATACCTGCATGGAATCAGCACTTATAATTTCTCCCCCGATTGCCTTCGCAAGACGGACCGACAAAGCGGTCTTTCCCACTGCCGTCGGCCCTGTAATAATAATCAGCGGTCTCATCACACGATCCTCTTAAATTTCTTTTCTAACTCATATTTGCTCATGGAAATGATCGTTGGCCTTCCGTGAGGGCAGGCATAGGGATTTTCCAGGCTTAAAAGCTGGTCAATAAGCTCGTTGGCTTCCGCTGCTGATAAGCGATGTCCTCCTTTAACCGCTGCCTTGCAGGATAAGGATGCGACCCGTTCATAAATCATGTCCGGGTTATGGGAAGAGCCATCCTCAGACAACCCATCGATCATCTCAATCAGAAGTTCTTTTTTGGCAATGGAAAAAAGGTTAGCAGGAACTCCTCTGACCGCATATTCCTTGCCGCCAAAGGGTTCGATTTCAAAGCCCATATCTGTAAAATACTTTAAATGTCGTTTTAATAAAATTTCTTCATTCTGGTTTAAAGTAAGGATAATGGGAGGACTTACCAGCTGGGAAATATATTCCATCGTCTTAAGTGTTCCCATGGTTTTTTCATATAAAACCTTTTCATGGGCAGCATGTTGGTCAATAATAAAAAGCTGTTCATTAAATTCAACCAGCCAATAAGTATCAAAGAGCTGTCCAATGAGCTTGTGCATGGACCGGGCCTTTGGTTCCAGAAGTTTTCCATCAAACAAATCCAGTTGTTCCGGTCCTTTTTCCCGTTTGGGAACTTCATTACTTGATGGAGCTTCCGGCAGTTTTTCCATGGCTGGGGCCTGAGGCTTTAGCCAGTTATCCGCCAGATCATCCCTTTCTTTTACAAAGGAAGGCTGGGGCGGAGTTAATCTTTTAGGAAAAGCATAGGCCGCCGTATCTTTCTTTTCTTCTGTGGCAGCCTGCTGCTCCATAGCCATAAGCCTGCGTCTTTCAAAAGGCTCCGGGCTGGGCTCGTGTCTTTTTTCAGAGAAGTTCTGCTTTACCTCTTCCTTTTTCTCTAACTCCACCTCAGGGATCAGTTCTTTGTGGGCCAAAGCGCTTGATACTGCCTGGTACACCATGTGATAGACCATTTCCCCATCCCGGAACCGAAGCTCCATCTTGGTGGGGTGGACATTTACATCAAGCATCTCTGATTCAATGGAGAAATGAAGCATGGTAAAGGGATATTTATGCTGCATCATAAATGGCCGGTAAGCTTCTTCTATAGCCCTGGAAATAATGCTGCTTTTTATGTACCTGCCATTGATGAAATAGTTTTCGTAATTCCGGTTGCCTCTGGCGATCACCGGCTTTCCGATGTAGCCATGAATGGAAACCTGAGGCTTATTCACCGTAACCTCCAAAAGGTTTGATGCGATTTCCCGTCCAAATACTGTGTATACAATATCCTTTAAATTGTGGTTTCCGGAGGTGTGAAGCTTGTTCTGGTTGTTCTGGATAAAGCGGATAGATACTTCCGGATGAGACAGAGCCAGCTTTTCTACCAGCTCAGCCACATGTGCACCTTCCGTGGAAGGTGTTTTTAAAAACTTCTTCCTGGCCGGAGTATTGTAAAATAAGTTTCTGGCGATAAAGGTGGTTCCTTCAGGCGCTCCGATTTCTTCCAGGGACCGCTCTTCACCCCCCTCAATCTGAAATCTGGTACCGGTAAGCCCAACGCTGGTCTTAGTAATCAGCTCAACCTGAGAGACAGCGGCGATGCTTGCAAGAGCTTCTCCCCGGAATCCAAGAGAGGAAATGGTAAACAGATCCTCTACGGATTTGATCTTGCTTGTAGAGTGACGCAGAAATGCCAGAGGTACTTCCTCTTTGGGAATCCCGCAGCCATTGTCGGTCACCCGGATAAAGGAGGTTCCCCCTTCTTTGATCTCCACGGTAACTGCGGTGGATTTGGCATCAATGGCGTTTTCCAAGAGCTCCTTAACAACGGAGGCCGGACGTTCGATGACCTCTCCTGCCGCTATTTTGTTGATGGTATTCTGATCCAGTACAGTTATATTCGGCATGGCACCTGCTCCTTTCCACTTATTCGCTCACGCTTTTATGGGCATAAAGGTATGCCAATAGGGTGTTTCCACTTATTCGCCCACGTTTTTGGGCGTAAAGATTTGCTCGCAGGGTGATATCCTACTGCCAGCGGTTCTTTAGTTTTGTCTGCAGACGGTAAAGGGTATTGAGCGCGTCAATGGGAGTCATGTTGCCCAGCTCTATATCGCCCAATTCCTTAATGATATCATCATCCTTTACGGTATCAAAGATGGACATCTGCTGTAAATCCACCTCGTCGGGCTTTGGAACAGCTTTTCTCTGGGTAATATTGGAGTTAATTTCGGCAATTTCCCTGGCTTTGGCTGTGATGTCTGCATCTCTTAATTCTTCCAGCAGCTCTTTGGCCCTGGCAATGACGGTGTCCGGGACGCCGGCCAGCTTAGCTACCTGTATGCCGTAGCTTTTATCGGCCCCGCCCTTTATGATCTTTCTTAAGAAAACAATGTCATCGCCCTGTTCTTTTACTGCGATGCAGTAATTATTTACCCCGCTCATGGTTCCTTCCAGCTCGGTCAGCTCATGATAGTGGGTCGCAAACAGGGTTTTTGCTCCCAGGATTTTCGGATTGCTGATGTGTTCTACCACGGCCCAGGCAATGCTGAGTCCGTCAAAGGTACTGGTGCCGCGGCCGATTTCATCTAAGACAATCAGACTGTTTTTCGTAGCGTTCCGAAGGATATTGGCTACCTCCGTCATCTCCACCATAAAGGTACTCTGGCCGGAAGCCAGATCATCGGAGGCACCTACACGGGTGAAAATCCGGTCGCAGATTCCTATGCTTGCTTCCTCTGCAGGGACAAAGCTTCCGATCTGGGCCATCAGGACGATCAACGCGGTCTGGCGCATGTAGGTGGATTTTCCTGCCATGTTTGGGCCGGTGATGATGGAAACCCGGTTTTTCCCGTTGTCTAAATAGGTATCATTAGAAACAAACAGGTCATCCCGCATCATTTTTTCCACCACCGGATGGCGTCCGTTTTTAATGTCGATCAGTCCCTTTTCATTAACCTGAGGCTTTACATAGTTATTCCTTGTGGCTACTGAGGATAAGGAAGCCAGGACATCGATACCTGCTATGGCCCTGGCAGTCTTTTGAATCCGGAGAACCTGATCTGCAACCGAATCCCGGACCTGACAAAATAAACTGTATTCCAGAGAAAACAGCTTGTCCTCAGCTCCCAGTATCACATTTTCAAGTTCCTTTAACTCGTCGGTGGTGTAGCGCTCAGCATTGGCAAGAGTCTGTTTACGGATAAAGTAATCGGGTACTAGATCCTTAAAGGAATTGGTCACTTCAAAATAATAGCCGAATACCTTATTAAATTTTACCTTCAGGTTTTTAATTCCTGTTTTTTCTTTTTCCTGCAATTCCAAATCAGCAAGCCAGTTCTTACCTTCTGTTTTGGCACTTCTCAGCTTGTCGGCTTCTTCGTGAAAGCCGTCCTTAATAATACCGCCGTCTCTTAAGGTGACAGGCGGATCGTCGATAATGGCACGGTCAATCAATTCCCTGACATCCTCCAAGGGATCCAGTTCCCCCCACAAGTCCGTGAGCATATCACTGGTGAATTCCGCTAAAAGATTCTTGATGTGCGGAAGCATCTCTAAAGAGCTTTTAAATGCGATCATATCTCTGGGATTTGCTGTCTTATAACTAATTCGTCCGATTAAACGTTCCAGGTCATAAATCGGGTTTAAATATTCACAGATCTCTTCCCTTGATATGAAATTCATATTCAGCTCTTCAATGGCATTCTGGCGTTTTATGATCTCTGATTTATGGATTAAAGGCTGCTCGATGTAGGTGCGCAGCATTCTGGCGCCCATGGCTGTTTTCGTCCGGTCAAGAACCCAGAGAAGGCTTCCACGCTTCTGCTTTTCCCTTAAGGTCTCCAAAAGCTCCAGATTCCGCCTGGTAGAAGTGTCAATAATCATGAATTGCCCGGTGGAATAAGGGGTAATGGTTGTTATATGGGAAAGGCTGTTTTTCTGGGTCTCGTACATGTACTCCATAACTGCGCCGGCAGCTATGACTCCGGTGTCATAATCTTCCAGCCCGAGTCCTGTGAGTGCGCCTACCTTGAAGTGTTCTTTTAGAATTTTCCGGCAGACTTCATCGGAAAAGAAATGATGATCCAGAGATGAAATAACCGCTTGGTGGCGGTTCTTTATTTCTTCTACATCCACTCCCGAAACATAAAATGCTTCGTTACAGATGATTTCAGAGGGGGTAAACTTATTGATCTCATCCATAAGCTCCCGCTCCGACTCCACCTCTGTTACAAGAAAATCGCCGGTGCTGATATCCGCAACTGCGACCCCAAAGGCTTCGCCGATATAGACAATTCCCATCAGGTAGTTATTTTTTGTTTCATCAAGAGCCTGCGCACTTGTGATGGTTCCAGGCGTTACCACACGGATAACCTCCCGCTTTACCAGTCCCTTGGCAAGCCTTGGGTCTTCCATCTGCTCGGCGATGGCAACTTTAAAGCCTTTCTGGACAAGACGGTTTAAATATGTATCAACGGCATGATAAGGAACGCCGCACATAGGCGCCCGTTCCTCCAGTCCACATTCTTTTCCGGTTAAGGTGATTTCCAGTTCTCTTGATACGGTAACCGCATCATCAAAAAACATTTCATAAAAGTCCCCAAGCCTGTAAAACAGGATACAGTCCGGGTACTCCTTCTTTGTTTCCACGTAATGGGTCATCATTGGTGACAGTCCAGCCATGCTCTTTCACTTCCTTTTTCTTCTGTTTATGGTCTTAAAGTTCCCATGTAGTAAAATCCTCTGGATTCATCCAGATATACGTCCACGATTTTTCCAATAAGAGAAGAATCCCCTTTAAAATGAACAGTAGTGTTATTGCTCATGCGGCCGGTTAAAAGACCTTCCTCATGATCATTCACCTCTTCTGCCAGCACCTTCTGAACGGTGTGTTCCTCTCTTCCACAGACCTCGGAAGAGATTTTCTGGACTTCAGCCAGCAGACGGTCAAAGCGGTTCTTTACCACATCTTCCGGTACCTGCTCTTCCATATTGGCCGCAGGAGTACCGGTACGTTTGGAGTAGATAAAGGTAAAGGCACTGTCAAAACGTACCTTTTTCACCACTTCAAGGGTTTCGTTAAAATCCTCTTCCGTCTCTCCGGGGAAACCTACAATGATATCTGTGGTCAGCGAAATATCCGGCATGGCTGTCCGGATTTTTTCTACAAGCTCCAGATACTGTTCCTTGGTGTATTTCCGGTTCATGACCTTTAAAATACGGCTGCTGCCTGACTGAAGAGGCAGGTGAAGGTGGGTGCAGACCTTTTTCGAATTTTTCATGGCTTCGATCAGATCGTCTGACAAATCCTTCGGATGGGAAGTCATAAAACGAATCCGCTCCAGGCCTTCCACCTGATCGATCTGGGTCAGAAGCTCTGCAAAGCTTACAGGTGTTTCCAGGTTTTTTCCATAGGAGTTAACATTCTGTCCCAAAAGCATGATCTCCACAACGCCGTCATCTACAAGCTGTTTTACCTCTTCCAGAATGTCTTTTGGGCTGCGGCTCCGCTCCCTGCCGCGCACATAGGGTACGATGCAGTAGCTGCAGAAATTGTTGCAGCCAAACATAATATTAACGCCGGATTTAAAAGGATATTTCCGATCCGTAGGGAGATCCTCCACAATCCGGTCCGTTCCTTCCCAGATGTCTACAACCATCTTTTTTTCTTCCAGGCGTTCATACATCAGCTCAGCCAGTTTAAAAATGTTGTGAGTGCCGAATATAATATCCACAAAGCGATAGCTCTTTTTAATCTTGGCAACTACTTTTTCTTCCTGCATCATGCAGCCGCAAAGAGCGATCATCATGTGAGGATTTTTCTTTTTTAAACTGTTTAAATATCCAAGACGTCCGTATACTCTGTCATTGGCATTTTCTCTGACCGTACAGGTATTATATAGAACAAAGTCTGCCTCTTCCGTATCGGTTTCCACAAAGCCGATTGCTTCTAATATTCCCTGAAGCTTTTCAGAATCTCTGGAATTCATCTGACAGCCGAAGGTAGCGATGTGAAATGTAAATTGTTCTTTCCCTGAAGATTCCTTTAATTTATCCAGAATATCCCGGTAACGCTCTATAAAGTAGTACTGTCTTGCCGGCTCTTCCTTTGGTGCCTGGCCGAGGGTTTCCTCATAAGTCATATTTATATAATCCATTTGTATAACCTCTTAATTTTTATTCGGTTTTCCCATTATATCATAAATATTTTTTATTGCAAATAACAAAATCGGCTTTTCCGGTGGAAACATCCTTCCTATTGGCGGTAATCTGCCTGATTAATTTCAATTGCTTTCTTTTGCCGGGGAATGGGGCAAAAAAGGACAGGGTGTGAATTCCCTGTCCTCTGACGGTTGTGTAACGAATGCCGATCATCACGGCGTAGTATGGATTACGATGTTTCTTCAGGCAGCATGGTCAGTGCATCATAACGTCGTGTCATCAGGCGGCAAGCCAGCCCGGTTGCCATGAGCGCAAGACCAGACCAGAAGAACCACTGGTCAATGCCAATGAGTTCGCTTACTGGTCCCGCAACAATGAGCCCTATTGGCATAGCCCATGTCATGGCGGTCATCATCAGAGAGAACACCTTTCCCATCATCTCCGGTGCGATAGTTTCCTGAATATAGGCCATTATCGGCACATTCATAAAAGTACCGGAACTGCCCATAAGAAAACAGCAGAAAAGGAAAACCCAAAAGCCCCCGGCGGGCAAAGCTCCACTAACAAGAGAACATGCGCCCATAACTACAATTGCGAGAGCCGCCATAAGAAAGCGGCGCCTCATACCACCCCAAACACCAATTACAAGGGAAGATATCAGCAGCCCGCCCGCAAAGACAAACTCGGCAGCGCCGTTATGCCATGCCGTACCGCCGAAATGAATACGGATCAATAGCGGGAACAAAGAACCCAGCGGCATATAAAGAATGGTCATAATCATCATGGCGGGGAATATCGCCATAAGAGGCCTGTTTTCCCGCATTGCAGAAAGCCCCATCTTCATATCTGCCAGCAAATGCGGCATTTCACCGCTTTGCGGTATATTGGGGATTCTGACGAACAACAGACATACTATGGCAAAAGCAGCTCCGAATATATCGATCAGCATGATGGCGGCGATTGGTAAGATACCCATGATCGCTGCGCCTAACACCGGCCCAAGCATATTGGAGACCGAAGTGACCATATTGCCCCAGCCACCAGCCTTAGTAAGCATCGGTGCAGGCACCAGCATGGGTATGGCAGCCTGCATGGCCGGGCCGTGGAAGGTGTTGCCAAGCCCTCGTATTAACAGTATAAGGTAGATAAATGATAAGGGAGGTTTTTCCGAAAGCAGGAAGGCACCTCCTAAAACCACGCTGGAAAGAGCCACAAGTCCATCGGCCGCAATCATAACAGTGCGGCGGTTATAGCGGTCAATCCATACCCCGGCAAAGGGCCCTATTATCATACCTGGAATAAAGGCCACAATGGATGCCATCGTAAGCGTAACTGCAGATTCAGTCTGTATTGTCAGCCACCAGATAACAGCGAATTGTACAGCCGACGACCCTAGCAGGGAAAACGCCTGCCCTGCATAAATAGTAATAAATTGTTTTTTCCATTTATTCATTTTTATATTCTCCTATATTACAAAATTCGTTTTTAAAAATGAGTTATTGTAATACGGAATTACCGCAACATAACTCGCGGTACTATCTTAACCTAATAGAATGCGTCATTAAATAATCCTCCTGATATTTATTGAGTACATAACATGCGATTTTTACCAACAAGGTTAAAAAAACATCATATGCAAAGATTATAGCACAAGTCTGCTGAAAATTCCACAACGATGTCCCGGCAGCCAAAGGGCATATAGTCATCAATCCATCAGTTTCACTACTCCGGTTGCCACTTTCCCGGTAAATGCATCGTCATGCTCCACAAGCAGCATGGTCGGCTGGAACTTAAGGATTAAATTCTCGATCTGGATTCTGGAATATACATCAATGAAATTAAGAGGTTCATCCCAGATATACAGATGGGCCTGCTCACAGAGGCTGCGGGCAATGAGAACCTTTTTCTTCTGCCCTTCGCTATAGGATTCCATGGGTATTTCCAGCTGTTCTCTGGAAAAGTCCAGTTTGCGGAGAAGCGCCTTAAACAGAGGAGCTTCAATACCGCTTTCCCTGGAGTATTCTGTCAGGCTCCCTTTTAAAAATGAAGTATCCTGGGATACATAGGATATTTTAATACCATTTGGTATTTCCTTATACCCTTCAAAGGAAATATTGTCTCCCGTCAGTTCCCTGCCGACGATCAGCTTTAGTATACTGGATTTTCCGCAGCCATTTTTCCCCTGCAGGGATATTCTCTGCCCCTGTTCCAGTGTAAAGCTGACGGGCCCGCAGACAGGTCCTTCATAGTAAGGAATGACATCTTTTAATGATAGAATTCTGGATGAGCGGTATTTTAATGGATAAAGCTTGAGATCTTCTGCCTCTTCTATATTTTTCAAAAGCCCTTTTTTATCCTCAATGGCACGGTCCTGCCTAAGTTCCAGACTCTTTCTGCGCATCTGCATCCGCCTGGATTTTTCGCCTATATAGGCCCGTGTATCAATGGACTTTTCACGGCCTATGGACTTTTTCCCGATCTTTGTTGACTCCACCTGATCCGCCCATTCGCCTGACTGCCTTGCGGCTGCTTCCAGATGACGGATATCCTTTTTTAACCGATTATTTTCGGACCGTTCATACTGATCCTGCATTTGCTTATTCTCATACCAGGAGGTGAAAGTGCCTTTCTGGACTTCAATATTTGTTTTGTTTATGGATAGAATATGGTCTACGGATGCATCCAGGAATTTCCGGTCATGAGATACCAGGATAAATCCCTTTTTGCTGTTTAAATACTGGCTTACCAGTTCCCTGGCCTCCCGGTCTAAGTGGTTAGTCGGTTCATCGATCAGCAGAAAGTGACCTTCTCTTAAAAACAGGGCTGCTAAAAGGACCTTAGTCCTCTCCCCATTTGAAAGTGTGTAAAAAGGCCGGTATAGTACATCCTCAGAAACTTTTAGTCTGGAAAGCTCTCTTTTAAGCTCCCAGAATAAATATTCCCCAAGGAGGGAATCCAGAATTTCAATAGTGTTCCATTCTTCATCCGGCACAGGAAAAGGGAAATAGTCAAACATGACATTTGAAATAATAGTTCCTGTGTATTTAAAACGGTTCATCAGAAGATTTAAAAAGGTGGTTTTTCCTCTCCCGTTTCTACCTGTAAAGCCCAGCTTCCAATCCGTGTCAATATGAAAGGAAACGTGTTCAAAGACGGGATCTGGGCTTCCTTCATAGGTGAATGACAAATCAGTGACTTGTATTAATGACATAGAGATTCCTCCAATCAGGCAGGAAATAAGATTTCCGCGCAAAAAACGACTGCAAGAATTCATTCTCTCACAGCCGTTCGCATCAAAACAAGCCCATAGGGCTGATATTCTGCTTAATTCATGTCTTTATGACATAAAAAAGATATGAGAATGAAATAATATTCTTGCAAAAACAGGCATGACAAAAACAGACAATGTCTCTTTTCCTTCTCGTCATGCAGTTACCTTAGCAAGAATTATTATTTCATCCTTTCACCTCATTTCGTTTCATTTGCCCGTAGTCTATCATAATTAGATAATAATGTCAAATATTAATCATCGGAATCCGTAAGGTTTTTCATAGTATGTACGATTCCTCTCTAATTAGCCCGTCCCGTAATGGTAATTTCTACCCGGCGGTTTTTTGCTCTTCCATCTTCCGTATCATTGGAGGCAATGGGATTGTAATGAGAATTCCCCTCAATGGACATTTTAGACGGTTCCAGTCCCATAGCGGTCATCTGGTTTAAAACTGCTACTGCCCGGTCTACGGACAGCTGCCAGGAATCCGATTCATTGGCCGCATCATGGTGGCCCAAATCCGCCGTATTGCCTGTAATCGTAATGTGGTTGATATCTCCGTAAATGGCCTCAAGACTGCTGCTGATTTCCTGAATGACCGGCTTGCTGTCCGGAAGCAGGATTGCTGTATCCGGTTTGAACAGCATAGCATCTTTTAAATGTATGCTTACCGCTGAACCGCTGGAAGATACATCGATCATATTCCCCAGGTCACGCTCTGCGATATAAGATTTCAAAGCCAGGTAGACATTGTCCAGATTATCTGCAGAAACGGAAATATTATCTCCTATGGCAGAACTGTCCGCTGAATGGTTTAAAACCTTCTCCAGACCATTGGACATCTCTTTTAGCTTCATCGTATCAACCGAGCTCATGCCGTACAGGATGATAAACAAAGCCAAAAGCAATGTAATCATATCAGAATATGTAAGAAGCCAGCGCTCCGAATTGTCTTTTTCTCCTTCTGTTTCCAGGATTCTTCTGCGCATCCTTTGTTCCTCCCAATTTTAGTTTTCAATACCCTGTTTGTACCGTTTGGCTCCATCTGAAAAAGCTTGGAAATAAAGAGCGAGTTCATTTTCAATATTTCGGGAGGTATTACCGCTGGCAATCATACATACGCCGTCCACGATCATCTCTTTTTGGATATGCTTTCTCTTAAGCTGTGTTTTTAATTTGTTCGCAATAGGCATGTAAACAAGATTGGCGAAACATACACCGTAAAGGGTTGCCACAAACGCAGTACCGATGGATCCTGCAAGCTCTGAAGGATCCTCAAAACCGGAAGCAAGTACCATGATCAGCCCCATAACGGTACCGATAACTCCCATGGTAGGAGAAAATCCTGCAGCAGCCTCAAATACACTTGCTTCAATGCTTTTTTGCTGAACATAGGCTCTGATATCAGATTCCAGAGTGTACTGGATGGATTCCGGTGTCTTCATTTCCTGTATAAGAACCAGGCCTTCCTTAAGAAGCAGATATTCCTCCTGATTCAGTTCCGGATCCCTGCTTATATTTTCCAGGCAAGTGACTCCTTCCGTCCGGTATCGGGTCGCTATCATTGATATCTTGGCAATCATTTTTTCCATACTGGCAGAATGGGGATGCTTAAAACTCCGAAACAAGGCCCGCAAAGCCATTGCTATGTCATTGAGGGAATAAGATGCAATGACAGCGCCAAAGGTTCCTCCTACCACGATGATGAAAGGGCTTAAAAGGAATAGAGAGTATATGGCACCTTTTTCCAAAACAAAACCTGTTAAAAGAGCACCGACTCCGATTATGATACCAATAAGCAGTGAAAAATCCATAACTTTTCTCCTTTGTAACTAATATTTGTAACATCATAATTCTATCATATAATAATGAAATTCTGATGCTAAAAAAATGCTAATATTACAATGAGATTTAGTTATGGATTTTTGTATGATAATGCTGCAATGACCTAGGATAGACGTATCTGTTACGTTTGCATTTTACCGCTCATTGATTAGTTTAATGAAATCCAGTGCCTCATCGGCCGGAACCATCTGGGCCGTAATTGCAACTCCCTGTTGCGACAGATACAGAAAATCTGTAATATCTTCTTCTGATACACTTACGGCTTTCTTTAACATTCGGGTGTTCTGCTTTCCTCCCATATTTCCCACATTTACCTGATCCATGTGGAAGCCCGCATCGTAAAGCCTGCATATGGTTTTTGGGCTTTTGGCAACCAGAAAAACCCTTTCCCCTTCGTATTTTTCAGCGCACAGATTCGCGGCAGCCTTTTCTACGGTAAGAATTGAAAGCTTGCACTGCTTCGGACATGCCAGCTTAAGAGCCTCCTTATTAATTGTATCCTTTACAACCTGATCATCAACCACCATAATCCTGGTTGCTCCTGTAACCTGGCTCCAGACAGTAGCTACCTGTCCGTGAATCAGACGGTCATCAATCCTGACATTTACAATCTCCATCATTAAATAATCCCCTTTCCTTATTCTTTTACGGTTATAAACACAGGTGAGGTCCAGGCGGCATCTCCATTTTTCTGCCAGATGCGAAGCCGTAAGTTTCCGCTTTGCTCCATCCGGATCTTTCTTTTCCCGGTAAGTTTATAGGAACTTTCAGGATATGCCTTTCCAATGCGGATTTTATAGGCATTGTGCCACCATGGATCATTCCGGTAATGTGTGATCTCACCCCAGTTTTCCTTTGTCAGGCAGTTCACTTCATCCCAAAGTGCCATAACCTGGGAGCTGTTAAGTAACTCCCTCACTGGAAGGAGATATTCCTTTCCATTGACGAGCAGGCGCAGAATGCTGTCCACATCCGCTTCCACTTCAAAGATAAAGCCCTCTGTTGCAGCCTTTTCCGACCCCATCCATTTACCGGAAGCCGGAGACTGATATGTAGTCATGGTAAAGCTGCAGCTCTTGTCATCATCCTGAACGATTTCCTGACCATAGTGATTCCAGCATGGCTGGACAGAAAGCAGTTTTCCGTCCGTTTCCAGGTGTCCTTCCCAGTCTTTCCTAAGGTGGTTATGGTAGACCCTGGTATCCGGTCCCCAGCCAAGCTCCAGACGGAATTTGAACCGGATCAATCCAACCTGCTCCTCCCGTTCCCATGTGCCTGAATGCACAACCATTTCCTCTAAGACATTATCTCTTAAAATTTCCACCCTGTCTACCGCTCCGGTCCCTTTTATCTGAAATTCTAATTCAACTTCATTGCCTGCTTCAATTTCAGATCCTATTGGTGCTGAGTTCACATAATAGTCAACTTCAATCCTGCTCCGGGATACCCCGTAGGTTCTCCGACTTGTCAGTCCTTCCCAGATGGATTCCTTTGTACCTTCCTCTGCAAGCACACACATGCTTCCATTATCAAAAACACCGGGAATACTGTGGTTATCACCTGCAGCAATGATGCCGATTTTATACCCTCGTTCAAGGCCTTTCTCATAGGTCGTCTCTCCTGTCCGCGGCCCCATATGGACATGGCGGTCCATAGACAGAGGCCCATCGTCATTTTCACTGGAGCCGTGGCTGGAGTAAATTTCTGCGATAGGAGAAAAGGTTTCGTTATGGGTATCCCAATTCTTACCTCTGGAGCCCGGCTGGTATGCCAGATGATGAGGGATTCCAATGACCTCCTGCCCCTCATAGGCGGCGGCCAGGTCCTGATAACGCATCGGATGCTCCTGCTTCCCGTTATTGTGAAGGAAAAACACATTATGATCTCCATCCAGCCCGGCTCCCTGCCATTCATAACCCATGAACATTGGATATCCCTGTCTGTTGGCTTCCTCGGTAAAGCTTCTTAATAATTCCCAGTCCATTGCAACTTCTTCATCATCGTACCGGTCTTCGACCGCAAGCCCTGACGGTGTGGGCCGCATGTAAAACGGATAATAAGCCACAGGCCAGAAATCCATCTGTTTTTTTATATGTTCATACCACACCGGGAGCTCATTCATTTGCTCATGGTGAATATTACTATGCATGTCTGTCCAAAACTTATTGTATTTCATGGAGTCCTCCCTACTATTCTCTTGGATTTTTGAGTGTGTTTTTATCTATTTTCATGGTTGCCCACTCTTCCGGCTTTTTCACCTGCCCCCATGCTTTTAATCTCCGCTGCCCATCTCTGGCTTCCCGCTCCCGGTCAGTTAGATACTGAACCTTAAGTTTACTCAGGAATCCGCCGCTTTCTTCTATCTGTATCATAAGTTTTTTTAATAAGCCCTCCTTCATCATTGACAGATCATGTTCTTCATCGGGATCTTCCTGTAAGTCATACAGACATATGGTTTCATTTCCTGACTTAACTATTTTGTATTGTCCCAGAATCACTGCTTCTATGAACTGCGGGCTGTCATCACTTCCCACCATCTGCTGGATTCTAACGAGTCTGGTAGTTTCACTTTGGGATCCACTGAAGTCAAGCCTCTTTCCCTGATGCCAGGAGTAATTTTCATTCCTTCCAGTCTCTTCCAAAAGCGTGCGGGATACATCCAAAAGTCCTACAGGCTCTTTTGAAATTCCTGGAGCAATCCCTGTGCCTGCCGCCAGAAGAGGTATGCGGACCGCAGCTTCATACATGGTCTGTTTTCCGAACAGTTTCCGTTTTCCAAGCTGTTCCCCGTGATCAGAGGTGTAAAGAAAGAGATATTCCCGTCCGGCTTCGACCGTCTTGATTTTATTATAAAGATTCCCCACATACCGGTCCAATTGCTCCACCAGGCCGCAATAAGCGGCCTTGCAGTTTCTCATATGCTCTGGTGCACATTCCTGCAGGAATTCGTGATAAGCAGAAAAAGAAGAAATCCTTGCCTCACTCTCACATTCCTCTATAGTAAAGCGGCTTTGGTACTTAAGGTAATCCTCATTTCTGCAGGTAAAAGGAAAATGAGGCCCATAGAATCCAATCACCAGGAAAAGCGGTTTTCTATTTTTCTTCTTTCCCCATTCCTCAAGAAAATCCATGGCTGAACGGAATACCATTTCGTCATAAAGCATGACCGGGGAAATACCCCCTCCAACTGCAGCCAGGCAGTTTTTCCTGTTCGTAGTTCCGGCATACACGCCAAAATCCAGGCGCTTTTTTCCGCCGGTTCCCCAGAATTGAGAAGTAATATCTCCGCAATACCGTTCATCAAAACCGTGCTTCTGGTCTTCCCCTTTAAAATGCATCCGGCCGGCCAGAACGGTCTGGTATCCTAGACGTCCCATCTCATGGGCAATGGTAGGCACATCCCCGCCAAGAGCAGCATCATTATTAAAAATGCCCAGTTGTGATGGTAATTTTCCAGTTAGAAATGACATGCGGGAAGGGACACAAAGGGGCGAATTGCAATAGCAGCGTTCAAACAGCAGACCTTCCTCTGCAATCCGTTTAAGACCCGGCGTATCAATCCGTTCCTCTGCAAATCCCGTGTAATCCCAGCCGTGCTGGTCTGACATTATTAAAACCATATCCTTCATAAGAAAATCTCCTCTGGTCCGGCCGCTTCTGGTCATCCTGCATTTACATGATCCCTAAAAATACCATAACAGCCGTAAATGCAACGATGCCGAGAATAATCTTTGTAGCAGACCATTTCTTCTTATCCATCAGATACCACACTGCCAGAGTAAGCAAAAGGGGAAGTATCCCCGGCATTATTTTATCAAAAATCTGTTCCTGTAAAGAAAGAGACATTTCACCGCTGACAAACTGGTAAACCACATTTGCTTTTACAGTTGTTGCAGCAACTCCGCCTATTACGATCAAACCCATCATAGTAAGTCCGGTAGTGATTTTATCTGCAAGGGAACGGTTGGTGAAAAATAAGTTTGCCGCACCGATTCCCATATCATATCCTTTATGAAACAGATACCACTGCAGGCCAACCACACTGGTAAGCCATACCGCGCAAAAGAACAGGGGACCAACAGGATTTCCATCATTAATGCACATGCTCATGGCAATACTTAGCAGGATCGGACTGTAGGTACCGATTAACATAGAGTCACCAATTCCGGCAAACGGCCCCATAAGCGCATTCTTGGTATTAACAATCAGCTCTTCACTGACATCTTCCCCCATGGCACGGGCTTCCTCCATGGCAATGGTAATGCCGGGAATCAGGGCACCAAGCTGAGGCTCTGTGTTAAAAAACTGCATATGGCGCTGAAGGGATTTTTTGTATTCACCGGAATCATTTTTATAGAGTTTCTTTAAAATCGGTTCCAGCACATGACAAAAGGCAAGTCCCATCATACGTTCAAAATTCTGGGTTGCCTGTATAAAGAAAATGTAAGACCAGGCAGCCTTATTAATATCCTTTTTGTTAAGTAAAGGGTTCTCTCTTTTATTCTTCATAACAGCCATCCTCCTCTGTGCTTTGTACCGGAGCGGGTACGGCCGCTTGTGTTCCGCCCTGGGCCATAACAAAGATAAATGCAATTGCAGTTGCAAATACAGCCAGCGCAGTAACAGACATATTGGTAGAGCCGATCAGAATCCAGCCCATCAGGAACAATACAAGCATCCATTTCTTTGAAAGGGACTGCTTAAGCAGCATGGCAAATCCAATGGCCGGGAGCATCTTTCCGGCTACCTCAAAAAAGTGCAGGATTCCCTGTGGCATACTGGTGATCAGGAATTCTGCCAGGGGCGTTCCAAGATAACAGATCAGCATGGCAGAGCCGGCCCGGAGAATAAAGCTTGGAACGGCTGCCAGATAAGTAGCGCGGTGAATTCCGGCCCCATCCCCCTTTTCTGCGGCAAGATCTCCCATATGAGGAAAATATGCATTGATCGTCATGATAAAATTAAATAGCCCTAGTCCCAGCATGCTGAGAGGAACCGATAAGGCCACTGCCTGTTCTCCGGTACCTCCGGCCGCCAGTGCCAACGGTATCCCAATATAGGCTGCCCAGTTCACATCCGCCGGCATAGCTCCTCCGGGCGTGATCTGTCCGATAAATAATGCCTGAACCATGGCGCCTGCAATGACGCCCCCTCTTACATCCCCTAAGATCATGCCAACAATCAAGCCGGCTACAAGAGGACGTCCAATCATATTCCACCCTCCGGTTACCCCAAAAAACCACGGTGTACGCTTACTGCCAAGATAGGCAAATATTCCAATCAGTAAAGCCTGTAAAAAAGTCATACCCTATTCCTCCATTTATAATTCTTCGTAATCCCCTTCCGGGACAGTGGATTCTCCAAACAGCATCATTGCATTTTTTCCCGCAGTCAAAATCTCTACGGCAATTTCAGAAGCACTGTCCATGGAACCTCTTGACATATACCCTTCCAGTACTACCGGAAGGTTTGCTCCGCCGATTACCGCTATTTTACCAGGCCGTTCCATTTTCATACGAACGGAGACGTTAAACGGGGATCCTCCCGTCAAATCTGCATAAATCAAAATTCCGGTGCACTGGGAAAGTCTTTTGGCCGCTGCCGCTAATTTTCCGGTTAGAATCTCCAAAGAATCATCCTCCAGGAAATCCACCGGTTCATAATTCTCCGGCTCTCCAGCCAGCAGTTTCAGTCCGCTTGTGATCCCAGTGGCATAACTGCCATGGCCGGTTACAATCATACCTATCATCCTTTTCCTCCTTTCATTTTCCAAAGCTGACATAATCTTCTGGATTTTTTGAACTTGCAGCTTTACACTCCTTTCTGTTTATTTTCCATTCTGGTTTTATTGTAATTTCACCTTTCAGAATGGGGTCTCCTGTCTCAACCTGATAAACCAGTAATCTCTGGCTCATTTCTTTCAAGACCGAAGCGTATTCCCCGTTATGTGCCAGATTATTGCGTTCACCCGGGTCATAAAGAAGATCGTAAAGAGCTTCTTCGTACTTGGTCTGGCTTTCCAGATCCTGCTTCAGAAAAAAATCTTTTGTTATAGATTCATCGATGTTTGACTGGTTAATCTTCAAATAGGTTGTATCATAATAGCGGATATATTTGTAACGCTTCGTTCGTACACAACGTGCCGGCTCATAGGAAGTGTGGAAATTAATTTCGGCAAAAACATCGGACCTGATTTCATCTTTCTCCCCTGTCAGCAGAGGAACCAGTGATTTTCCTTCCAGGTATTCCGGTTTCTCCAGTTCAAGGAGCTCACAAAGCGTAGGAAATACATCCATATGGGAAACCAGACTGTCTGCAACGGTTCCGTTCGCCAAAGCTCCCGGTGAACGAATCATCAGATTCACACCAATCCCGCTGTCAAACAAAGTACATTTTGAAAAGGGATTTGGCAAACCGTGGTCTGTTGTAAAGAGTATAATGGTATTTTCCCACAACCCCTCTTCTTTTAAGCAGGAAATCACCTGGCCGAAACAGGCATCTGCGCATTTAACGCTCATCAGATAACCTGCAAAATCGTTACGGGTTTCCCTGGTGTCAGGAATCGGATAAGGGGGTAGGGCATATTCTGGGTCAATATCTTCATCGATCTTATCAGGAAACCGCCGATGGGTTGCATACATACCGTAAGAAAGGAAAAAGGGTTGTTCTTTGTTATAATTTTTCAGCCACCGGCAGGCCTTACTTGCATTTTCCTTATCCCAGTCCACCAGCTCTTCCTGAGAATATCCGGAATTATCTGTGGTCAGTTCTTCCTGATAGCCAATCTCGTCCGCTCCCAGTTTCCGGTCCAGATACCAGCCTGCTTCATGCTGAATTCCGCAAAGAGCGGTATAGTAGCCATTCCCGTTCAGATAATGAACCAGATGTTTGCTGTAATCCATGGTAAAGCCTCTCTGGGCCAGGCCTAACATGCCATTCTGATGCGGATACGTACTTGTCAGCATCGCTGCCCGGCTGGGTGAACAAGTCGGACCTGCACAGTACGCATTCCGAAACACGGCTGCTGTCCTGGAAAAGGATTCCATATTCGTCGTGGGAACCTTATAACCATAGGGACTTAATACCCGGCCGGAATCATGGGTATGAATATACAATACATTTTTCACTAATTGTACCTCCTGCTGTTAAAATGTATTTATTTCTGTTTGATATGTATTATCATTTCTGTACATAATATACTACAACTATACGGTAATGTCAATACATTTAATTTAATTGTATTATCATGGATTATGCAGCATCCATTATTAATATGCTGCACAGTTTACATATTGATTCAAATATGTATTGTCATTTATTTCAAAGTATAATACAATTAAAGAACTGGTTTTATTATAAAATGAGGTGATAATTATGGCAGAAAAAAGAATTGCACAATATAAACAGATTGAAAATGACTTGCTTCAGAAAATAAATTTAGGTTATTACAAAAAAGACGATCTTATACCCACAGAGCTGGAGCTTTCTAACACCTATCATGTATCAAGGGTGACCGTCAGAAAAGCCACAGATAATCTGGTTGCAAAGGGTCTTTTGACAAGAGTTGCCGGAGTAGGGACATTCGTGTGCCACCCTTCTGTTACATTAAACCCCAGTTCCATCCAGGGATTTTCAGAAGTAATGTGTGAACAGGGGATTTCCGTCCGGACAGAAGTTCCCACCTTTATGATTCAGAAAGCACCTTCAAATATTGCTTCCATCTTAAAGATTGAGACTGGGGAACCTATTTATTTTATCGAAAGAATCCGGTATGCAAACGATGAAATATTTCAGTTTGAAACGACCTATATGTCCAGCCGGTTATATCCCGATATCTCCATGCAGGTACTGCAGCAGTCCAAATATCAGTACTTTGAAAAGGTAAAGGGAATGAAAATCGCATACAGCGACCATACAGTAACCCCCCTTCATCCTTCAAAAAGTATTGCAGAAATGTTTGGAGTTTCTTTGGATACTCCCATTCTGAGAGTTGCCAATACTACTTATCTGACCAATAATCAGATCATGGATTATACCGAATTGACACTTAACTCACCGAAATACCAATTAACATACGTCAAAAGCTGACTGAAAGAAGCCCTTCCATAGGAGACTGAAGATTCTTTAATAAAAATGGCTGTGAGTTAGAAAATTCTATCTCACAGCCATTTTTATTAAAGACAGCTCAGGCTACGGACGTACCTGGCCATCCCCATATATGATATATTTGGTGGTCGTCAGCTCTTTAAGTCCCATAGGACCTCTTGCATGAAGTTTTTGGGTACTGATTCCGATCTCAGCGCCAAAGCCGAATTCATATCCATCCGTAAAGCGTGTGGATGCATTGACATAAACGGCTGCCGCATCGATCTCATTTAAAAACTTCTGAGCGTTATTATAATCTGATGTAATGATAGCTTCGGAATGCTTGGTGTTATAACGATTAATGTGGGAAATCGCTTCATCAACAGAGCCAACAATCTTTAAGGACAAAATATAGTCCAGGTATTCACTGCCCCAATCCTCCTCGGTTGCAGGGACAAATCCCTCTGCCATGGTACAGGCTTCTTCATCTGCCCGGATCTCTACCGATTTCTGAGCGAGCCGTTCTTTTAATAAAGGCAGGAACTGAGGGGCAATAGTTCTGTGGATGACCAGGGATTCGCAGGCATTGCACACTCCGATCCTCTGGGTCTTTGCATTAAAAATAATATCTAAGGCCATATCAAAATCAGCGGATTCATCGACAAAAATATGGCAGTTTCCGGTTCCTGTTTCAATGACCGGAATGGTACTGTTATCCACAACGGTTTTTATTAATCCGGCGCCTCCTCTTGGGATCAATACATCCACATATTCCCTAAGACGCATGAATTCCTTTGTTACTTCTCTGTCAGTATCAGTGATGAGCTGGATGGCATCCTCTGGAAGGCCTGCATTCCTAAGGCCGGTACGGAGCCATTTAACTATGGCCATATTGGATTCCAAAGCATCGCTTCCACCCTTTAAGATCACGGCATTTCCTGATTTAAAGCAGAGTCCAAAGGCATCGGCGGTCACATTGGGCCTGGCTTCATATATAATACCTACAACGCCCAAAGGAACGCGCTTCTGGCCGATGGTCAGGCCATTGGGGCGTATCTTCATGGAAAGTACTTCTCCCACCGGGTCATCCAAAGCAGCCACGGATAAAAGTCCGTCAGCCATGGCTTCGATTCTTGCAGGAGTCAGTTCCAGGCGGTCAATCAGTCCGGCGTTCATTCCGGAAGCAGCAGCTTTTATTACATCCTCCTGGTTTGCAGCGAGGATTTCCGCTTCTCCTTCCAGCAGGGCTGCTGCCGCTGCCTTTAAGCCTTCATTCTTTCTTGCCGAGCCCTGGATCCCTATAATTCCGGCTGTTTCTTTTGCTTTTTTTCCGATTTCAGTAATCGTCATAATAGGTTCCTCCAATCTTTTCCTTATGATTGCCCTTAAACTTTGAGCAGGGTGTTCTTAATCGTTTTTTGCTCTTAAGGGAATCCCTTAAGGAATAATAATCCGGTCCATACGTTTGTCATGTGGTTCCGTAGGAATATGGTCAAAAACCTGGAAGCCGTAGGCTATGGCAATGCGGGGATGGTTTGGTTCTCGTTCAAAGAACCTGTCATAATATCCGCCGCCGTATCCGAGCCGGTTTCCCGACTTATCAAAAGCAACTCCCGGAACAATCATAGGTGCTTCCGGATCATGGATTTTTAAGCAGGTTGGTTTGGGTTCCATAATACCCATGACACCTTCTTCTAAATCTGCTTTTCCGGAAATGGAATAAAATTCAAGATCCCTTCCAACGACCTTTGGTACTGCTATGTATTTTCCCTGTTTTAATAATTCTTCCATAAACTTCCAGGTACCTGCCTCCTGGCGAAAGGATACATAGCAGTATACACAATATGCCCGAAGGATATCATCAAGGCTTAAAAGCTGCTCGCAGATGGCATCGTTCCATAGACCCTCGGTAACCGTTTCCAAGGTCTTTCGCTGCTCCTTTATCAATCGCCTGATATCATTCTTCTCCAACTTTTCCATACTTTTTACCCAAATCCGTTACGGATCCGTCTTCCTCCTGAATGGAAATGTTGTTCAAATTTCCCCGTAAACTATTGCGGATGGATTCGATATACTCTCTTCGTAAAGCAGCCTGCTCCGCCTGTTCTTCTTCCGATAATCCTGTTGCTTTTGATTTATGATAAAGTGTATTGATTCTGTCGATCTTATCCTGATTCATAGGGTTCTCCTTAATATTCGTGATTAATATAGTCCATTAAGTCAAAGTCATGGTTTGGATGGGCCAGGAACAGGGTTCCTTTTTCTTCGCCTGTTACGATCTGCTCAATGACCTCCACCTGGTCACCGTTTGCAATGACCATATCGGAACCGCTGTCCGTAGCAATACGGGCGGCAGCAAGCTTTGCAGCCATACCTCCGGTACCCACATCGCTTCCTGAAGTGGATTTGCCCATATCAAGCAGCTTAGGCGTGATTTCCTTTACCAAGCCGATAAATTCTGCCTTCGGGTTTTGTCTGGGATCATCGGAATAAAGACCGTCAATATCCGATAATAATATCAAAAGGTCTGCCCCGATCAATGCGGCAACAATGGCGGAAAGCCGGTCATTATCTCCAAAATTATCCACCAGAGGAATTTCATAGGTGGATACGGTATCGTTCTCATTGACAATGGGGATGGTCCCAAGTTTTAAAAGTTCATCAAAGGTGTTCTGGGCATTATAGCGGCTGCTGTCATTAACCATAGTATTTTTGGTTAAAAGAACTTGTGCCGCTATTTGATTATATTCAGCAAACAGCTTTTGGTACACCATCATGAGCCTGGCCTGGCCCACAGCGGCGAATGCCTGTTTTTCTGATATGGTAACAGGTCTGGTATGGTGCCCAAGAGCTTGACGTCCTGCTGCAATTGCGCCGGAGGAAACTAAAACCACCTGCTTTCCCTGTCCTTTTAAATCGCTGATTACCCGAACCAGCTTTTCAATTTTCATCAGATTCAAATCCCCTGTGTAGGCATGGGTTAAGGATGAGGAGCCGATCTTTATCACAATCCTTTTTTTATCCTTTAGTTTCTCTCGTTCTGTGGCGTTCATCTTCATTATCATCTGCTTTCTGTATTTCTTTTTGCTTCATATCTTACAACATTTTTGTGGTTTCGTCAATTTATATAGAAAACCTGTCAAATCTGGAAGCAATGGCTTCCGCCACTTTTAAGCCGTCCATTGCAGCAGAGGTGATTCCTCCAGCATATCCGGCGCCTTCTCCGCATGGATAGATTCCGTTGATACTGCATTCAAAGGTTTCGCCTCTTGGAATGCGTACTGGTGAAGAGGTTCTGCTTTCCACACCAGCCAGGATGGCGTCCGGCCTGGAAAAACCGTGAATCCGCCGTTCAAAGGCTTCCACTCCCTGGATCAGGGATTCTGATAAGTATTCAGGAAGAAAGTCTCTCATGTTGGAAAAATCATGTAAACCTTTAAAGGCCGGTTTTACATCGCCAAATGCCTTTGAGG
>DEYX01000187.1 GCA_002365025.1 Hungatella sp. UBA3147 | reverse complement strand
CCCAGGTCCGCTGAGCACGGCCAGAAGATCCTTATTATCGTATGGTACCGGCATCATCATTACTTCCCTTTCCGGATTCTTCTTTATCACATCCTGAATAAAGAACTGACCGGATGTATACATGGCCGCTTTACCGGATGCAAATGCATCTACCGCCCCTTCATAAGTAGCTTCCAGGTAATCCGGATTCGTATACCCGGCTTTATAAAGATCCACGATTTCACAAAGCATGGTTTCAAATTCAGGAACCTCAGACCATTTAACCTGATTATTCAGCAAACGTTCCCACAGATGATTCTCTGTCAATTGAACTGCCATGCAACTGAAAAACAGCGGTGTCGTCCAAGAATCTTTATCAGACGCATACAACGGAATCAGCCCTTCTTCTTTAATACGTTCACAGACTGTCCGGAACTCTTCCATGTTGTGAGGAACGGAAAGATTCAGCCGTTCAAAGATTTCAGAATTATAGATAATACCGACACTGCTTACAGAACCAACCGGCAGACCAAATAAATGGCCTTCTATTTCCTTATTGATCTTTTGCTTTTCTATAATCCGGCTATACCAGGATTCTTTCTCGCCAAATTCCACAAAATGATCCGTACCGACCTCCTCCAGCAGGCCTCGGTCGATTCGTATCATATCCGGCATTTCTCCCACCGCGGCCTTTGACTTCACAAGGTCAATCCATTGATTATCCGGAATTCTCTGTACCTCGATCCGGTAACCGGGATTTTCTTTTTCGTATTCCCTCAATAACCCCTGTAAAAAGTCCTTATCATGTGATTGGGGCATCATAAACGTAAGTACGACCGGCTCGTTCGCCACCTCATCATTTGTCTTTACGTGCTTTTCACCCACACACCCAACCAGAACCAAACAGACCAGCAAAACAGTAAGAACCTCCATGTATCTGATCTTCATTTTTACCCTTCCCCTCTTTCCCTTCATATTGCCTTACTGTTATTATAATGCAATTTAACAAAGGCCGCAAAAGAAAATCATAAACCTTATGATGTAATATCTTAAACCGCCCCGGAAAGCACCTCCAAAATATTGCTTTCCATCAAACCTTATGTTACACTTTTCACAGATAAAGGTGGTGTTTTCAAATAAAAAAAGATCAAAACTATATAAGAAAAATGTTTCTAACCTATTCTGTGACCTTATTACTGATCCTGACTGTTTTTTTTGCCATTTCTTTGTTCATTCTCTATCGGGAACAGTATCACCGGAACATTCAGATACAGTCACAGCTTTCTTTAAAAGTACAGGAGCAGACAGAGGCTTCCTTAAAAGAGATGGACCGTATCATTAATGGTCTGCTTTTTGACAAATCGTTTATGAAGATCATGAAAAGCTCTGATTCCACTGCTGATTTAATGAATTACAGTGATCAGGTGGTAGAAAATTTTGTGGCTCTCGATGCCCCTCTTTTTTCCACTTACCGAATTATAGCTTTCAATGATTCTTCGTATTATACGCTTGCAAAAACTGGTGAAAATCCTGATTTGATCAAGGCGGCGGCTTTCTCTTACCCATGGAGAGATGAGGTATTAAGTGCAAACGGGAAAAAGGTATTCATTCCTCCTCACCGCGATACCTTCGATGGGGAACATCAGCTGGTATACTCTGTGGCAAGGACCATAACCGATGGAAAACAGAATTATGGATTCATTGAGGTGCAAAATCTCTATTCCCAATTAGAAAATTACTGCAAGCTTACGGAGGCCTCCGGTTCTGTGCTTATTCTTTCTCAGGAAGGCACATTTATATATCCGGCAGTTTCCGGAAAGGCTGATCCAAAGCTGGCTGATATGTATGATACCATATGCAACGCAGGAGCGCAGTCAGGTTCCCTCCGTTTCGGGCAAAATCAGGTTTCGTATCATATTTCCAAATATTCCGGCTGGATTACAGCCGTTTACTGTCCTATATCAGAATTTGTACCCTATGGATTGGAAATCATCGTATTAACCGGCAGTATCTTCCTTCTTCTTGCCATGTTATCCCTGCTGACAATCCGCATCGTTACAAGGCGTTTGGCCGCCCCTCTCACCGACTTAAGCGAGGCTATCGGGCGGGTATCCTTTGACAATATGAATGTTACGCTGAATACCACTTCAAACATTGTGGAAATCAACAAAATCAATCTGGCATTCCGTACCATGTTCGATCAATTAAAAGAAGCGATTGCCAGAAATATTCAGTCCTGCGCCAATGAGGAGCGTGCCGCCTATCTGGCTTTACAGGCACAGATGAACCCCCATACCCTTTATAACACTATTTCCATGATTGAATCGGTGAGTTATATGAATGGAGATAAAGAGGTTTCCAACCTTTGTATTTGTTTTTCACAAATGCTGCGTTATATCTCAGATTACTCCAAGAGAGAATATACGATTCAGGATGAACTGAGCCATTTAAATAATTATATTTCTCTGATAGAAAAAAGGCACGAAGGAAAACTGAACATCTGCATACATGCCCATCCTTCCCTCCTATTGGTCGTCCTTCCCAAATTTACAATTCAGCCTTTAGTGGAAAATGCGGTAAAGCATGGATTCAGTTCTCAAGTCCATGAACTGAAAATAGAGGTAATGATTGAACCGTTTTCTAAAGGCTGGCACTTGATCGTAAGGGATAATGGTAGCGGCTTTTCAAATGATGCCATATCAATGATTTACCGCCAGTTCCAGGAAGGCGACGCCACTTTGGTAGATCGTGGTGATGTGGTCAATACGAAGATCGGAAATCTTGGTCTTACGAATATTTATATACGGTTTCGCATTCTTTATGGAGATTCTTTCTCTATTGATATTGGAAACAACCCGGATACTTCCGGAGGATACATTGAACTTACAGTCATTACGGAGGTGTGACATGACCACAATTTTTCTTGCGGAAGATGAAGTTTATGCGCTTAAGGTTCTGCAGCAGAAAATTCTTGATTTGAATGAGGATTACGAAATTATCGGGACTGCGGACAATGGTGTTTCCGCACTGGAACAGCTTCCGGATGTCTCTCCCGATATTGTGATAACAGACATCCGTATGCCGGATATGGATGGTCTGTCCCTGATTGAGAAATTAAAGAAAGCCGGATGTACTGCCCTTCCCGTAATCATAAGCGGTTATCAGGAATTTGATTACGCACAACAGGCAGTCCGTCTGGGAGTCGCAGATTATTTATTGAAGCCGGTTGATTTAGAAGAACTGAGGCGCTGTCTGGCCAGCTGTAAAAAACGTGTGAAACGGCGGCGTAAAAATATTATTTCATTCTTCGTCGGAGATGATTCCCTTTCATTTGAAGCAACCATGGGACAGGATACGTTCTTTCTGATTTATATTATCATTTCCAACCCTTTAAGCACTGTAGAAACTATGATCCATCCCAATGTACGGTATATTCCGAACAATGAAATGGAGCGGCTTTTTCCCAAACGCAATTCAAAGCAATTCATCCACTGCTTTGATGGATTCTTTTCTAATGAAAAAGTTATGATATTAAATTATTCGGATATCGAGGCCCAGATGCTGGAGGCTACCTTGCTGCAATTTGTAAAAAACCTCCAGGAAGTGTCTCAAGAATATATTACTGTCTTTCATACTGTAACGAAGAAACAAGCAATGGCCGCGTCTGTGCGCCAATGCTATAACGGCGCCATAGCAAATATAGTTCTTGGCCAGACCGGCGTGTACGCGGACCTTCCACGGCAAAATGCGCCTGCAGAAACTTTAGGCGATATCGTAGACTTATACGCGCTTCTCATCCAACAAAAACAACCAGATCTTCTGCTTTCCAACATCAGGCGCTTATTCCAGTCCTGGTCTAAGAAGCAACGGCACTATATTGACGAAAGAAATGATCTTATATTTATACTTAACTCTCTCAAACAAAAGTTTTTGCTGAAAAAGGAATTTGATTATAATAGTCTCTATTTTCTTGAGAATATTATTTCTTTTTCTGCAAACAACTCAGAATTCGCCGATAATTTTTGCTATTTTCTAATTGAAATGTTTATGAACTACGAACCAGAAACAAAAACAGGCGAAGACCTTGTCGAAACAATTCTTGCTTATTTTAAAAACAATTTATCTTCTAATGTTTCTCTTCAAACCCTGGAAGAAGAAATGGGGCTTTCAAAAGTGTATTTGTGCAGAGTCTTTAAAAAATATAAAGGCACCAGCCCAATTGAATACTTTACAAGATTAAAAATAGAGAAAGCCAAAGAACTTATGATTCAGTTTCCAGATCTATCATTAAGAAAAATATCCGAATCCCTCGGATTCAATGACGTATACTATTTTAGCAAAGTATTTAAAAAGATTACAGGAATAGCACCTTCGGAGATGCGGGCGTGTGAACAAAGGCTGTAAATTGATAGCCGCCCCTGCGAGAAATTGGGACTGGTAAAGAAAAAGCACCAATCATTTCTGATTGATGCTTTTTAAAGTGTATCGATTTTAAATTTCATTTCTTATTTAAGAAGGTCATCTTTCTTACTAAGAATTGCTGCTACAGCAGCACAAGCCGGACAATCACAATACATTTCTCCGGCAGACTTTATTTCAATTGCATGTGCCTCGATATTCTTCGCAGTGTCCGCACCAAAAACCTGGATTCCAGCATCAGATCCTGCAAAACCGATTAAACTGTCAATAGGCAAAATATCTGCCTCAAGTTCAACAATATATTTTTTGGTTTCTGCGGCTTCCCTATCAGTTCCAATAGAATCCAACCAGGTCTGAGCCGCTGTTTTTGCCTCATTGCTACATGATGGTGCACTCATCAATTCGTGAGTTTTTTCAACAGCATAATTTAATACTTCTTTCTCCATAATTGATATTCCTTCTTTCTTCTGGGATTTTTCTTTTTCTACATTTTACCATAATTATCTGGCCTTTGCAATTCAAAGATTAATCCATGCTCTCCTGCTCTTTCATGGCCAGCTATATTATGAATTTCATTCTGGCGGAATCATTTCGTTTATTATGGAGTAATGATTTGTTTCATGATTTCATAGATGATTCAGTTTCATTTTGTTAGGCTTTCTTAAGTTTAATGCTCTTTATCGATATGCAGAATTGTATTTAAAAGTACATTCGCCCCTTTTAAACAGTTTTCTACCGGAGTAAATTCGATCTCACAATGGCTGTGCCCTCCCACACTTGGTACAAATATCATGGTAGTAGGAACCAGATCAATAGCAAACTGTGCATCATGACCTGGGCCGCTGTATATTCTACGATTGGAATAGCCCCATTCCTCGGCACTTTTTTCCACGTAATCAACCAGTTCAGCAGTAAAGCTCACGGTCTTACGTGACCATGCTTCCTCATAACCCACTTCGCATTGTTCCACTACGCTTGGGATCTTTTTAATGACTGCAAGTACCTGCATGATCACTTCGGAATCCTGATGTCTCGCATCCAGGGTAAATTTCACTTCATCCGGTATTATGGTGTGAATGTTCGGATGGGCAGAAATCTTTCCTGTGGTATAAACCAATTGGCTGTCTAACTGGTCCAGTTCATCATGGAGATACTGGATGGTTTTAACCGCTGCATAAAGAGCATCCTTACGGTATTTCATAGGTGTCGTTCCTGCGTGACCTGCCAGTCCGGTAAATGTAAATTCGTAATTGATCATACCGCAGACGCCTTCGACTACACCAATATCTATTCCTTCCGCTTCCAGTACCGGGCCCTGTTCAATATGAAGTTCCACCAAAGCCTTTGTTTTAGACGGATCCAGCCGGTTTACTTCCTTTCCTTTAAACCCGCTTTTCTCCAAAGCTTCTCCGAAGGTATACTCAGGAATGTCTTTTGCCTGTGAAGCCAGCATGGTTTCCTTGTTAAACTTTCCACAAACAACACCGGAAGACATCATTGCCGGTTCAAATCTGGCACCTTCTTCGTTGGTCCATACTATAACCGTAATCGGATGCCTGTGAGGTATTTTTTCTTTTACTATGGTTTCTGCCACTTCCATTGCTGTTAAGACACCCAGAATCCCATCATAATTCCCGCCCTGGCGAACGGAATCCATATGGGAACCTGAGACAATGGCTGGTAAATCTTCTGTACCGGCAATGGTAGCATATATATTTGCCATATCGTCGGTTGTTATAGAAGCGCCGATTGCCTCCATGCGCCTTACGAATTCTTTTCTTGAGGTTAAGGCTTCATCTGATAAAGAAAATCTGGTAATTCCACCCTTTCCAGTATCTCCAAACCTGCTGAAAGTTTTAATCTTATCTTCCATTCTTTCATAATTGCACTGAATCATGTTAATTACCTTCCTACTTCAATTATTTATAAATAATATCATAACATAAGGTGGTTTATATTACAAATTCTGGATTGATATTATTCATCATGTGCATTTTGGAAATGGATGCTGCAGAACTAACATCAGTTAGCGAAGCAGCATCCATCAATTCACTTATTGATTCCATACCCCATTGCTGTCAACCATCCAGCCATCTGGAGTCACTCCATTCATGTATAGCGATCCACGCGGGCGTGAGTAACCTTCTGGCTTTTTATATTCCCATTTCTCCTGATTCAGTGCCCATCCGGATGTACCTTCTGCTTGCGTGGTTAAATAATACCATTTCCCATCTATGCAATTCCAGCCTTCTGCCATGGCTCCGGCTGAATCCAGATAATACCAGGAACCGTCCATCTGATCAAAGACCCAGCCTGTCTGCATGGCTCCATCTGAGCTCAGCCAATACCATTTTCCATCGACCAGAAGCCAGCCTGTTGCCATATTGCCCTTATCATTGAAATAGTACCACTTTCCGTTCACTTTTTTCCAGACAGAACTAACTGAGCTTGATTCAGAGTTTCTGTCTCTGTCCTGGCTTCCCTCTCCGTCCAGATTCGTTTTCCGGAATTCACCTGTAATATATGTATCCTGCAGGAGCAGGAACTCATATTTTCCGTTTTTGTCCGGAGACACTGTCTTTCCGTTAACAGATAGACGTTTTAAACGATATCCAATATCAGGAACTGTCTTTATAATTACCTTTGCTCCCTTTTTTCCTTCAGAGAGATTGGCAGTAATGCTGCCGCCTTCCAGACTGTCATCTATGGACACTTGAAAGTGTTCTTCTCCTTCTGTGGTACTGTTAATGATTAAGGTCACTGTTCCGTTATCCGTTAACACAAATGATATTTTATCTGTTTTGTGATTCCAGTAAATTGGTAATTGTCTGGTTTCTCCACCTGACCCCTTAAATGTTGCAGTAATGGAACTGCTTTCCTTTCCCTGATCAGGGATGTCCATCCACACTTTCACCGGAGCATTTAACGGTATAGGCTTTCTGTTTCCGTACTTATCCTCCAGTTGAAGCTGAAGCCCGAAGGATTTTCGGAATTCTTCTTCTGTTTCCGATACATTGCCGTCTGTGACCGACATAATTGCAGTACGGATTTCCTGATCAACTTCCTCATCTTCAAAGATCCTGAAAGCGGTTGAGGGAGATGCCTTGCTTGCGTTGGAGACAGTCGCTCTTACTGCATTGGAAGGAGTTGCACTGTTTCCAGTGATTTTAATTGGTATGCTTAACGCAGCTCCTGCAATCTGTATACCAGTCATTTCTGTTTCAGCGGAATCCACTTTGCTGTCTATCATGCAGTCTTTTGCAGCCATCGCAGCCTTATACAGTTCTTCTAATGCGATCAATTGATCCATTAAATACGTAGCCAATTCCTCATTCGAAACGGCAGTTAAGGCATTGACTGCTGACCTGATGGCTTTTTGTACCTTGTAATCACTGTAATCATCGTTGCTTATCGCCTCTTTTACTGCGTCTTCAATAAGAGACTGGACTTTTTGAATGTTTTTCGGTAATTCTGGTCCCACTTTTCCGCCCAAAGATACAAAGGCCTGAAGCTTTATCCCATTTTCCAGTTCAGCCGTCACGTTTAACCGGCTGCTCTCTTCAAGATCATCAATATAAAGGAAGCCCTCTTCATCGATGCCGGTACCTGATTCTAAAGACTTATCTCCTGTGACCTTCCAGGTAATATTCCCTGCATCATTGGTGTAATCTTTGACTTCAAAGGTCATACCTTGTCCGGGAGCAAGAGTAACGGCCTGCGGATACAGGGAAGCCGCCAGCTGCATTGCTGCATAAGAATTGGAGCCGTTGGTTCCTTTTGCCTGAATAGTAAGTTTTGCTCCGTATTCTGTCAGTTCTGCCTTTACGTTCTCGTCTGATGATTGAATTTCTGTCACAGGTTTATGTATTTCGATTACAATAGTACCTGTATTTTTCATCGTAGGATCAGAGGCTGAGACAGTCAGAATTCCATTCTCATCTTCTTTTGCCATGAAAGATGAAGCACCTTTTATGGAGAAGTCACCAATTTTTGAAGCAGAATCTGTCCATACATTGGCTCCAAGTATATTTTCGGATCTGTCGTAAACAGCCTGAATCTGTGAAGTGTTTGCCAGGACCGTGATTTGTGGTTCCCTGGAATACTGTTCGGTTTCTTCAGCGGTCATTCCTGGAAGAAGTACATACTCGTATGTGGCTTCTTCAGGATTCTTTCCATGGTCAAACCACATTTCCAGATAGTTCTCTTCCGCTTTTCCATTTGAGGTTCCGACCATTGACCAGTTTCCGGCATTCCTTGCTTTTCTTACCGATATGGTTTGAGAACCGTCAGGGAAATAATAACCGATATCGCTTCCGTCCGTATTCCCTTCTAAATGGGCCCATGAAACATCAGAAAGCGTAGTTCCTGACACATCCACTTTTCCGTCTACAATATCTTCTAA
>DEYX01000181.1 GCA_002365025.1 Hungatella sp. UBA3147 | reverse complement strand
AACCGCAGGTATGTGGAGGAGGAAATGATCCGGATCGACAGGGCCTCTATGCTGCCTATTACGGTAATCATGGGAGATGTAAATGGCCTAAAGGTAACCAATGACGTCTTTGGCCATAAAACAGGGGATCTCCTTTTAAGGGAAGTTGCGAAAATATTTAAACATGCCTTACCGAAAAATGGAATTGCAGGCAGATGGGGCGGAGACGAATTCCTGATCCTGCTGCCGAAAACCGATACCGCTTCAGCCCAGGATCTTATACAGAAGCTGGAGGAGGAATTTAAGCAAAATGACCGTCTCCCCCTTCAGATCAGCGTATCCCTGGGATTTGACGTTAAGTACAGCGTGTATGAAAATCTTCATCAGGTACTTCAAAAAGCGGAAGAACAAATGTACCATAAAAAGCTTTTAGAAGGAAAAAGCTACCGCAACCGAATCATAAATACCCTTTTGGCCACTCTGCATGAAAAGAGCATGGAAACGGAAGAACATACCTTAAGGATTGAAACCTACTGTATTGCAATGGCCCAAAAACTGGACCTGGCTCCTGAAGAAAAAAATGATTTATCCCTTCTCTCCATGCTCCACGATATCGGAAAAGTCGGAATCAGTATGGAGATCTTAAAGAAACCCGGCCCCTTAAGCGATGAGGAATGGAAAGAGATGAAACGCCATCCGGAAATCGGCTACCGCATCGCCCAAAATACTCCTGAACTCTCTACTGTATCTGATTATATCCTCTCCCATCATGAAAGATGGGATGGGACCGGCTATCCCAGAGGCTTAAAAGAAACTGAAATCCCACTGCTATGCCGCATTCTTGCAGTTGCCGATGCATTTGATGCCATGACAAGCAATCTGGCTTACCGCAAGGCTATGGACAGCCTGGATGCAATGGAAGAAATCAGACGCTGTTCCGGAACACAGTTTGACCCTGAGATCGCCAAACTGTTTCTGGATCTTAACAAAATTTACTGATAAGCTGAGCCCGAACCAAATGTCCTCCTTTTTAATAACATGTTATTAGGAAAGGAGGCAATCCTCATGAACACCTGTAATTTTAACGGGCTTACCGGTCGTGTTGTAACTCCAGACGACCCTTGTTATCATGAACTAAGACAAGTATATAACAGAGCAGTCCAAAAATCCCCCCTGGCCATTGTCTACTGCCAGAATCAGGAAGATGTCAGCAATGCTGTTTTGTGGTCCCGAAGAAACAACATCTGCCTGCGGATCCGAAACGGAGGCCATAACTATGAAGGCTACTCCACCGGAGATGATATACTTGACATTGATTTAAGTGAAATGAACCAGCTTGCCATAGATGAAAACGCCCATTTACTTCACGTTCAGGGAGGCGTAACTAACAAACAGCTATACGAATTCGTCTCATCAAAAGGTTACCCCTTCCCTGGCGGGACCTGCCCCACGGTTGGGGTAGGCGGATATGCCTTAGGCGGAGGCTTCGGACTCTCCTGCCGCTACTTTGGACTTGGCTGTGACAATCTTTTGGAAATCCGTATGGTCAATTACGAAGGCTGCATTATAAAAGCCAATTCACAGGAAAATTCCGATTTATTTTGGGCCTGCCGGGGAGCGGGGGGAGGAAACTTTGGCGTAATCGTTTCCATGACATTCCGCCTTCCTCAGAAGGTAAATAAAGTTACACTCATTGACATAAGATAT
The DNA here is from genome assembly GCA_002365025.1 of Hungatella sp. UBA3147. Lineage (GTDB taxonomy): Bacteria > Bacillota > Clostridia > Lachnospirales > Lachnospiraceae > Lacrimispora. The sequence continues at coordinate 3,410 of DEYX01000181.1, read as the reverse complement.
CCCCATGCAAACCAGGAAAAGCAGTCTTCGTTTCTGCTGACCTGGCAGGACTGGCTGAAAGATGCCGATCAGAGAGTAACCTTAATCTCAAGGATTTACAATGACCTAATGGAGGGACTTGCAATTATCGCAAGAGGTATCTTTTATGGACCTCCTGAAGTAGCCTTTGGAATCATTGCTCCCCTCCTTGAGCTTGGAGGTGTAAAATACAGTTTAAAATACGTGACCTTCCTGGAAGCTGTTACAATTATCGGGGATTTTTATCCACCCTTTGAAAAGTTCAAATCAGCAAGCCGTTTTGCTGTGCGGGACTTTAGCAGCTGTGAAAGCTTAAATATTGCCGGGCTTATAAAAGAACGGGCCGAAGGCTCCGTCTATGCCAGCATTTCCTTTTATGCCCTGGGAGGCAGGGTGGCGGAGGTGGATGTGGATGAAACCGCGTTTTTCTTCCGCGATGCCCACTTTATTGTCTGGCTTGACACCGTATTTGAAGACCATCGATGCCAAAATGCTGCCTGGGTAGCTGATAGATTCAGCTATTTGAAATCAGTTACCGACGGCTCCTATGTAAATTTCCCCTATGCATGCCTTCCCTGCTATCTTGAAGAATATTATGGTACTCATGTTTGCAGATTAAAAGAGGTAAAGGAGAAATATGATCCGCTTAACATTTTTACCTTTCCTCAGGGGATCGGCGAGTTTTTTAACATGGACTTTACAGCATCTAAATGCTGTAACCTTTCCTGGTAACCTTTTTAAATGGCAAAGGCATGAATGCAAAAGCACCCTCGCGCAAATCAGGATTCACGCGGGGGTGCTTTTGTGGGGTCGGCCTGGCCTAAAATCTGGTACAGAAGCCGGTATAAGGTTTTAAACTCGTCCTTATTTACAGGTACACATTGGGAGATCCGGTCAGGGATGGTTACAGCCTGGTCTTTTAGCTGTTCTCCCTTTTCCGTCAGTTCAACGATCACACTTCTCTCGTCTTCCTTGGCACGGCTCCGTTTGAGCAGGCCGGCAGCTTCCATCTTTTTTAACAAAGGAGTCAGGGTGCCGCTGTCCAGATACAAAAGCTCTCCCATTTTTTTTATGGTGACCTGCCTTCTCTCCCATAATACCATCATGGCGATATACTGGGTATAGGTCAGACCGATCTCATCAAGGAATGGTTTATACCACTTGATGATCTCACGGGAGCAGGCATAAAGCGGAAAACATAGCTGGTTCTCCAATTTTAATTTTTCATAGTCCATAACTTCTATCCTCTCTCCCATTGCGATCCTCGCCACGTTTTTTCATAATAGACTCTTTGCAACTTCTTTTACATACTTCATATCCGCAGTGGGCTCAAAGCGCCTGACCACATTCCCCTTGCGATCCACAAGGAATTTGGTGAAATTCCACTTAATATCCGGTTCATTTTTATAATTGGGATTAAGCGCTTCAAACTTCTGTTCCAGGCGGGAAGTCAGCTCGTGTCCCGGGTCAAAGCCTTCAAAGCCCTTTTCATTCACCAGGTAATGGTAAAGAGGAATTGCATTCTCTCCATTTACGTCAATCTTTGCAAACTGGGGAAAGGTGACTCCAAAGCGTCCGGTACAAAAGGAATGAATTTCTTCGTTATCGCCAGGCGCCTGGTTTCCAAACTGGTTGCAGGGAAAATCAAGAATCTCAAATCCTTTGACGCCATATTCGTCATACATGGCCTGAAGGTCCGTATACTGGGGAGTAAATCCGCAAACCGTTGCCGTATTGACGATCAGTAACACTTTACCTGCAAAATCGGATAAAGGTTTCTCTGTGCCATTCATCTCTTTCACTGTAAAATCATAAACAGACATTTCATGGTCCTCCTTTTTATATTATGCAAAATTAAATTTATTTAAATCATACTTATCATAAAACTTTATTTATCATTTGTCAATGGTGTTATTAAATTTAATTGTACAAAATCAAAATTTCCCTGGTTTACTTATTTGATACGACCGGAAATACGAATGATCAATATCACGAACTGTTATGTGACTCAATCACAGACATCTTTTTAATTCTTGTTTATACTTAACGAAACAACATGTGACCATTCGTTAATTTAAAAATATAGCAGGAGGAATATTATGAAGAAAATTGTAATTATCGGCGGAGTAGCCGGAGGAGCCAGCTGTGCAGCCAGGCTGCGCAGGCTTGATGAAGAGGCAAATATCATTATGTTTGAACGGGGAGAATACATTTCCTACGCCAACTGCGGCCTTCCTTATCATGTAGGAGATGTGATTAAATCCAGAGACGCATTGCTGCTGCAGTCGCCGGAAGCAATGAAAAAGAAATATAATATTGATGTCAGAGTAAAAAATGAAGTCACCTCCATTGACCGGGAGAATAAAAAAATTACGGTCCGCGGGCTGGATTCTGGAGAAACCTATGAGGAAACCTATGACACCTTAGTCATTTCCACTGGTTCTTCACCGGTCCGCCCGCCTATTCCAGGAATTGGATCTTCCCGTATCCAGACTCTCTGGACGGTTCCTGATACCGACCGCATCCGCGCTCTTATAAAAGAAAACAAAATTAAAACAGCCGCTGTCATCGGCGGAGGCTTTATAGGCCTTGAAATGGCTGAAAACCTCCGCCACGCAGGTCTTTCGGTTTCCCTCATTGAGATGCTGGACCAGGTTATGACGCCTGTTGACTACGAAATGGCTCAGCTGCTCCACGAGCACATTCTGCAAAACGGGGTAGACCTCCATTTAAGTGACGGTGTCGCTGCATTTGAAGATCAGGATGGATCTGTGGCCATTACATTAAAAAGTGGGAAAACCATCTCCGCAGAACTGGTCATCCTCTCCATCGGTGTACGGCCCAACAGCGAACTGGCAAAGGCGGCCGGCCTTTCTGTCAATGAGCGCGGCGGTATCGTGGTAGATGAATATTTAAAGACTTCGGATCCGGATATCTATGCTGTAGGCGATGTGATTCAGGTCGATGACCTTATATTCCAGGAACCGGCCATGGTCCCCCTTGCAGGACCTGCCAACAAACAGGGACGCATTGCAGCCAATAATATTGCAGGAGCCCAGGAAACCTATAAAAAAACCCAGGGAACATCTGTTGCAAAAGTATTTGATTTAGCTGTAGCTTCCACCGGTGCAAATGAGAAAGCACTGATCAAGAGGGGCCTTCAAAAGGAAAGGGACTATGAAAGCATCATCATTACCCAGAATTCCCATGCAGGCTATTATCCCGGCGCCGTGCCAATAACTCTGAAGCTTCTTTTCTCCACCGATGGGAAAAAGATCTTCGGAGCACAGATTGTGGGCCGTGACGGAGTTGATAAACGGATCGATACTCTGGCAGTGTCCATCCGCCTTGGTGCTGGAATTTCTGATTTAAAGAGCCTGGAACTTGCATAT
>DEYX01000153.1 GCA_002365025.1 Hungatella sp. UBA3147 | reverse complement strand
GAGCTGCTTCCCGGGCCTACCAGAGAGGAAATCTGCAAGATGATCATCCGGCACGGTGCCCTGCAGATGGAGCATAAAGGGGAAGTGGTGGCCATGCGTGAGATGCGTGGGCATATGGCATGGTATACGGCTGGATTGCCTCATTCCGCAAAGCTTAGAAATGATATCAACCAGGTGGGAACTATGGACGAATTATGTCGTTTTGTGGAAGATCGGATGGCCGGCATACAGCCAGAGAAATAGAATCAGGAACAGTTACATTCTTGACAATTTTAGATGTTTACGCTATAATATTTGGAATGCGAATGAGCGAGTATGAAACCAGGAGGAATCAAAAACCATGGTAGATAAGAAGAATATTTTAACCTACGAAGGCCTCAAAAGATACGAGGATGAGCTTCAGAATTTAAAGGTAGTAAAAAGAAAAGAAGTTGCCCAGAAGATCAAGGAAGCCAGGGAGCAAGGCGACTTATCCGAAAACGCTGAGTATGATGCCGCTAAGGATGAACAAAGAGACATTGAGCTGCGTATTGAAGAACTGGAGAAGCTCCTTAAGAATGCAGAGGTAGTCGTTGAAGATGAAATCGATTTAGATAAGATTAACATTGGCTGCAAGGTAAAAGTCTACGATGTTGATGAGGACGAAGAGATGGAATTCAAAATTGTGGGTTCCACGGAGGCAAACAGCCTTCAGAATAAAATTTCCAATGAATCCCCGGTTGGTCATGCATTGATTGGCAGGAAAGTAGGAGATGTGGTAGACGTAGAGACACAGTCCGGTGTAATCCAGTATAAAGTTCTGGAAATCCAGAGAGTGTCATAGAAAATCAGCCGTTCGATGAGCCGTCTGGTGAATCGAACTTCCTTAACATAGTTCACAAAGGAGTGCAAACAGGTGGCAGAACAGCAGAATCAAAATCAGAATCAGGTAAAAGAAGAGGACTTAAACCATTTGCTGAAGGTCCGCCGGGAAAAGCTGGCAGAGCTTCAGGAATCCGGTAAGGATCCGTTTAAAGTTACAAAGTACGATGTTAACGTACACAGCAGTGAAATCAAAGAGCATTATGATGAATGGGAAGGAAAGGAAGTATCCATCGCAGGACGTCTTATGTCAAAGCGCGTGATGGGGAAAGCTTCCTTCTGCAATGTACAGGATTTAAAGGGCAATATTCAGTCCTATGTGGCCAGAGACAGTATCGGAGAAGAGGAATACAAGGAATTCAAGAAGCTGGATATCGGTGATATCGTAGGTATTAAGGGAACTGCTTTTACAACAAAGACAGGAGAAGTTTCCATCCATGCTGAGAGCGTTATACTGCTTACCAAGAGCCTTCAGATTCTTCCGGAGAAGTTCCACGGTCTGACCAATACGGACATTCGATATAGACAGAGATATGTGGATCTGATCATGAACCCTGAAGTTAGGGATACGTTTGTAAAACGTTCCCAGATCATCAAGTCCATCCGTGACCATTTAGATGCCCAGGGCTTTATGGAGGTGGAGACACCTATGCTGGTTGCTAATGCAGGCGGCGCTGCGGCAAGACCATTTGAAACTCACTACAATGCTCTTGATGAAGATGTAAAGCTGCGTATTTCTTTGGAACTTTACTTAAAGAGACTGATCGTAGGCGGTCTGGAAAGAGTTTATGAAATCGGACGCGTTTTCCGTAATGAAGGCGTGGATACCCGTCATAACCCAGAGTTTACTTTAATGGAATTATATCAGGCTTATACCGATTACCACGGCATGATGGATCTGGTAGAGGATTTATTCCGGTCAGTTGCCCTTAAGGTCCTTGGAACGGCTGTGGTGAACTATGATGGTGTGGAAATTGACTTATCAAAGCCATTTGAACGCATTACCATGGTAGATGCTTTAAAGAAATACAAGGATATTGATTTTACCACCATTCATACGGATGAGGAAGCTAAGGCTCTCGCAGACCAGTATCATGTGGAGTATGGGGCACACCATAAGAAGGGCGATATTTTAAGCATGCTTTTTGAGGAATTTGTTGAAGAGCATCTGGTACAGCCGACCTTTATTATGGACCATCCGGTAGAGATTTCTCCTCTTACCAAGAAAAAGCCTGATGATCCGGATTATACGGAGCGTTTTGAGCTGTTTATTACAAAGCGTGAGATGGCAAATGCTTACTCTGAGTTAAATGATCCTCTGGATCAGATCGAGCGCTTTAAGGCTCAGGAAGCACTTCTTGCAGCTGGAGACGATGAAGCGAATTCCATGGATGATGATTTTGTAAATGCACTCATGATCGGTATGCCTCCTACTGGCGGTATTGGTATCGGTATTGACCGGTTTGTTATGCTGCTTACGGATTCTTATGCGATCAGGGATGTGTTGTTGTTTCCGACGATGAAGAGCATTAATTGATATTAGAGGCTGAAAAGCTAGGAAATAAAGGAAAGTTTGTGGTTATCTTGTTGCCAAAACTGCCGTTTTAACTCAAATTTAACTCAATTCATAGAGTTTTCTATACTGTAAAAGTGTAGGAAGCTCTATTTTTTTGATTTATGTGTTTACTCTTCTATGGTTCAGGGAAGTAAAAAAAACTTTTTCAAAAAACTACCATTTTCATCACTTTTACTAAGCCATTAAAAAAATATAAATTGAGGAGTTTACATCTAGTTAATAAGCTCCAGATACCCATAGTTTACTCCCCTTGACATGCATTCTTTGATAAATGCCATAGTTTATAGCGTTTTCTTATCACTTGGTGAATGTGCACAAATTAAACGTATTTTTGCAATTTGCTTTAATGAAAAACGTGTGTTATCCTCTGTCTATCAATTGATTGATAACGGTTATGTAGAATCAGATAAAAAGAACAGGAGTTGAATAAATGAGAAAAACAACGGAAGGAATTAAGGGGCAAAATATTACCGTTGATACGGCGGAACTTATGAATATGCTTCATGTCGGGAGAAAATCAGCAACAGACATAGGCATCACGGCAAACGCCAGAATCACAATAGGCCGCCGGGTACTCTGGAATGTGAAAAAGGTTCAGGAGTATCTTGACGAAATCAGCGAATAGGAGCAGCGATAATGAATGAAAAAGCAGGAAAAAAAAGGAGGCTACGGGATTGTGTACCAGGAAATTATGAGGAATTCAGATATACCACCGGAATCTAAAGCAATATATGCTTATCTATGCAGTTTTGCCGGGAGTGGTGAAACTTGCTTTCCAAGGGTTGAAATGATGCGCAGTGAGTTATCAATGGGAAAACAAAGGTTTAATAAATTTATGGATATCCTGATTAGTTTAAAAGTAGTTATCCGGGAACGTGAGAGGGATGGGAATCTGCTAGGGTATAATGTTTATAGGCTCACCCATGAAGTTAATTCTCCATAGTCTCGAATTTCAGGGGGTTGGCACCCAACATCTTGAATACCATCCCCCTAATAATAACAGTATTAAAATTAACAGATTAAATAATAACAGGGGGAATATGATACTTTCTTTTTGGTACTTTTTCTTTAACCGGAAATTTTCCAATTAATTTCCAATAAGATTCCCATGAATACCAGGAAGCACCAAGGAATCCGGTGGTAACATCGTTACTTGGATGTTACCTCTGTGTTACCGATTGTTTCATTGCTGTTACAATGTAACGCTTATTGATTTGATATGTCGTTCCATAAAAGAAGGGCTGAAAAGCTGTTACTGTTATAATGTCCATGTGACAATCCGTAGGACAATCCGCGGAAAATCCGCTGTAACCAGTTCCATCACCAATACCATTACCATAAAAACAAAAAACATAAAAAAGAAGGCTGCCCTTCTAGCAAGGCCGCCCCCTCAATATGTCCGCAAAGCCATTTTATTACAGGGCTAAAATAATGTCAATGCGGAGGCGGTCATAAATGAGTAATGAGGAATTAGTGAGACAGATCAAGCAAGGAGAGGACCGGAAAGGGAACTTGGCTTTGTTATGGGAGCGCAATCAGGGACTTATTGACACCCTTGTGCGGAACATTACCGGACTTAAAAACTACGAGGAAGGATTTGAGGACGCAAAGCAGCAGTCATACTTTGGCTTACTGGAAGCGGTAAAAAATTATGATCCTGCTGCCGGGGTTAAATTCTTCAGCTATGCCCCGCACCACATCAGGAAATCATTGTACCGCTATCATGCGAATTGTGGCGGTCTTGTAAGGGTTCCGGAACATCTGAAAAACAATTATTTGAAGCATATGGAATACCAGAAAAGCTATTTTTCAGAACATGGGAAATATCCCGATGATGAAGCGTGCAGGAATGCACTTGGGCTTTCATCTGCTGCCTATGGAATCCTGAAAAGCACGGAAAACGCCATGAATCAAATAAGCCTAGATAGCTATATGACAGATGGAGAGGGAAAGCAACGGGGGATTGGTGATTGTGTGGCATGTGTAGAATGTTTGGAGGAAGTTGTTACCGGGAGTGTATACCAGCAGGAATTACACCAGGCATTACACCAGGCCATGGAGGTATTGGAGCCAACGGAAAGAAAGATTGTTACCCTGCATCATTACCAGGGTAGGCCCGTTTCATTCATTGCAAGACTTACAGGAAGCAGCAGGCAGGGAATATATAACCGCTTACAGATCAGTTACCAGAAGATTTTACGGAGTGAATACCGGGAAATGCTGGAATCTTTTCTTGACGCACCATGTAACCAGGAACGCATCCGCAAAGCCATGCATGAGTGCACTGTTGACGGGCTGGACGAAACGGAAAGGGGGCTACTATTGTGACACTACCGAAAGATGTTATTGCTGATATCCAAAGGACCGCAAAGGCAACGGCGGAAAGAATGTTACATGAACAAGATCAGGAAGCAGCAGGAGGCAGTGAACGGCCTGATGCCGACACTTACGAGAGCCGGAGGCGGGAACTGGTCGGCATGCTGGAAGTGTACCGGATCAACCGGGAAGCAGACAAAGAAATTAAAGTGGTGGTAAAATTCCTGTTTGACAGCCACAAGCGCGCATATGAGTATCACAAGCAAGATGAATTTTACAGAGTGCGCCACAACCTCCTTGTGCTGCGTTACCTGGTGTCGGAGCCTATGGGGAAGCGTAGCATATGCGGAAAGCTGAAAATAAAGGATTCTGTGTATGACAGGAATTTGAAAAAGGGGATTGATGAATTAATGATACATGCTTACGGGGTGGACGGAATACGCTGGCCATAGGTTATGAGTGGCAGGAATGGCCTACATTCGCATTTATATAGCTTTAGTGTAAAAATCCTCATGTAACCAAGTTTGAGCTAACCACAGGACAATAACAAGCTTACAAGGCATACAGGGGAACAAGAAAAGCTGAACAAATCGCCCCGGGAATTGAATTGATATGTCACCCCATAAAAGGGGCAGGGAAAGGAGGTTAGGACATATGGCAGGGAGAGCAAAGGAAAAATTAGAACGGTACTATATTGGCGGTAAGCAGTACATACCTAAAAAATCAACACTTCTTTGTGTAGCAGATGGCAATGACATGTTTTCAAAAGCGGCTTGGAATTCTGAAAAGTTGTACCGGACAGGCAAGGGCACTTTTTTCATCGTCCGAGAGGGTGCCGACAACGAAGAAAAAGTTGGTCTGTTGGATGAGGAAAAGGCATTTGAATTCATGGACAGGAACACGGCGGGGATCATAACGGAAAATTACGACGTGGTTTTTGGAGTACCAGAAGAGGGATGAAAGGCATAATTTCCCCTACTGAAGCAGGAATGAACAAAGGGATGAGGGGTCCCACTGTCATGATGGGATAAGGGGACAAGGTGAACTGACGGAAGCCGGACATAAGGACATGAAAAAGGCAGCAAGTGGGGGCCTGCTGCCATGATGTTTACTTAATTCCAGTTAATTTCATTATGCCCGGTTGTTTCGCCCTGGTCATATTCTCTTTGGGCTGCTTGGATTGCTTTTAAATCGTCAGATGTTGCCACATCGTCTGGGATAAACCTTTTCACAATTTCAAAAAGTAGTACTTGCTCCGATTCCGGCAAATAGTCAAGCATTTCATCAAGCTGTTTTCTGATTGGTGACATATTTTACACCCCCTTATATATTTCGCCTCTTGGTGCGATTTTCTCTATCAAGATTATATCTTTTGCCGGGTATGAAAATAATATGCGCCAGTCCCCGACACGTAGCCTATAACTCCCCTTGCTGCCTTTTAGTGGTTTTATATCCCCTTCCGGCAATCCCTCTATTGCGGCTTTGATTCGTAGCTTTCCCCGCTTCTCCATGCCGTTAATGGCTTTTACTGCTTGCTTTGAGTACTCAATATTCATCCGTTGCTCTCCTATTGTTGCGCCTGCTGCTGTTCTGCCTCCTGCTGCCTGGCCTTGCTCATGAGGTCGACAAGAATATCATTTCCAAAAGCGTCTTTAATATCAAACTGGTACCCGATATCAGAAACAAGCCTTTTCAAGTCCACCTTTGCTGCTGCTTCCGGTGTAAAAGCGCGAATGTTATTCAATGACCTTTTGGGAGCCTGGACGGTGGAGGCCGGTTCTGGTGGGTCTGAGGGTTCTGGTGCTTTGGAAGGTGTAAACTGAATTTCTATATTGTAACCGATAGCTGAAAGTAATTTACTCATATCATCAAAACTGAAATTTTGTTTATTAAGGATTTTTGTTAATGCCTGGGGGAGTAGATTCAGTTTTTTTGCCACTTCTTTTTGACTTATTTGTTTTTCGAGAAGCAGTTTTTTATATTCAATTATTAGTTGCTCTTTTGAAGTATAGCGCATGGTATAGCCTCCTTTCATTATTTATTTAATGATAATATAAAATCGGTTATAAGTCAACTATAAAAGAATAGATAAAACATAAAAAGGGTAATAAATAATAAAAAATATAATAAAAAATAGTTGACATATAACCCGAAAAGGGTTATAATTAATACATAAGATACAGGAACGGCAAACGAACAACCCGAAAAGTTGTGAAGCTGGAAACCATATACGGGTGAGCGAGAGCAATAGAACCGAAGATGATCCAGCCGAAAACCTTCCACAACATACAAGCAACCGGAGAAGTCGAAAGCCTCCACAAACTGAAAGCCATATACCTGTGAGCCACAAGCAATAGCCGGGAAGATGCTTTCAGGGTTGCAGGAAAGGAGCTGGGAATATGAAATACAACCTTAGAAAAATTATGCTGAGAGCATGGACGAATTACCGTAAAAACAAGAACCTTTCTTTTGCTGAATGTTTACATCGGGCTTGGTTATCCGCAAAGGCTGAAGAAATCAACACAAAGCGAATTGAGGAAGCGAAAACGGCGGCAGGGATTAATGAAGAAGCAAGCACCTGGAGCGGGTGGCAGAAGTTAGGCTATGAAGTAATTCACGGTAGTAAAGCACTGTTTGAAACGGAATTGATTTGGGGAAGCCGGGGAGATAACAGAATTTACAAAGCTTGCTTCTTTGGGCAATCACAAGTACAGCTTGTAACGGCATAGAGGAGGCGGCACATGTCAAGGAAAAAAGAATATTACTGGCTTGCGGTAACTGCTGACAAATACGAATTACCGCTTGTGGTGGAAGAAAGTGCCGAAGAACTTGCTAAAATGCTCGGAGTACATAAAGGGACGATATTCGCATGTGAAGCAAGAGGAAGAACCGGGAAAATTACAGGTAGAAAGATAGTTAAAGTAAAAGCCCTTGCATGAGCAGCAACTCTTACAAGGGCAGGAGCCCACAGACCCAACACGGCAGCAGGTACATTGTTATTATAACCCGATCAATAACCTGCTGCAATATGAAAAAAGGAGAAAAAATAATGCAAGATTTGAAAAGTAAAATTTCCACAGGATACGCTATATATGCGGCTTTCATGAATTATTTAGAAAATGAAACGGTATCGGATACGCTCATGAGCAATCCGGACTTAAATGTGTTTTATGAAGAGTATGATAAGAATTATACACAACTTGAGAAAACAACAGAAGTACCTTTTATTATGATTGACACACTTCTTAATAGCCTTAGGGTGATACATGATCTTGAAAGCGAATTGTTTTACCGCATCGGCATCCATGATGGCATATCTATCCACAATGGGGATTTTGTTTTTCAGAATTTGGGTGGAACTGAATGAAAGGAAAAAGGGAAATGCTACGGGGCCTTGCGGGTCCTGTAGCAAATTCATTGACAGGTAGAAAGAAGGTGATTTTATGGCAAGTATGAAGAGGACAGACAACAAGGGGCGAATACTGAAAGATGGAGAAAATCAAATGCCCGATGGTCGTTACCGCTACCAGTTCACGGACAATAAAGGCCGGAGACAATCCATGTATAGCTGGAGATTGACAGAAACAGACAGAACGCCAACCGGCAAGCGGGAAGATGTAAGTTTGAGGGAGAAAATAAAACAGGTAAATCGGGACATTGAGGACGGCATAAAAACCGCCTCAAGCTGTAAAACAACTTTGAATGAAGTTTTCGCCTTGTACATGGCTGGAAAGTATGAGTTGAAGCAATCCACCCGGACAAATTACATGTATATGTATAAAAATTATGTATCCCAGGAAGTTGGAAAAAAGAAAATTTCTGCCATTAAGTACTCAGACATAAAGGCATTCTATAATCAACTTATCCGAGAAAAAGGGTTTAAGCCTAATAGCATGGAGATCATCAACACAATATTGCACCCGGTTTTTACGCTGGCGGTGCGTGATGGCTATATCAGGAGCAACCCAACGGACGGAGTAATGGTAGAAATTAAAAGAGGGCATAACTGGGAGAAACCAAAACGCCACGCCTTGACAGAGCAAGAGCAGGAAGCCTTTGTTGACTTCATGGCAAAATCTAATATTTATAATCATTGGTTGCCTCTGTTTACGGTATTCCTTGGAACTGGTTGCCGTGTGGGTGAGATTATCGGCTTACGGTGGAAAGATTGCGATTTTGAAAACCGGATAATCAGCATAAATCATAATTTGGTATACAGGCAGCAGGACAGCGGAAACTGTGAAATGCACATCACTACCCCAAAGACTGCCGCTGGTTGCCGGGTGGTCCCCATGCTTGAGAAAGTGAAAATGGCATTGCTACAGGAGAAAAAGCGGCAAATGTCAGACGGGGGCAGCAATGCGGAAATAGATGGATATAACGGTTTTATTTTCACTAACCGTAATGGCTACGTTCACAACCCGCAAACCATTAATAGGGCAATACAAAGGATTTATGAAGCCTACAATGAAGCGGAAAAGGAACTGGCCGGAAAAGATGGCCGGAAGCCGTCACTTATTCGCCATTTTTCTGTCCATAACTTAAGACACACATTTTGTACCCGGTTTTGTGAAAATGAAACTAATATTAAGGTGATTCAGGAAATCATGGGGCACAGTGACATTTCAACTACTATGAACATCTATGCTGAAGCTACGGAGAGCAAGAAGAAAGAATCATTCAGTAATCTTGAAGGAAAGATAAAAATTTCATAGAGCCACAGGCACGAATTTAACTCAAAATTTAACTCATTTCAATTTCACTAGATGAAACATGATAAAATGAAAAGACGAAGAAAACTTGACATTTCGGGCATTTGTACACCTCAATATCATTAGATGAAACATGATAAAAACGGCATTAAACTAGTCCCTACGATGAAGTCATTGGAGAAATAATAGACCATAGAATCCTTGTATTTACCGGGTTTAAGCATAAGCCCTTTATTAATTATAGAAATATGATTGATAGAGGGCTTATTTTAATGTTTTAAATTATAGTTTAAGCTTTCAACTATCAAGATATGGCATTTGCCCAAGATCAGGTAAGTTAAGATTTCACAGATGAAAGTACTATTTCTTTGAGCGGATAACGGAAATATGATATAATTGAGATGATAAAACTTTGGAAGGATTCTATATGAATAAGCAACATGGATTGGGTAGTACTGATAAAATGCTGAGAGAATACTTGGAAGCTTTATTATTGAGTGATAAAGAATTACAATTATTAGAAGATGAACTTTTTATAATATCTCCGGAATTAATTGTTTGCAAAAATTGTGAACAAAATATGCCGGCACACCGTGTACCAGTGCTAGCCCATACCTATGAGGTAGTAAACGGCGTAAGGAAAGATATCACTCTGAAACTGGCTGCTTTGTTTCATGATATCGGCAAACCATATACCAAGAGAACAATCAATGGAGTTGACAGCTTTAAGGGGCATGAGAGGGTCAGTGAATTACTGGCGGATTTGATTTTGCAGAGACTGGGATTTGAAGATAATGTCCGTCAGGATGTTTGTTTATTAATTAGGTTTCATGATTATAATTTATCTCCCACGAAAGAAAGTATTGATGATATCACACAAAAAATTGGTACAAAATTGGTGCTGCCTTTACTGGAACTACAGCTATCTGATTTACTGGCTCATTCTGAGCAAAAAGTTAATGAATTTATTTCTATTAGAGAAAATACCTTAAAATACTATTTAAATTACTTGGAAAATAAGATTAAGTCATAAGCAAAGAGTGTGGAAGAGGTAACGGGGTAAGGAGAAAAATAATATGGGTAAAGAAGATAAATTGAGTAAATACATAAGTCTTGTCTTACGGCATGACCCGGGAGCCGCCGGTATTCAGTTAGACGAGCATGGGTGGGCAAATGTCGAAGAGCTGCTTGAAGGAATAAAATCCACAGGGCGAAAAATTGATATTAAAATGCTTGCAGAGATCGTAGTCACAGACAATAAGCAACGTTATAGCTTCAATGCAGATAAGACGCTGATTCGAGCAAACCAGGGCCACAGTATTCCGGTAGATGTGGAATTGTCAGAGCAAGAGCCACCTGAATTACTGTATCACGGAACAGCAGATAGATTTTTGACAAGTATAATGACCGACGGATTAAAACCGATGAGCAGGTTATACGTTCATTTATCAAAAGATATTGAAACGGCAAATAAAGTAGGTGGACGACATGGAAAGCCGGTTATTCTAAAAGTAGATAGTGGAGTAATGTATAGAGATGGATTTAAGTTCTATTTGTCAGCGAATGGAGTATGGCTTACAAAATATGTAGTAAGTAAATATTTAAAATTGACAGATTGATTTCATTAAATTATAATCAAAATCAATATTTAATAGGTTCAAATAAAGTCAGATAATAACCGGGGCTGTAAAATTAGCTTACCTATGATGCAGAACATATCTTTAAAACAGAGACTGGTATTTCCTTGTTGAAATCCGTCTATAAACTCTGATAGATTGTATATGCCGAATTTGAGAGATTATGAAATACAGCAGATCAGGCTAAAAATACTAATTGACATGTGCATACAACCAAACGGAAAAGCTATCCCTTAACGCAAATAGGGGATAGCTTTTAATCCTTTCGAATTGCTCTTTTGAAAGTGTAAACCTGGACAAGGACTTACTAGTCCCGCTATTAAATATGATTATCAAAAAATCATGTAATTGTTTGTAACATATTGTTATGAACAGATAGGGTTGGCATATAATAGAATTAATAAGATCATTTGAGGATAGCTATGATCATACATGTTGTCCAACCTGGTGAAACCATCTTTACAATATCAGAGTATTACAAGATCCCTATTGACAGATTAATATTGGAAAACGGAATTATTAACCCAAACAATTTAGCAATAGGCCAAACGATTGTGATTGTTCAACCTGAAACAGTTTATACCGTCCAGGAAGGTGATACTTTAGAAAGTATTGCAGAGAAGCACGGTGTTTCAACAATGGAATTATTAAGAAACAATCCCTATCTCTCCGATAGAGAATATTTGTACTCCGGTGAAATGATTGTTATAAAATATCAAACGGATAAATCAAAGACAATTGCCACCAGTGGATATATCTTCTCCTATATAGATAAATCTGTTTTAATAAAAACTCTTCCTTTTTTAACGTATTTGACTATTTTCAATTATAGAGCTACAAGTTTAGGAGAGATTATCACAACTGCTGACGACACGGAACTTATCCAGCTGGCTAAATCATATGGTGTTGCGCCCATGTTGTTTGTTTCCACGATTTCTGGAGAGGGAATAGCCAGCCGTGAAGTGAACTATGAAATTTTAAATAATCCTACTATACAGGATAGCCTTATTAATAATGCTCTTCAAATAGTAAAATCAAAAGGTTATTATGGTATCAACATATATGTCGAAGACATCACCTTAGACAATATAAATAATATTGCAGAATATTTGAAAAAAGCTTCAGCGATATTTCATTCAGAAGGTTTCAGGATCGTGATCACCACAACACCGGTTACGAATAGTGAAATCCCATATACCAGTTTTGAAAAATTAGATTATTCAAAATTTGCTGAATATGTGGATGGAATTATATTTTCATCTTATGACTGGGCAAGGTCTTACAGCTATCCAAGCTCAATCTTTCCGGTTGATTTTTTGAGAGGCTTGTTAGATTATGCAGTTAGTATTATTCCATCTGAATTAATTTTTCTAGGCATCACCACACTTGGTTATGATTGGACACTCCCCTATATTCCCGGTGCCACAGAAGCCACTGTAATAACCAATGAAAATGCAGTACTAATTGCAGCGGAAAATAATATACCAATACAATTTAATGAAGCGGCAAAATCACCTTATTTCTATTATATCGACAGTAGTGAAATTATGCATGTAATATGGTTTAAAGATGCAAGAAGCTTTGATGCACGGGCAGCACTGGCAGGAGAATATAACCTCCAGGGTTTATCTCTTTGGACAGTTATGAGATTCGATGCCCAAATGTGGCTTATTATTAATAATCAATATTATATAGAAAGACGTTTAGGAATTAGTTAAACAATCATGTGATTTTTCAATATTGTTGATAACATGAACAGAGGTATGGTAAAATTCTAATTCAGTACGATTAACCAAAATGGCTTAAATTCAGATGAAGGAAGGAAAAAGCAAACAATGGACAATCAGGAAATTATTGATAAATTAACGAAGGTATGTATCTGCAAAGGAGTTTCTAAACAAACAATAAAAAAGGCAATTTCAGAAGGTGCAGATACCGTTGAAAAAGTATGGAGTATGACGAATACTGGCAATGGCAGTTGTAAAGGAAAACGTTGCGGAGAAAAAATCCGGCAGATTTTGGATGATTGGGAAGAAGAAAAATAATTTTCGCATTGAAAAGGCTGTTGCAAAGTGATTTGCAATGGTCTTTTTTATTCTGATTCGTGGCATTGCAGATAAAAAAAGATATATAGATAGAATCTATAAATGACAGGTTACTTATCGATTAAATCAATTGGACTCAAAAGCAGTACCTACTTATAATTAATATAGCAAAAAATTATACATATTGGGAGAAGAAGTATTATGAAAAAAAGGGTACTGGGTGTATTGCTGTGTCTTTCCATAGCAGTATCACTGACAGCAGGATGTGCAGCAAAGACTGAAAGTAAACCTGATGAAAGCGAAAAGAAGACGGATAAGGAAGAAAAGACTAATGTAAACGCTGATCCGGTGGATAAAAAAAAGGTGTACGTATCACCGGACTGGGTGCAGAGCGTAATTGAAGGGAATCAGGAAGAGTCATCAGATTATGTGATTCTGGAATGTGCATGGGGAGAGGAAGCAGATAATCCTGCATATACAGAAGGACATATCAAGGGTGCTTATCATATGAATACGGATTATATAGAATCAGAAGAGTACTGGAACATCCGCACACCGGAGGAAATAGAAAGGCTGATGGCTGATTACGGTATTACAAAAGATACGACTGTAATATGCTATGGAGCGGATGGAATAAATTCTGCAGATGACAGAGTCGCATTCACTCTGCTATGGGCAGGAGTAGAAAATGTAAAATGCTTAGATGGCGGGTTTGAGGCCTGGACAAAAGCCGGTTACGGCACGGAAAAAGGCAGCAATAAGCCAAAGGCAGCAGATAAGGGATTCGGAACAACAGTTCCTGCCCATCCGGAATATGTTATTTCCATTGATAATGTAAAAGAAAAGCTTGAAAGTGACAGCAATTTCAAGTTGGTGAGTATCAGGAGCAAGGCGGAATTCTCTGGAGAAACCAGCGGATACGGATATATCGATAAGGCAGGAGAACCCAAAGGCGCGATTTGGGGACATGATACGGACGATGGTTCTTATAATAAGGCAGATGGAACGACAGTCGGTATAGATGTGCTGGAAGGATATTTAAAAGAATCCGGAGCCTCTCTTGACAATGAACTGGCATTTTACTGCGGAACGGGCTGGAGAGCCACAATCCCATTTCTGATCTGCTACGAAAACGGCTATACCAACGCAGAGCTTTATGACGGAGGCTGGTATCAGTGGCAGATGGATGACAGCCTGCCGGTGCAGGTGGGAGATCCTGAAAGCGGTAAATGTGAATATACCACGGTAGGAAATCTTTCCAGGGACAAAGCAGCAAAATAACAATAAGTATATGAGCGCTGGACGCGGAAGCGACAGCGCTTATTTTAACATAGGAAAATGCAAAATGAATAAGTTTGGATATTTTATAATAACCTTTGCAGAAATTCTATTTTTAGCGGGTGCATTCATCATCCATTATTTTACCCGGAAAAAAATGGGGATGGCAAGGTATGTGATCTATAAAAGTCAAGGATGGGAGCGCTCGTTTCCTATAGAAACATTGAAATACACTTCTATTTCAGTATTGACAGCGTTGACACTACTGCTTTTGGCAGTTTTGGTTATCCGGCGCGGGCAAAAGGGGAGACTGGAGATTGCAATGCATGCTGCTATGGTTATGCTCACAGCATTTTATGGAACTTATACTTATCTTGGCTCCACAAAGATGATGAGAGCGTACTATTTTATCAGCCTGATGTTCGGAGCGGCAGCGCTGCTGCAAATCATAAAAACAGGGGCGGTACATGTGATGCGGAGAAAGAAAAAGGATGAATAATAAAAAAGTGTTGGTATTTGCGGGAATCATCGTTATGATTCTTTGCTTTAATCATGTATTTGGGTGGTCTACCTATATCAGTAATATGAATAATCTGGCTTTTCTAAAGCAGGCGGTAGAGGATAATCTACCCTATGCCATTGCAATCTATATGCTGCTCACCATTGCAGGCTGTGCCTTTCTGGCCCTTCCAGGTGTCACATTTGCAATATTTGCCGGTCTGTTATTTGGCCCCGTTCTGGGTACGGTATGTTGTTC
>DEYX01000227.1 GCA_002365025.1 Hungatella sp. UBA3147 | reverse complement strand
CGCGGAAACGGGGGCAAAGAACGAATCTACAGAAACGGCAGCAAAGAGCGAATCCACGGAAAAGGCAGAAACGACGGAGCCAGGAAAAAAGGTGATCAATGTCTGGGCATTTACGGATGAAGTGCCTAAAATGATCGAAAAATACAAAGAATTGCATCCGGATTTTGATTATGAAATCAATCCTACGATCATTGCCACAACGGACGGCGCTTATCAGCCGGCACTGGATCAGGCACTGGCGGCAGGCGGGACCGATGCACCGGATCTGTATTGTGCAGAAGCCGCATTTGTACTTAAATACACGCAGGGAGATGCCGGCCGATATGCGGCTCCTTACGAGGACCTGGGAATTGACGTAGCCGCAAAAGTGAAGGAAGCGGATATCGCCAAGTATACCATGGACATAGGAACCAATCAGGATAACAAGCTGGTTGCCTTAGGATACCAGGCGACTGGCGGCGCATTTATCTATCGCCGCTCCATTGCAAAGGATACTTGGGGAACCGATGATCCGAAGGAAGTCGGCGCTAAATTGGGCGCGGGAAGCAATAGCTGGGATTCATTTTTTAATGCTGCAAATGATTTAAAAGCCAAAGGCTACGGGATCATATCCGGTGACGGTGATCTGTGGCACGCAGTGGAAAACAGTTCTGATACAGGCTGGATTGTGGATGGCAAGCTGAATATTGACCCGAAGCGGGAAGAGTTTTTGGATCTGTCTAAGAAACTGATGGATGGAGGACTTCACAATGATACCAGAGATTGGCAGGATGCCTGGTTTGCGGACATGAAGGGCCAGGGCTCAAAACCAGTTTTAGGCTTCTTTGGTCCGGCATGGCTGATCAACTATGTAATGGCTCCTAACTCAGGCGGCGAGAAAATCGGAGAAGGAACCTTTGGTGACTGGGCAGTATGCGAATCTCCTATCGGCTTTTTCTGGGGAGGTACATGGGTAATGGCAAATAAAGACTCTGAGGTGAAAAAAGCGGTTGGTGATATTATCCAGTGGATCACCCTGGAAACTTCCGAAAACGGCTTGCAGTACATGTGGGCAAACGGTACTATGAATGATGCGGGAACAAAGGACACCGTAGCTTCCGGTACAGTTATGGCCAAATCCGACGGATCCATTGACTTCTTAAACGGACAGAATATGTTTGACGTATTTGTTCCGGCAAATAAGTATGCAAAGGGTACGAACCTGACACAGTACGATGAAACCATTAATATGTATTGGAGAGATCAGGTACGGGAATACACCGCAGGAAACAAGAGCAGAGAACAGGCGATTAAGGATTTCAAACAGCAGGTAGCAGATAATCTGGATATCACCGTTGAATAAATAATTTTGAGCGGGCAGGAGGGGAGGCTCTTTCTTCTTGTCCGCCTGATTGCGTTGAATGGAGGAACTTACATGAAACGAAAACATTCTGGTTATGCGAAATGGGGATACATATTCTGTCTGCCCTTTACCATTGCATTTCTGATTTTCACTTTATATCCGATTATTTTTACTACTGTTATTGGATTTACGGATTGTAAAGGATTGGGTATGGTAAAGTTTCATTTTCTTGCGGACGATCCATTTTTAAACTTTAAGAACATTTTGGCAAATCCCTCGTTCCAGAAGTCATTTCGGAACACTTTAGGCATATGGATATGCAACTTTATCCCTCAGATAGGTCTGGCCCTGCTTTTAACGGCGTGGTTTACGGATAACCGGAATCACATCAAAGGAAAAGGACTGTTTAAGGTATTGTTTTATATGCCAAACATTATTACTGCAGCTACCGTTGCCATTCTGTTCAACGCCCTTATCGGTTATCCCATGGGACCGGTCAATGATATTTTGATGACTTTAGGGATTACGGACCAGCCAATTAATTTTCAGGTCAGCAAAGCCGTAGCAAGGGGAAGCGTAGCATTTATTCAGTTCTGGATGTGGTATGGCTATACCATGATTATTCTGGTATCCGGCGTACTGGGAATCAGTCCTGAAATCTTTGAATCCGCAGAGGTAGATGGGGCAAACCGGATTCAGACCTTTTTCTATATCACGCTCCCCAACTTAAAGACCATTCTGCTGTTTACATTGGTAACCAGTTTGATTGGCGGTTTACAGATGTTCGATATTCCGAAGCTGTTTTTACTCGGAGGACCGGACAATGCCACCTTAACCACCAGCGTATTTATCTATAATCAGGCATTTAGCGGCAGTTACTTATACAATCGGGCTTCCGCCGCCAGTATGATCATGTTTGTGATTATTTGTGCCGCATCTGCAATTTTGTTTTTTGCAATGAGGGATAAGGACGAAGCAGAATTGGAGAAGCTGACCAAACAGCAGGAACGGGAATATAGGAAAATGCAGAAGGAACGGAGGAAATCACATGAATAAAAAGCGCAGCTCATTGATATTGGAAGTCATTATTTACGTGGTATGCATTTTCCTTGCAATTTTAAGCATTGCCCCGTTTTACATTATGGCGATCAATGCCACCCGTTCTACGGTACAGATACAGCAACACGCAATTTCGCTTCTTCCTTCTACGTATATGATGAAGAATATAGCTATTTTGTTGGGTAAAAGCTTTAATCCTGCCAATGGTTTTTTGAATTCTCTTATCATTTCCACAGGAGCAACTATTTGTGCGGTGTATTTTTCCAACATGACCGCATACGGGCTGGTGGTGTACAACTGGAGATTCCGCAAACCATTTTTCAGCTTTATCATGGCGATTATGATGGTTCCGGCCCAGATTACGATGATCGGTTTCTATCAGATGGTTTACCGGATTCATATGACAAACAATTTCCTCATGCTCATTTTACCGGCCATTGCCTCACCTTCTATGGTGTTCTTTATGAGGCAGTATATGCTGCCTTCTTTGTCACTGGAAATCATTCAGGCTGCCCGCATTGATGGGGCAGGGGAGTTCTATATCTTCAACCGGATTGCTATGCCGATTATGAAACCGGCCATTGCAACACAGGCGATCTTCTGCTTTGTGTCCAGCTGGAACAACTTGTTTACCCCTCTGGTACTTTTGACGGATCAGAAGAAGTATACCATGCCCATTATGGTAAGCCTGCTTCGCGGGGATATTTATAAGACAGAATATGGCTCTGTTTATATGGGGCTGGCTTTGACGGTGCTGCCCCTGATTGTGGTTTATCTGCTTCTTTCCCGTTACATAATTTCCGGTGTTGCTTTAGGTGGCGTTAAGGGATAGAAGAAAGGGAAAATTGGCTGCGAAACTCGGTGGGATTGTACTTTGTATACTTCTTAAAGCACCGGCTAAAGGAGGCCGGATTGTTGAACCCGGTTTGGAAGGCGATTGAGGTGATCGATTCGCCGGCCAATAACATTTCCTGAGCCGCCTGAATGCGTTTGCGGCTTAAATAGTCATAAAAAGTAGAGTTGGTATGTTCTTTAAACAGGCGGGAAAAATGGTATTTGGAAAAGCCTATGTGGGCGGCCATTTTTTCTAACGTTAAGTTCTCCCCGTAATGAGCGTCAATGTAGGACAAAAGGCCTGTGAACTTCTGGTAATACTCATAATGTTTTTCTTGAGAGGTTTGTGAATTGGCGGAGAGGGCATGATAGTACTCTCCGCCGATTGTCGTTAAGATATTGATCAGGATCGCATAAATAGAATATTCCCAAAAGATCCCGCCTGGAAAATATATGTCGTTGATCTCCATTAAACCGGAATAGATCCGTTCATAAATCCGGCTATGGTTTTGCTTGTTCATAAGGCAAGGTTCTAACAGAACCACATCCAAAAAGGAGGAATCGTAAAAACTGGACAGTGGTTCCATGTTGAACATATAAATGAAGCGGGAACCGCTGGTAGCCGGAAGGATCTCATGGATGGAAAAGCGGGGGATAAATAGAATGTCGCCCGGCTGTAAAGTGAAGGACTTTTTGTTGATGATGACGGTATAGTCGCATTCCACGGGTGTGAGAATTTCCAGTGCACTGTGCTGGTGAGGCGCGTAGCCTTCCATTTGAATGTTATGCCAGATACGGATATTGGAATTAAGGGAATATTCAACGTTTTCTAACAGGCCTTCCACTTGTCTGCCCTGGAAGGAACGGTCTTCGGGCCGTTGGTAGTATGCGGATTTGGTCATATGGAGGTCCTCCTTCCTGTATGCCGCTGTTTATGTAATGATACTGAACTTTTCCTTAGTTTCTACTGGAAGATTAGCTTAGTTTCCCCATTTTTTCCTTCTCCTCTGCTAAGAGCTGATGAGATTCTGTTAAGGAAGTGCCGAGGATTTTTAACAGAGAGCCTTTTTCCAGGGTAGGAGAATAGTAAAATCCCTGCTGGTAATTGCAGCCGGCTTCTGTAAGTATTTGGTTCTGGTTTTCCGTTTCCACGCCTTCGGCAATGATGGTCATATCAAGATCTCTTGCCATCCGGATCAGACCTTCAATAACGGACCGGGACCTTGGATTCGTCTCAAGCTGCCATACGAACAGGCGCTCAAGCTTTAAGGTATCTACTGGAAGCTCCAGGATTGATGAGATTCCGGAGTGGCCGGAACCGAATTCATTGAGAATGATCTCCACGCCCATTTCCTGCAATTGCTGGAGGGTCACGTTGATGTTTAAATAAGCCATGGTCAGGGCACTTTCCTGGATCTCCAGGGCAAGCTTTCCCTCAGGTATGTGATAGATATCCATCATGCGCTTCACTTCGTCAACGAAATCTTCCTGTAAAAAAAGAACGGGAGAAATGGGAAGAGCAATGGATTCAAATTCGCAGCCAGCTTCTAGCAGCCCGTGGATGCACTGGGCTGCTTTTTCCAGTGCATAATATTCAATGGCCCGGATCTGCCCGGAATCCTCTGCAACAGGGAGAAATTCGCTGGCTCCGATCATCCCAAGGCCTTTAATAAAGATGCGCATATAAAGCTCTGCCCGGGTAAAGGTCCCCGTATCAATTTGAAGAGTAGGGCGGTAACGAACCTCCACCTCTTCTTTTTCCAGGGCTGTCTTTAGATAAAGAGCAATGGTCTGGCGCCGCTGCAGATGTTTCTGCAAAACGCTGTCAAAGACGACCGCCTGATTGGGACCTCCGTCTTCCGCCTTAATAACGGCCAGATCCAGACACTTTAACATCTGGTCCGGAGAAGCGGCGTGTCCGGGATAGGTGCAGATGCCCATCTGCGCGGAACATAAGCAGTCGGTCCCGCCGACTTTCCAGACATGGTCAAACCTACCGGCAATTGTCTCAGCAAGCTCATAAGCCTGTCCCTGTGTATATTGTTCCAGTATGATGATATACTCCACACCAATATAATGGTAGACATCTTTTCCTGTCATTTCTTTTAAATAGGTAAGGATCTGTACCAGAAGGTTTTCGCAGTATGCATAACCAAATACCTGGTTTAGCCGTTTAAAATTCTCTATGTGAAGCTTTAGCACAGCGCCCCGTTCCATAGAGCTCATTACCAGGCCCAGATGCTTTAAACAGGTTTCTCGTTCCGGTTTGCTCTCTAATAAAGCTTCTTCTAATACCTGGCTTTTGGTCTCTGTCTCTGTTTGAAGTGGCAGGGCTGTTTTTTTTCTAAACCAATTCATATGGATTTCCTCCCTTTTATCGGCCATTTGATTTTATTGTATTATAAAAGCATAGTGAAATCAAGAAATAATTGGAAGAGAGAAAACAAGCATTAAACTGGAAATAGAGAGAATAATAAGGATAAGAAAAACTTTTTTTAAAAATGTTAGCTATAAAGGCAAGAGGTGGAAGGAATGAAATCAATCTGGACAGAATCAGCCAGAATTCCTGGCAGGAATCCATTGACAGGGAACAAACGGACAGAGGTGGTAGTAATAGGAGCTGGAATGGCAGGAATCCTTACTGCCTTTTATTTGCAAAGGCACGGGCTTCATGTGGTGGTGCTGGAGGCAGACCGAATAGGAAGCGGGCAGACGGGATTTACAACGGCGAAAATCACTTCCCAGCATAATCTGATTTATGAAAAGCTGGCACGAACGACTGGGGCAGAAACGGCTAGGCTGTATGGAAAGGCAAATCAGCTGGCAGTGGAAGAGTACGGAAAACTCATTAGACGTTATTCCATACAGTGCCATTATGAGCAAACGGATGCATATCTATATTCGGTTCAGGAGTCAGAGGTGCTTTCAAGAGAGGCGGAGTGGGCTGCAAGGTTTGGTCTTCCGGCTTCTTTTGTCAGGGAGACCGGACTTCCGTTTCCTGTGCATGGAGCGGTTCGTTTTACCGGACAGGCCCAGTTTCATCCTCTGGAATTTCTTAGAGATATATCTGCAGGTCTTACGATTTTTGAGCGGACAAAGGTTCTCAAGGTTCAGGGGCATGAAGTTGTGACGGATAAAGGGGTGGTAAAGGCTGAAAAAGTAGTATTTGCCTCTCATTATCCTTTTGTTAATATCCCTGGATTTTATTTTGCCAAAATGTATCAGGAGAAAAGCTACGTTCTGGAGCTTGAGCCGGTTACATCTTTAAAAGGCATGTATATTGGGATTGACGAAAGAGCATATTCCTTTCGGAATGCCGGTGATAAGCTTTTATTGGGATATGGAAGCCACAGAACCGGAAAAGCGCCAAAGGAAAGTCCTTTTACCACGATGAAACGGGCAGGGGAACATCTGTTTCCGGAAGCAAAGGAAATCAGAAGATGGACGGCCCAGGATTGTATGACTTTAGACGGAATTCCCTATATCGGGCCGTTTTCTGCCCTAAG
>DEYX01000110.1 GCA_002365025.1 Hungatella sp. UBA3147 | reverse complement strand
CGTATTTGCCCGGGTTTCACCAGAGCACAAGGTACGGCTTGTAGCCGCATGCAAGGCAAACGGAGAGATTGTCGCCATGACAGGAGACGGCGTAAACGATGCGCCAAGCCTTAAGAGAGCGGATATCGGCGTTGCCATGGGTATTACCGGAACAGATGTTTCCAAGGAAGCGGCCGATATGATCCTTACGGACGACAACTTTGTAAGCATTGTTCATGCAGTAGAGGAAGGAAGAACCATTTATAACAACATCCGAAAGGTGGTTGGCTACCTTCTCTCCTGCAACATCGGTGAGATACTTCTCATATTTTTGGCGATGCTCTTTAACCTGCCCATGCCGTTGATGCCCATTCATCTGCTTTCCATCAACTTAATCACCGATGCATTTCCGGCCTTTGCCCTGGGAATGGAGGAGAGGGAACCAGGGATCATGGATCAGAAGCCGAGAGATCCTAATGAATCCATTATTGATAAGAAGATGCGTGTAGCTGTTGCCATGCAGAGTCTTTTCCTTGGTATCGGTGCCCTGGCCGCATTTTATATCGGGCATATCAGCTACAGAGGCGTCGAAGGCGGAGAGACCATCGCCCGTACCATGTGCTTTGTAGCCCTTATTTTAGGCGAACTTTTCCGCGCCTACTCAAACAGAAGCGAAAAGAGGTCTATATTTGGAATCCGGCTTTTATCAAACTCCTTTTTGAATAAATGTGTAATCGCTTCTTTTGCATTTTTAGTGGTTGTGGTTTATGTGCCGTTTTTAAACACAATTTTCAGCACGGCGCCTCTTACTCTTACACAGCTAAGCGAATCAATCGGCTTTGCGGTAGTTCCTACTCTGGGCGGTGAGCTTGCAAAGCTTATTACAAAAGGAATGAAGTAGCAGCAGGAAGCTGCGCTTTTAAAGACCTGAATAAAGATTGAATAAACGCAGGAAATCTTGACATAATTTTTGCTCCATGGTACTATTAAGTACACATAAATAGTTAGCCTAAGAGATGACAGAGCCAGGTGATGAGTGCGGGTAACCGTTCATTTCCAAGGCTCTTTCTTTATTCCTTGAGAAAAATTTAACAAGGAATAAAATCCGGGGCGTTTACTGGAAGGGGAAGGAACTATGGGAAGATACGTCATTGCCCTGGATCAGGGCACGACAAGTTCCAGATGTATCCTGTTCGATGAGCAGGGGAACATCTGCAGTGCAGCACAAAAGGAGTTTACTCAGATTTTTCCGGAGCCGGGCTGGGTGGAGCATGACCCTATGGAAATATGGTCCTCACAGCTTTCCGTGACCATGGAGGCCATGGGTAAGATCGGGGCCCATTATAGTGATATTGCTGCAATCGGGATCACGAATCAGAGGGAGACAACGGTAGTCTGGGATAAGGAAACCGGGGAACCGGTCTATCATGCAATCGTGTGGCAGTGCCGCAGGACATCGGACAGAATCGAGAAACTAAAGCATGACGGCCTGGATGGGCTCATTGTTGAAAGGACGGGACTGATCCCTGATGCTTACTTTTCAGGTAGCAAGATCGAATGGATCCTGGATCATGTGGAAGGGGCACGAGAACGGGCAGAACGTGGGGAACTTCTGTTTGGAACCGTGGATACCTGGCTGATCTGGAACTTAACCAAGGGCTGCATCCATGTGACAGATTATACCAATGCATCAAGAACCATGCTTTTTGATATACACAGAAAGTGCTGGGATGAGGAAATTCTAAACTATTTCCGCATTCCCAGATGCATGCTGCCAGAGGTAAAACCATCAAGCTGTATTTATGGCTACACATCTTCGGATGTCATGGGAGGAAAGATTCCCATTGCAGGAGCAGCAGGCGACCAGCAGGCAGCTTTGTTCGGCCAGTGCTGCTTTGAGGCGGGGGAAGTAAAGAACACCTATGGAACCGGTTGTTTCCTTCTGATGAACACAGGAGAAAGGGCGGTAAAGTCCGAACATGGACTTTTGACCACCATAGCTGCCAGTGATCAGGGAAGCATCCAGTATGCCCTGGAAGGAAGCGTGTTTGTGGCAGGAGCTGCCGTACAGTGGTTAAGAGATGAGATGCGGATGGTCCATTCTGCCGCCCAGACAGAGGAATACTGCAGAGCTGCGGGGGATACAGGGGGCGTTTATGTAGTACCGGCATTTGCAGGACTTGGGGCACCTTATTGGGACCAGTACGCAAGAGGGACCATTGTGGGAGTAACCAGAGGGACCAGTAAGGAGCAGTTTATCCGGGCAACGGTGGAATCCATGGCTTATCAGGTCTGCGATCTCATTGAGGCTATGGAACAGGATTCGGATATTCATTTAAAGGAGTTAAAGGTGGACGGGGGCGCCTGTGCCAACAATTTCCTCATGCAGTTCCAGTCGGATCTGTTAAACACAGAGATCGTAAGGCCGGAGTGCATTGAGACGACTGCTCTTGGAGCCGCATACCTGGCCGGACTTGCGGTGGGCTATTGGAAGAGCCGGGAAGAAATCAAGGCAAACTGGAAGGTATCCAGGGCCTTTGACAGCCAGATGGAGGAGGAACACCGGAAGAGGCTGGTAAAAGGCTGGAAAAGGGCGGTAAAATGCGCACTCTACTGGTCAGAAGAAGAATAAAACTTGGAGGGGTAAGATTTGGAGGGGTAAGATTTGGAGGGTACATATTTATTGTTTGGGGGAATTACCTTATCATACGTCATGATCCAGCTGGAATATATGCTGCGTATTATAACGGCTGGGCTATTAGGGTTTTTGATCGGCAGCGAGAGAAAAAACCGGAACAAATCGGCTGGTATCCGGACTCATGCCATCGTGGCGATCGGTTCAGCCCTCATGATGGTGGTATCAAAATATGGGTTTCCGGACATTCCAACCAGCGACGGAGCCAGAATCGCGGCTCAGGTGGTCAGCGGAATAGGCTTTTTAGGTGCAGGGGTTATATTTGTGCGGAACAATCTGGTAAACGGACTGACGACGGCAGCAGGGATATGGGCTACCGCCGGAGTAGGGCTGGCTCTTGGGGCGGGCCAGTACATTGTGGGCATATTGTCTGCAGTTCTCATCATCGTCATGCAGACCATGACCCACCGGATCAGCTATTTTGCTCAGGTGGCTTCCTGCGGCTGCCTGAAGATGACCATAGCACAAAAATCCGGAGCGGTTAAAAGCATGGAAGAATTTCTGGAAAAGGAAAAGGTTGAGATTGCTTCTGTGAAGATTAATAAGAATAAAAAAGATGAGATCAAACTGGAATTTGAAGTCATTTATCCGCCGGGCTTTGACAAGGGAGCTCTGCTTTCCAAACTGGCAGAAGAGAATTCAGTCATGGCAGTCAGCGAATAGAGGGAGGGAATATCCTGACAGAAAGATCTTGACAATCCGGTCTGGATTGTGCTAGCATTAATGTAATAAAATATAAAACCTTGAGATGAAAGAGTAAGGGAATTGAACGGAGTGATCCGTTTATTTTGCCTTACTCTTTTTTTGTATGAATTTCAATAAATAGGGTGACCATTACGGATATGGAGGAGAAGAACATGAAGGAAATGAATTACGATGCAGCGATCATTGGCGGCGGCGTAATCGGCTGTGCAATTGCAAGAGAACTTGCCCGCTATGACCTTAGCATTTGTGTTATTGAGCGGGAGGAAGATGTTTGTTCCGGCACGTCAAAGTCGAACAGCGCTATTGTCCATGCAGGATATGATGCGGTACCTGGATCCTTAAAGGCGAGATTTAATGTGGAAGGTAATCATTTAATGGGAGAGCTTTCAGAGGAACTTGATTTCCAGGTGATCCGAAATGGCTCTTTGGTGCTCTGTTTTTCAGAGGAAGATATGTCTGCTCTTAAGGAACTTTATGAGAAGGGTGTAAAAAACGGAGTCCCCGGCTTATCCATCCTCTCCGGCGATGAAGTGAGGGCCATGGAACCCAATGTGGCAGAGACGGTAGTGGCCGCATTGTATGCTCCTACTGGGGGGATCGTTTGCCCCTTTGGTTTAACCATTGCACTGGCGGAGAATGCCTGCGACAACGGTGTGGAATTTTTATTTAACACTGAGGTAATAGAAATTCAAAAGACGGAAAAAGGCTATGACATAAAAACCGGAGAAGGGATTATACATGCAACCTATGTGATCAACGCAGCCGGTGTTTATGCCGACGTATTCCATAATATGGTGAGCGAAGAGAAGATTCACATCACGGCAAGAAAGGGAGACTACTGCCTGCTGGATAAGGAGGCAGGAACCCATGTGTCCCATACCATCTTCCAGCTTCCAGGCAAGATGGGGAAGGGGGTTCTGGTGACCCCTACGGTCCACGGCAACCTGCTGATCGGGCCTACGGCAATCAATGTGGAGGATAAAGAAGGCGTCGGAACAACCGCAAAGGAACTGTCGGATATTATGGAGAAGTCTGCCTGGGGAGTAAAGAATATTCCGCTCCGCCAGATCATCACCTCCTTTTCAGGTCTTCGCGCTCATGAAGATGGGGATGACTTTATCCTGGGGGAGGTTTCTGATGCCGCCGGCTTCTTTGATGCTGCAGGCATTGAATCACCGGGTCTTACAAGCGCACCTGCCATTGGTGTTTATATAGCAGGTCTGGTTGCAGAAAAGGCAAAGGCTTCCAATAAGGAGAATTTTAAGGTCACCCGGAAGGGAATCCTGGATCCTCATAAGCTGTCTTTTGAGGAACGGGCAGTGCTTATTAAGAAGAATCCTCAGTACGGCACCATCATCTGCCGCTGCGAAGGGGTCAGCGAGGGAGAAATCGTGGATGCCATTACCAGGACTCTTGGAGCGGTTTCCTTAGATGGGATCAAACGCCGCGTCCGTGCCGGCATGGGACGGTGTCAGGCCGGCTTCTGTGCCCCTAAGACCATGGAAATCCTGGCAAGGGAAACGGACAGGAAATTGGAAGATATCTGCAAGAACAGACCCGGCTCCAATATAGTGACCGGTCATAAATAAGGAGGACAGCAACATGGCAGAGCATGATATAGTGATAATCGGAGGCGGTCCGGCTGGTCTTGCTGCGGCAGTAGCGGCAAAAAAGGCGGGCATTACAGATATATTGATCCTGGAAAGAGAAGCTTGCCTTGGCGGCATCTTAAACCAGTGCATCCATAACGGTTTTGGCCTGCACACCTTTAAAGAAGAATTAACAGGCCCGGAATATGCGGCCCGTTACATAGAGATGGCGGAGTCGGAACATATCCCATATAAATTAAATACCATGGTTCTTGATATTAACAAAGATAAAGAAGTGACGGTTATTAACAGGGAAGATGGCCTGGCAATTATAAAGGCAAAAGCCATTATCCTTGCCATGGGATGCAGGGAGCGCCCCAGAGGTGCCCTTAACATACCGGGCTACCGTCCGGCAGGAATCTATTCCGCAGGCACCGCCCAGAGATTAATGAATATCGAAGGCTTCAGCGTGGGGAAAGAGGTGGTGATCTTAGGCTCCGGAGACATCGGGCTCATCATGGCAAGGCGTATGACTCTGGAAGGAGCTAAGGTGAAGGTAGTGGCAGAGCTTATGCCTTATTCCGGCGGCTTAAAGAGAAATATTGTCCAGTGCCTGGATGACTATGGAATTCCCTTAAAGCTCAGCCATACGGTAATAAACATTGAGGGAAAGGAACGGTTGACAGGAATTACCCTTGCCCAGGTCGATGAAAACAGAAAGCCGATTCCAGGCACAGAGGAATATTACAGCTGTGATACCCTTCTTCTTTCCGTGGGCCTGATTCCGGAAAATGAGCTTTCCAAAGGGGCAGGCGTAAAGATGAACCAGGTGACGTTTGGTCCCCAGGTAGGCGACCAGTTGGAAACCAGCAGCCCGGGTATCTTTGCCTGTGGTA
The DNA here is from genome assembly GCA_002365025.1 of Hungatella sp. UBA3147. Lineage (GTDB taxonomy): Bacteria > Bacillota > Clostridia > Lachnospirales > Lachnospiraceae > Lacrimispora. The sequence goes on along the minus strand of DEYX01000110.1, from coordinate 6,078 downwards.
ATGTGCTTCATGTTCATGACCTGGTTGACTATGTATCTGAGGAGGCTGCCTTAGCAGGAGCAAGCGCTGCCGCCTACGTAAAAGCGGATGGAGAAAAAGAGACAGCTCGTGCAGTGGAACTGAAAGCTGAGAACGGAGTCCGCTATACGGTGCCTCAGAAGATTGACGTAGAGAACATGAAAGATAAGGTTACAGTCCGTTTTCGCGTGGCCGATGTATATAAGGACCGGTTTATCAGCGTTTATTATGATGATGTAAGGGTTTCCCACAAAAAGAAAAAAGTCCTGGCTCCCGGTGAGATGGAGCAGATTGTATTAAAGAAAGACAGCTTTAAGGAATATCCGGAGCTTAAGAGAATTGTTGTCTGTACGGAGGTGGAATGATATGGAGGTAAGAGAGCTGATCTGTATCCGATGCCCTTTAGGCTGCCCGTTGACGGTGAGTATAGAAGGGGACCAGGTAGGAGTAACCGGGAATTCTTGCGGCCGCGGAGCGGAATACGGAAAAAAAGAAGTTTTAAGCCCTACCAGAGTGGTAACATCCTCGGTCCGCGTCCTGGGCGGTGATTTAGAAATGGTGCCGGTTAAAACAAAACAGGACATACCTAAGGACAAGATTTTTGTCTGCATGGAGGAAATCCGAAAGATGGAAGTTTCCGCCCCTGTATCCATTGGAGATGTAATCATTCCTGACTGTGCCGGAACCGGCGTTTCCATCGTTGCTACAAGGAATGTTGAAAAGATGTAAGATAATTTCATAAAAAACCTCGTAATTACCGTAAGCGGTCTGAAGCCTTATTGGAAGCCTGCGGATTTACGAGGTTATTTTGCATAAAACAGGGACAACCTATAGAAAATTTATCCGGGAAATGATATACTGAAAAGAGATTTCCGGAAAGAGGCTAAAAGGAAAGAGGGGTTGATATGAAGGTATTTGCACACAGGGGTTACAGCGGAAGGTATCCGGAAAATACCATGCTGGCCTTTCAGAAGGCGGCAGAGACTGGCTGTGATGGGATCGAACTGGATGTACAGCTTACAAAGGATGGAACGGTGGTGGTGATCCACGACGAAAGCATTGACCGGACCACGGATGGAACCGGCTTTGTGAAGGATTTTACCTATGAGGAACTGAAAGAATTCAATGCAGATGCTGTCTGCGGAGGGATTCATGGATTTGTGCCTGTTCCTACCTTTGAAGAATACTGCATATGGGCAAAGGATCAGGAACTTGTTACAAATATCGAAATCAAGACAGGTGTATATTATTATGAAGGTCTGGAAGAGAAGACCCTGGAACTTGTACGTAAATACGGGCTCGAAAAAAAGGTCATCTTTTCTTCCTTTAACCATACTTCCATAATCCGCTTAAAGGAACTGGCTCCCGGGATACCGTGCGGCGCGCTGCTTGAATATCCGGGCCTTGGAAATGCAGGATATTATTGCAACCAGTATCATTTTGAGTGCTACCACCCAGGAGTGAAGGGTCTGACAAAAGAGGCTGTGGACAACTGCAGAAATTACGGAATACAGGTGAATGTTTGGACGGTGAATGACATGTCCGCGTTGGAGCAGGTTTATGAATGGGGCTGTGACAGTGTCATCAGCAACTTTCCGGAGATCTGCAAGCGGTGGGCCCAAAGCAAAGAACGATAGATGAAAGATAGCAGGAGTGAGGCGTCTGGTTTCCAGTGACCGCAGCTCCTTTTATCTTGTATGGAAAAAAGAACGTTAAAATATGCTTTTCTTCCTTATAAAATCAAGAAAGGGCAAAAATTGCCTTGACGGTGGGGGAAAGGATTGATAAAGTAGAACGAGATCCATATATTGTGGGTGCGGATACAATCTCAACCACAAAGGAAGAGCTATGGTTCATGTAAAAGGAGGATGTTATGAAATTAGTTACATACGAGGTTGACCGGAGAAAAGATATCGGGGTAGTGAGTAAGGACGAGATGTGGATCTTTCCTCTCAGGGCATTTGGTATGGAGTATAAGGAGATGCTGGAGGTTATCAAGGGACTTTCTCAGTCTGAGCTTGACCTGCTGGAACATGCCTCTGGCCTGGATCCTTACAACAGCAACGTCATCGGAGCTGCTATGATGAAAGAGGTCAGGCTGCTGGCGCCCATCCGGACACCGGAGCAGGACATCATTTGTTTGGGGCTTAATTACATGGAACATGCCGAGGAGTCTGCCCGCTTTAAAAAAGAGGATTTTGATGGGAAGCGCCCCAATGCTGTTTATTTTTCCAAGAGAGTGAATGAGGCGGTGGATCCATACGGGGAGATTTTAAGCCACAGTGATATGGTAGACAGCCTGGATTATGAGGCAGAATTAGGTGTTATCATTGGAAAGGATGCAAAAAATGTGGTGCCGGAACAGGTAAAGGATCATATTTTCGGTTATACCATCATCAATGATGTCAGCGCCCGCAACGTACAGAATGCCCATAAGCAGTGGTATTTCGGAAAGAGCCTTGACGGGTTTACCCCCATGGGCCCCTGTATTCTGACTGCAGGCTCCATATCCTATCCACCGGAGCTTGGCATTCAGTCCAAGGTAAATGGAGAGCTGAGACAGGACAGCAATACCCGGCTCATGATATTTAATATAGACCATATAGTCAGCGAGCTGTCTAAGGGGATGACCCTCAGGGCAGGTACGATCATTTCCACCGGAACGCCTAAGGGTGTTGGAATGGGATTTGAACCGCCGAAGTTTTTAGTGGCAGGGGATGAAGTGGAATGCCTGATCGAGGGGATCGGGGCCATAAAAAATAAGGTTGTGTAAGATTAAATAGGAATGCTGCTCATTTATTGAGCAGCATTTTTTATGTCATAGTAAGGAATATGTCACAGTGAGAAAGAAACTTCTGATGAGTGAATTTCTATAGGTTGAATATTACCTGTGCTAAATAATGCAGGTTTGCAAACGAAAATCGATATGACGCCATACGGCTATGTATCGCAACATATTAAAAATTTATATTGACACTAACAGTGCTGCATCCTATAATTGGAATTAGACTGAACGTCAGTCTAATTCCAATTATTGAGGAGCGATGTTATGCGAATTATAAAAGACGCTGATGTGCGTAAGAATGAAATACTGGATGCCGCCGCAGACCTTTTTAACAGTGATGGCTTTGATGGAACGACCATCAGTGCCATTATAGAGAAAGCCGGAATTGCGCGGGGAACAATATACTATCATTTCAAATCAAAGGAAGATATTTTGGATGCACTTATTAATCGGCGCAACACGGAGTTTTTGACTGCAGCCAGGCAGATTGCTGCGGATAAAAGTATTCCTGTGTTGGAACGGCTGGTCAGAACTTTTATTGCCATGAATGGTGATAAAGATGGCAAATCAGAGCTCACCCGGCAGATGCACAAGCCGCAGAATGCTTTAATGCATCAGAAAACACATCAGGCAATGATGGAAGGCATCCCGCCTATTCTTATGGAAATTATTGAGGATGGTATCAGTGAAGGGTTATTCAACACCCCTTATCCCTATGAGAGTCTGGAAATGGTTGTGGCATATATCAATGCGGTTTTTGATGATTACGCTGAGAAGCTTACAGGTAAAGAACTTTTGAGAAGGGTTAAGGCGTTTATATTTAATCTGGAGAGATTGTTTGGCGCAGAACCGGGGAGATTTGACAGGGTGATAGAACTATTTCAAATGGATGGAGGAAGCGCTTATGAATAAAAACACGGGAAAACCATTTATAAAGTTTCTCATGCTGTGCTCCGGCAGTTTTGTCGCCGCCATAGGCAGCGGCATTACATCTTTCGGGCTTGGCGTATATGTATTTGAGCAGACAGGGCTTGCGTCCTCCAGTACACTGATTATCTTATTGGCTTTTTTACCGGGACTCCTGCTCACTCCGTTTGCAGGGGTGCTTGCAGATAAATACGACCGCAGGCTTTTAATGATACTCGGCGACGGGCTTTCCGCTTTGGGGCTTATCTATATTCTGATTTGCATGATGAATGGCCCAGCACTGCTTTGGCAGATCGGTATAGGCGTTACCATCAGTTCGGTGTTTTCTTCACTCATAGAACCGGCGTTCAAAGCGACAATTACTGACCTGCTGACAGAAGAAGAATACTCAAAAGCAAGCGGATTGGTACAATTATCCGGTTCCGCAAAGTTTTTGATCTCGCCGCTCATCGCGGGGCTCCTGTTACAGGTTTCAGATATAAAGCTTCTGCTTATGATAGACATTTGCACAATCTTTCTGACCGTAATGGTGACGTTTGTGGTACGAAGGGGGCTTGCCGCCAAAGCTTCCGGATATAAAGAATCTTTCTTCCATGAGTTTAGAACCGGATTTACTGCGCTCACCCAAAACCGGGGCGTGTTCACACTGGTTTTATCTGGAATCGGCATCTCTTTCTTTTTAGGCTGTATCCAGTCTCTTTATACACCAATGATACTTGGATTTACCGACAGTTCGGTGCTGGGGGTTGCCACTACGATTTCTGCCATGGGTATGCTGGTAAGCAGCCTTATTCTTGGCACGGTTCCCATAAAAAAGGGCTTTACCCAAATGCTTTTTGCCTCGCTCTTTTTTGCCGGTATCTTTATGGCGGGCTACGGGTTTAGAGAAAACATTATTTTAATCTGCATTTTTGGTTTTCTCTTTTTTTCGATGCTTCCATTTGCAAACACAAGCATTGATTATCTGATCCGTACCAATATCAGCAATGATGTGCAAGGCAGGGTTTGGGGACTGATCGGCATTATCTCCCAGCTAGGCTATGTCATTGCTTACATCATCTTAGGTCCGCTTGCCGACTATGTATTTATCCCTTTGCTGGAAGACGCTGTCAAATAACATAGGAAAGGTAATCGGCGTAGGAAGCGGCAGAGGCATTGGATTATTGATTATGTCAGCAGGTCTGCTGTTATCTGTAACGGCCATTCTTTTATACAATATTAAGGCCGTCAGGGGGCTGGAGCGGGGAGGTGAACTGTGTACAGAAAAATAATAATAAACGATGTAAGGAAAAGCAAACTGATTACAATCACCATCACCGCATTTATTCTGCTTGCGGCAATACTTACCTCCCTTGCCGCGATACTATCGGTTAATTTGTTCTCTGCGATCAGCAACATGATGTTAAGAGCTCAAACGCCGCACTTTATGCAGATGCACTCCGGCGATATTGACATGGAACGGCTTTCTGCTTTTGCAGATACGGAAAAGAATGTAGAAGATTTTCAAGTGCTTTCCTTTCTCAACATTGAGGGCGCAGAGATTGTCATTGGTGAAAACTCCCTCGCAGGTTCCGTGCAGGATAACGGCCTTTCGGTGCAGAGCAAACGCTTTGATTTTCTGCTGGATTTGGATGGCAATATAATTTATCCGGCCAAAGGAGAGATCTATGTTCCTATTTACTACATGAAGCAGGGGCTGGCAAGTATTGGTGACAGCATAACCATTCACGGCGTTTCCTTTACGGTAGCTGGTTTCCTGCGGGATTCTCAAATGAACGCTTCCATGATTTCCTCCAAGCGGTTTCTTATCAATGAAAGTGATTTTGAAAAAATCAGGGGATTTGGAAAGCTGGAGTATCTGATAGAGTTCCGCTTCAGCGATAGTTCTGCTGTTTCCGCTTTTGAATCCGGCTATATTGCCGCAGGACTTCCTGCAAACGGACCTCCCGCCATCACCCATTCCCTGTTTAAGCTGGTAAATGCCCGCATGATTCTGTTTTCTGTTTAATTTGCAATGAGCATTATACTAAGGGTGAGATTTATTCCCATGGCGGTCATTTTTATGATGCATATAAAAACTCTGACATCCATGTCGAAGAAAAGCATGGATCAATGCTGAATTATTTGATGAATATGAATCCTTCTTTTTTAGGCTTATCAAAGCTGCAGCACTCCATATTAAAATTGATGGCAGAGGGCTTATCCGATAAAGAAATAGCTTCGCAAAAAGGCATTTCTTATTCGACGGTACGGAATTACCGTTTTAAGCTTCATGAACATGAAAAGCAATCAAAGCTGTTTTTAGCAACAATGGAACTGCTTCATAAAAAGACTAACTATTAAAAGTC
>DEYX01000374.1:758-5883 GCA_002365025.1 Hungatella sp. UBA3147 | reverse complement strand
TGTGCTCTTCCGATCTCCTGCAGTAGGTTCATCCAGTATGAGCACCTCCGGCTCCATGGCCAGAACTCCTGCAATGGCCACCCGCCTTTTCTGCCCTCCGGAAAGTTCAAAAGGCGAACGGGAATAAAAGCTTTCATCAAGCCCCACCATTGTGAGTGCTTCCCTTGCCCTTTTCTCGGCCTCCTCCCTGGAAAGCCCCTGATTCTTTGGACCAAAACAAACGTCTGTAAACACATTGATCTCAAAAAGCTGATGCTCCGGATACTGGAATACAAGTCCAACCTTGCTTCTTAAGTTCCTCAGATTGTATCCTTCCTCATAAATGTTTCTTTCATTATAATAGATGGCGCCATCAGTGGCTTTCATCAATCCGTTTAAATGCTGGATCAGGGTCGACTTCCCGGAACCTGTATGCCCGATAAGGCCGACAAATTCCCCATCGCTTATTTCCAGATTCACATCCTTTAGGGCACGCTGTTCAAAGGCTGTTCCAAGCCCATAAACATAATTCAAATGCTCTGCTCTAATTGCCATCTTTTACTCCATTCCCCAGAGTCACCTTTCCAGGAAAACGCTCTGCAAATTTTGGCAGAAGATTTTCCATCAGTTCTTCCAGTGTCAGTATCCCATCCGGTAAGTCTACCCCATTCTTTTGCAGTTCATAGGCCAGCTCTGTTACCTGGGGAACATCCAGGCGGTAGGATTTAAGTTCCTCGACCCTTGAAAAAATTTCCTTTGGAGCCCCATCCATGACCACTTTACCGTTATCCATGACAATGACCCGGTCTGCAGCTATGACCTCTTCCATATAATGAGTAATCAGCAGGACCGTGATTCCTTCCTTCTTATTTAATTCCCTGACCGTCTTCACAACTTCCTTCCGGCCGTTAGGATCCAGCATGGCTGTAGGCTCGTCCAAAACAATGCACTGGGGCCGCATTGCCATAACGCCGGCTATGGCAACCCTTTGCTTCTGGCCACCGGAAAGCCGATTAGGGGATTTTAAGCGAAATGCAGCCATTCCAACACTCTCCAGACTCTCATTCACCCGCTTCCAGATCTCCTCCGTAGGGACTCCCAGATTTTCAGGACCAAACCCTACATCTTCCTCTACGATATTTCCGATAATCTGATTATCCGGGTTCTGGAATACCATTCCGGTCTTTTTCCGAACTTCCCATAAATTATCTTCCACGGAAGTGTCCATTCCCTGAATCCACACGGTTCCCTCCGTAGGTAGGAGAATCGCATCTAACTGCTTTGCAAAGGTTGACTTACCGGAACCGTTGTGTCCAAGAATGGCTACAAACTGCCCCGCCTTAATATCCAAACTGACACCGTCAATGGCACGTTTAATCTCTTCAATGTTTTCTTCCTCATCTCTTCTGATATAATCAAATATCAGTTTCGAGGTTTTTATTATTCCCATAGCAGACCTTTCTCTGATAAACTTAAACATACATATGCCACATAATTTTAGATGAATATTTCATAACAGTCAAGCATAGACGCAAATCTTTTGTAAATTCAGGGGTGAAAAAGAAAGTTAAATGAAGTGTTTGAAACCTTTTCTTTCTATCCAGAGATAAAAAAATGGCACAGATGCATCTGTGCCATTTATTATTACGGAACCCAAAGTCCGGAAGCGTCAATATGGTAAATACCGTCAACCTTCGTATTCACCGCCAGGCTGCCGTCGCTATAAAGATAGTACCACTTTCCAGGCTGCGGCTGGATCCAGCCCATAGCCATGTCTCCGTCGGAGTTTAAATAATACCACTTATCGTTTATCTGCTGCCAGCCGGTCACCATCTGGGCGTTAGCTCCCATATAATACCACTTATCGCCTATTAACTGCCAGCCAACAACTGCATAGCCATCCTTGTTAAAATAGTACCATTTTCCGCTGACCATTTTCCATTGACCGACAACGTAATTTCCGTCCTCGCCCCGGTATTTTTTTCCGTTCTGATACTCTGCCCAGGTTCCTGAAGTATCACCAAGCTCCTGTACCACGGAATCATCAGAGGTGGTCACTTCTCCTTCTTTTAAATAATCTTCTTCAGAAGAATCTTTCAGGATCGCCTTTACGGTATAGAAGTATTTATAACCTCCATCCATATACTGCAAAAGATCCACAGAAGTAGATGAGGTAGTCAGGCTCTTGACCCAGATACCGCCTTCCCGGTACAGGACCACCTGATATCTGGATGCGAAAGGAACCTTTTTCCAGGACGCTTTCGTCTTTGTATTGTCGCTCCAACCTGCCTCAGTCGGGCTTTCCAGCATTGCTACCGGAACGTAGGAAACCTTTATTTCGGTTTCACCATCTTCTGCCTTTACAGAAACCAGGCTTCCACCATAAATCGTGCAATCAGATCTGGTAAACGTGCCGTCTACGTTTATGATTCCGGTGATCTTCTTACCCGGAACCCAATCGTCTACCTCCTCCTTGCTCCATTTTGGATTTACTTCAGAATAATTGACGGTTACAGTCGGAACCTGAATCCCTTCCGTCCAGCTGCTTTTACTCCCATTATCCAGGCGGATCTTCAAGCTTCCGGAAGCCGGGACTGTCATCCCTGTTCCCAGAACCATGAAAGCGCATAAAAGCACCAGCCACTTCCCTTTCCCCTGCATCCACTTCATTATATCTACTTCCTTTCCTGATATTACTTACGCCAGATACCATTGCCGTCTACCGGAAAGCCACTGATGGTAGTATTGACAGCCTTTGAGCCTTCACCTGGATAGAAGTAGTACCAATTTCCGTCTACCTGCCTCCAGCCTTCCTGCATGGCTCCGGTGGAATCCGTATAATACCATTTATTATTGTAATTAACCCAGCCAGTGATCATGGCTCCCTCTACTCCGCTTGTCGTAGATGGATTTAAATAATACCATTTGTTATTGGAAACAACCCAGCCAGTTGTCATCGCGCCATCGCTGTTTAAGAAATACCAAATATTATTCCTCTGCTGCCAGCCGGTGACCATACCTCCGTTTGAATCAAATAAATACCATTTATTATTGATTTTAGCCCAGTTATTCTTCTGATAGGTTCCATCCGGATATCGGTAATACCAGATGTTTCCGGTCTTGATCCAGCCGACTTGGCCATTTGCTACCGCACTGTTATCCTGGCCGCTGCCATCTGATACCTTTTCCTGGGGCAGGTATACTTCGCCAGATTCGGTCCATTCACTGTTCTTTCCATATTTCTGCTCGCTCTCCGTATAAGGTACGGTACGAACCTTAAAGCTATAGGTGCCTGCCTTTGTCATATAAGGAAAGAAGTTATAAGTGGTAGCCTTAAGCTTTTCCACCTTCTTTATAATACTGCTTCCCCGGTACAGATAAACGTCATAGGCGCCTGAACTATTATCTACAGAGCTCCACTTGGCAGTGCCGTATCCGGAATCTCTCCAATCAGCATCCTGGGGGGATTCATAAGTTCCCTTTATAGGCTTAAAGGTAAATGTGACATACAGCGTATCCGATCCAGAGCGGCTGGAAGAAACATAGGTTCCTCCTTTAATTGATACATTACTGGACTGATAACCACCCTTAAAAGCATACTCATCGGAGTTTGTCGCCCTTAAAGTCACCTTCATCTTTGGTTCAGAACCAACCTTCATTTCCTTCGTATCAGATGTGATCCAGTCCAAATCCGTCACTTCGTATCTATCATTGTTGCTATAAACGTAATTCCCTGTACCTTCGTTAGTCTTAAAACTACTCTCTGATGGCAGCGTATCCCCTGAGGCAAGCTCCTCTAATCCTGCGTAAATGGTCACTGATGTTATGGTCTTTACAGCAGCCAGAGATTCAAATGGGATGCTGAGTCCCAGCAGGCTTACCATAGAAGCCATTGCAGCTAACCGTTTAAAAAGTCTCATAAAAAAAACCTCCCACTATAAATTAACGTAATTTGACAAAACAGTCATCTACTTCTACTACTGACATTATATCCCTAAAAGCAATTATCCGTCAACTTACGATATTCTTTCTTTATTCTTGCATTTCTGTATGGATTAGAAAAAAACAAAAAAATCCCGATATTGGGGGTGCTCCAATACTGGGATGGGGGGCAGTGCAAGCTTGCGGGTCGTTGAGTCCACAGTGCAAGCTGACAAATACGTTGGATTTGCCAGCTCTCGGGCATTCGCCCTATGAAGAAAGGTTCGATAAGATTTTCTTATGTGCAAGCACAACGAAAATTTTATCGAACCTTTCTTCAGCACTGCTCATTGCTTTCGTGGATTATACCAGTTCAAGCACAACTGCCATAGCTCCGTCACCCTTACGCTGGCCGATCTTAACGATACGTGTATAACCACCGTTGCGGGATACGTACTTTGGTGCAACTTCTTCAAACAGTTTCTTTGGCAGATCAACAGATTTTGTATTTTTCTTTCTTCCAGCAGCCTGTGCAGGAACTTCTGTTACATCGTAAAGAACCTTTAACATCTGTCTTCTTGCGTGAAGTCTGGAAGGAAGGTCTTTCTTGATCTCTTTCTCCACTTCATCGTAAACGGTAACTTTCTTGCCGTTAACAACTTCTTTTACTCTCTTGCCGTCTTTATCTTTACGTGCAACCTTTGCGGTAACCTTAACAGTCTCAAAGTTGTCTTTCTCTTTTACCGCTAAAGCGATGAGGCCTTCAGCCACCTTGCGGATTTCTTTTGCTCTTGCCTCTGTTGTCACGATTTTGCCATTATATAATAATGCAGTTACCTGGCTTCTGATTAATGCTTTTCTCTGGCTGGAAGTTTTTCCCAGCTTTCTATATCCTGCCATTTTAATATTCCTCCATTTGTGGAACACAGGTACATGCTTCTTCGGACTTACTGTACCGGCGCTTAATCTCCATAAATTACATGCTTCAAGCGGTCCAGTTATACACTGGCATCATCGCTTGGGTTAAGCTGCAAGCCTAACTCTTTTAATTTGGCCAACACTTCTTCTAAAGACTTGCGGCCCAGGTTACGAACCTTCATCATATCCTCAGAGGTACGGTTGCACAGTTCTTCTACTGTATTGATGCCGGCTCTCTTCAGACAGTTGTATGAACGGACGGAAAGCTCCAGTTCATCAATGTTCATTTCCAGAACCTTTTCCTTTT
>DEYX01000374.1:0-695 GCA_002365025.1 Hungatella sp. UBA3147 | reverse complement strand
ATTTCCAGAACCTTTTCCTTTTCATTATCCTCTTTTTCCACCATAACTTCTGCAGTCTTGGCGTTCTCAGATAAATCAATGAACAGGTTTAAGTGCTCGCTGAGCACCTTAGCGGCAAGGCTGACCGCTTCATCCGGTGCCGAAGTACCGTTTGTAAAAACATCTAATGTCAACTTATCATAATCGGTAACCTGACCTACTCGGGTGTTTTCTACCGTCATGTTGACGCGCTCGACTGGTGTATAGATAGAATCAACGGCAATCACGCCAATCGGTAAATCTTCACTCTTATTCTTGTCTGCGCTTACATAGCCACGGCCCTTGGTGATAGTAAGTTCCATATAGAACTTGCTGTCCGTGCCGCCGCTGAGAGTTGCAATGATCTGTTCCGGATTCATGATCTCAATATCCGGATCTGCCTGAATGTCCGCAGCCGTAATAACGCCTTCGCCTTCAAACTCAATGTATGCAACCTTAGCTTCGTTGGTATCGCTATTATTCTTAATAGATAAGCTCTTGATGTTCATGATGATTTCAGTCACATCTTCCTTAACTCCTGGAATAGAACTGAATTCATGCAAAACGCCGTCGATTTTTACCTGACTGACTGCAGCGCCCGGTAAGGAAGAAAGCATGATTCTTCTCAAGGAATTTCCTAAAGTCGTGCCATAACCTCTTTCAAGCGGTTCAACTAC
>DEYX01000325.1 GCA_002365025.1 Hungatella sp. UBA3147 | reverse complement strand
TGCAAGCCAGGCCCTTCTCTCCTTCCCCTCTAATCCCTCCCCAATCAAACCCTTATTTCCGGCGCCGCCCCCCAATAGAGGGAAACCATTCTCCCCCAAACCTGTCCGGTTCGTTGCTTTTTTACAATGTTCATAAACACTTTCAAAGCTTTGGGATATTTCCGGGGTAAACATCATATCGTGCTCCCCCTCCTTAAGCAACGGACCCTTGATATAAGGGACCTGCTCCTTTAAAATTGTGGTATCTCCGGTACTTCGGATATAAGCAGCAGTGCAATAAGGCAGCCACAGCAAATCATCGGTGATTCTCGTTCTCACGCCGATCCCCATGGGAGGATGCCACCAGTGCTGGACATCACCCTCTTCAAACTGCCTGCTGCAGGCAATAAGAATCTGCCTGCGCAAAATACTGGAATCCGCAAAGAGAAGGGAAAGGGTATCCTGCAGCTGGTCCCGGTATCCATAGGCTCCTCCACACTGATAAAAGCCAGCTCTTGCCTGAATGCGGCAGGATACCGTCTGATAAAGCAGCCAGCCATTCACCAGGATGTCCACTGCCCTGTCCTTTGTTTTGACTTTAACCGTCCCTAATAAACCGTCCCAATAGGTTCTCACCCTTCCAAGCTCCTTTTCAGAAGCGGTGGTTTCCCTGTACTTATTTCTGATTTTGTATATCTCTTCAAGGCTGGTGCTCTGCCCCAGACCGAACAACACCGTCTTGCTCTCTTGCGGCTGTATTGCAACGGATACCTGAATAGCTCCGCAGGGATCATAGCATACCCCCGTATTGCAGGATAGCTTGACCTCCGCTCCCCGCGGTTCCCGGACACTGCCCTTTTGCCCCAGAAACTCCTTCCTGTCCCCGGTATAACCGATGATAGTTTCACTGGAAAACAGGTAGGAATAGGTGTTCTGAAAGTTCATGGTATAAATGTTCTTTGAATATAAGCACTCATGCTCATTGTTATAGGAGGTCAGGATATAAGGGTTGGTTTGCTCCCCCTGGGTTCCCAAAACCCATTCCACATAATAGGTCAGGCTTAAATATTTCACTTTATCCGAACGGTTGGTAAGCGTAAGGTTCCATAGCTTTAATGACTCATCCAAAGGAGTAAAAACAGTCAGCTCCTGATTAATAAGAGCTTCCTCATGAAGGAACCTGCTGTATCCAAAGCCATGCCTTACCCGGTAAGTGCCCCGGTCAGACCTTCCTAATGACATGGGAGTCATTACCTCACCGGATATTTCATCCAGAATATAGATTGCCTCAGAGGCTCTGTCACTGACCGGGTCATTGGACCATGGAGTCAGTTTATTCTCCCTGCTGTTGATACTCCAGGTAAATCCGGCACCAGACTCCGATATCTGGAATCCAAAGTTCTTGTTTGAAACAACATTAATCCAGGGCGCCGGCGGCCGGTTATTACCCTCCAGCAGAATTTCATATTCCCTGCCTTCACAGGCAAATGCCCCGAAGCCATTAAAAAATTCATAATCCTCTGTTTCTTTCTCCTGTGTCGTAGGTGCATATGCTGTGTCCAAAACCCTTCCTCCTTAAAGCCTAATATTCTTCAAGCAATTCATACTGTTTTTCTTTGCCATTGTTAAAATAGATCCCCGTTTTCTCCGAAAATACGACCCGCGCTACCGTATACAGCAAATCAAGCTCCGCCGGTTTCATCTCATACGTATGCAGCGTAAAGAAGCTTGGCTTCTCGCTTCTGGAATCATAGATTCGAAGAGAGCTTGTCATATCGTTGATTAATTCATCCACCTCCTGATGATACCCATGCTTGGAATCAATCAGGATAATTAAATCCACCATAACTCGGTTGATTCTTAAATATTCGTAAGCCTTTAATGCATCCTTTACGATTCTTTCTTCTTTCATGGACCGGACCATTAAAAGCAGAATGGGGTTATCCCCTGACACTCCGAATTTCCACAGGAAGCTTTGATTCATAAAATTCCGCCTTATATTTTCAGCCGGCCCCCGGTAAATGCCCGAAGGATAGAAGACAGGGCTGATTAAGTCCTGAAAAGCGTTTAGCTGGGCTCTGGTAATCTCCAGATACTTTAACTCCAGGTTCGTTTGAAGCCGGAATTTTTCCAGGATATCATCGATCCGGTAGCTTACATTTAATTCTCCTGCGATTTTTATTGCTTCCTCTTTACTTGCGCACACTCCGGTAATGAATGAAATGCAGGCGGTTTCACCTGCCCCTATGCAGACCTGCGCCCGCAGGCTCATGATCGGGTCATTGCAAAAGCCTGAATTATTTAAAAAGGCAATGCTGTTAACCACTGAATCAGGATTTTCCAGGGTGTTGTTTCTTCCGATAAAGCGTTTTCTGTCATTTTCATATTCCAGTTTTTTGCATAGCTTTGTTCCGGTTCTTACCATGTGCATCATATAAGAATTATCATCATCATCATTAACCTTCCGCCGTCTTTTTGCCAGAAAGATATCATGCTCTTCCAGGTACTCACTCTCCAGAAAAAGTTTATTGAATGCAGGATGGCTTATTTCTGCCAGATGGGTATCATCCACCACCTCCAGATAGCTGGTCACCTCCAAGTGTTTTTCCTCATTCCCGTGATTGGTGAAGATGACTTTACGTATCTCATAGTTTTGGTCCGCATTTAAGCTGACAATCATGTGCGATGAGATATCTCCATCCCTGCGTTTAAATTCCGCCTGGTGCGGGCTGAAAATCACCTGGTAAGCATCCGGTGTCTTTCTGGTCGGATGATAAGCGGCACTCCAGACCTTCCCCCGCTTCATGTCTTTGATATAGATATAATTACCTGTATTCGCATAAATATCCGACCGGAAACGGTAAAGCATCCGGTCTTCATATTTACTGAATCCATCCCCATCGGTGGTTATCATCAGTGAATAATTACCATTTGATAAATAATTCACAACCGATGGATTCATTCCGGTACGGTTGACATACCGGTTGCTGTAAATGTCTTCTTTAAAAAGAGGCTTTCCGATCTTTATGGTATATCCCTGCTTTGCAATGGAAATCAAATAGGACTGACGTTTTTCTTCTAGCAGAACTTCTGTGGCTTTTATCATCATCTCCCCGTGAAACCTCTCCCGAAGGATACCTCCATTCAGATAATTATTAATTGCAGCCAGATTCATCCCCTGATGATGGGCCATATAGGATTTTACAATGCAATAAGGGGTCAGTTCCACAGAATTCGGCACATTAAAATCTACGGATTCATAAAAACCGTAAGTGCCGTAAGCGCCTAACTCCTTCAGACGTTTTAAGTTTTCCATACACTCTTCTTCTGCAATATCCAGTGCCAGCATCGTCGCATAGGGAGCAACCACCATGGAGTTCTTACGGACCGGCTGGAGTCTTATCTTCGGAACACCGAAGGCCTTGTACTGGTAATTCGAGTTTAAGTCGAACCGGTAATACTGGGATTCCGATATTCCCCATGGTATCTCCGCCTCTTTTGCATACTTCATATGCTGGAGCACCGCCGCCCTTGAAGTCTGTGCATAGACAGAGTCTTCATATTCTTTGAATACGAGATTTGGCATCAGATATTCAAACATCGTACCGCTCCAGGACACAAAGCAGGGAATGCCTCCCACAATGGTCAGCGGTCTTCCCAGTTTATTCCAATGCTTTAACGGCACTTCTCCCATGGCTATGGCAAGAAGGCTTGTAAGCGCCGATTCCGACGCCATAAGGTCATAGCAGCCCTCATCAAGCGTGTGGGAGGAAACATGATACCCGATGTGGAACAGCATTCTCTTTTCGTTAAATAGAAAACAGAAATCTACATTTGTTAAAATGCCGTCTATTTTATTGCTGAGCGCTCTGATCCGTTCTATCATGCTGTCCGCAAATTTATTGTCCTCCGATGCAATGCTGCGAAGGGTTGGATAAGAATAATAGGTCTTGTCCTTCAGTTTTAAAGCTTCAGCTTCTTTTACAGTGCTGTCAATGAGATTCATTAACTGTCTGGTCCAGGGGTAGTCTTCCGTCGATGAAAGCTCCCTATGGTTTAAATCTTCCCTGATCTGCACAATGTCGTCTATCAGCTCCCCTATCCTTTGATACCTTGGCTTCAGTTCATGTCCGGCAGGGCTGCCTGTTCTTATCCGAAGTTCTTCCTTGCTGTTTTCAACCGCAATCCTGAGCTCGGACAGAAAATTCTCCGGATAAACCGGCCTGTCTATCTGTTCCAGAAGTCCGTTTTTAAGCGCCACCAGATGTCCCAGGAAATTGCCGCTGTCAACGGTTGATATATAGGCAGGGTTTAATACCTCCAGGGTCCCGATA
>DEYX01000267.1:5682-13349 GCA_002365025.1 Hungatella sp. UBA3147 | reverse complement strand
ATTGGAAAGTCTTCAGTGAAGACAGCCCATGATGATCCCAGAGGCGTTGCGGCAGGAGTGGTAAAGTCCTTCCAAAAGTGTCTGCGCGAAAATCAAATCAGCCCGGAAGATGTAGTATTCGTCGCCCACTCTACAACACAGGCTACCAATGCGCTGATCGAGGGGGATGTGGCTGCAGTAGGGGTTATCGGCATGGCTAAGGGCGGTCTGGAAGGAATTCTTGCAAAAAAGCAGGCCAGACTAGCGGATATTGATCTGGGAAATCATAAAAAAATCAAAATTATCAATGATTTTCTGAACATTAAAAAAATGGATAAATCCGTAGTGGAAAAAACCATTGGAGAGATGCAGAATGCAGGAGCAGAGGTATTTGTTTCTTCCATGGCTTTTGGTGTAGACGACGGCGGACCGGAGCAGGAGGTCTACGAGGCTGCCAGCGAAAGAGGCATTCCCACTACCATGGCCTCCGATATTACCAAGCTTTACGGGCTTACCAGGCGGACAAGAACTGCGGCCATCAATGCATCCATCCTTCCAAAGATGTTAGATACGGCCAATTCGACAGAAGACTCCGTAAGAGAGGCAGGGGTGTATGTGCCGCTGATGATTATGAGAGGCGACGGCGGGGTAATGGAAATCTCTGAAATGAAGAAACGCCCCGTTTTGACCATGCTGTCAGGGCCTGCAGCATCCGTGATGGGATCACTCATGTATCTGCGTGCATCCAACGGCGTTTATTTTGAGGTGGGTGGAACCACCACCAACATCGGCGTCATTAAAAACGGACGTCCAGCCATTGATTATTCCATTGTTGGCGGACATCCTACCTATATCTCCTCCCTTGATGTGCGGGTTTTAGGCGTGGCCGGAGGGTCCATGGTCCGGGCGAATAAGCAGGGGGTTCTGGATGTAGGTCCCCGTTCTGCTCATATTGCAGGACTGGATTATTCCGTGTTTACGGACCCGGCCAAAATCAAAGGACCAAAGGTGGAGTTCTTCTCCCCCAAACCCGGTGATCCTTCCGATTATGTCAGGATCCGGCTGGAGGACGGTTCTGCGGTTACGCTAACCAATTCCTGCGCGGCCAATGTGCTGGGACTGGTAAAGCCAGAGCATTTTTCTTACGGAAATGTGGAATCTGCCAGAAAGGCCATGGCGGCTTTGGCTGATTACTGCGGCACCACGGCGGAAGATATTGCAAAGCAGATCATGGAAAAGGCCTATGCAAAGATTGAACCCGTCATACTGGAACTGGCGGAGAAATATAAGCTGGAAAAAGATCAGATCTCACTGGTCGGCGTAGGTGGAGGAGCTGCTTCCCTGATTATCTATTTTAGTGAAAAGATGGGCGTTAAATATTCCATACCGGAAAATGCAGAAGTCATTTCTTCCATTGGTGTTGCTCTATCCATGGTGCGGGATGTGGTGGAGCGCATTATACCCACTCCATCGAAGGAAGATATCCGTGCCATTAAGAATGAGGTTTTAAACAAGGCCATTGAGTCCGGAGCTACCGCAGAATCAGTGGAAATCCACATTGAGATTGATCCTCAGACCTCCAAGGTAACGGCGATTGCAACCGGATCCACAGAGGTTAAAACAGCGGATCTTTTAAAGGAATGCGATGAAACGGAAGCCAGGCATCTGGCTGCCCAGGATATGCGGATTGCAGATAGGGAAACAAAGCTACTGGCAAGTTCGGATTACTTCTATATCTATGGGGAAAAGGTGGAGGACGACTCTCCCGGTGCCATACGTATCGTTGATAAAAAGGGCTTTATTAAGGTGCAGAGAGGAAGAGGTATGTGCCGGAAGGTCAAAGCGGCAGATTATCTGGAAGCGTTAAAAGAACTTTGGGATGATATGGCTGTTTACCAGACGGACCTGATTATAAGGCCGGATTATTACATTTGTATGGGTGCCAGGGTCACGGATTTTGCTGCCCAGGATTTTGAACAGCTGGAACTATTAATCGATCTGGAGGTATCATCTTTGGAGCCAGGTGAAGAAATTATGATTGTTGGAGCCAACGTAAAACAGAATTAAATGTATGGAGACGGATATGTCGGAGATGATATTGCGGGAAATGGCAGAAAGCCTTGCGCAGGTGGATGATCTGTCCTGGGGAATGTATGCATTCTCCAGGGACATCCTGCGAGATAAAGTCAGCGAATCGGAAAAAAAGAGGATGATTGAACAGGCGATCCGTTGCGGATATGAAATGGCAGATAAGGTTATGAGCAGTCTGGGAACCTGGGATCCCTGGGAACTGGCAGAGAAATTAAAACTTAGCGTGGAATACGCGGACAGTGGGCAGATAGCAGACAGGGTGTTATTTGCTCTTTTTACCCCTCCGGACAAGATACAGATTATGAAGGAACCCATAGAGCTTGCGGCGAAAAATGGCCTGTTTGAAGGTCTGTTTCCGGTGGAACAGATTGAAAGGCTGATCCTGGGGCATGAGATTTTTCATTTTCTTGAAGAAGAGGAAGAGGGAATCTATACCAGAAGGGAAAAAGTGATTCTGTGGAAATTGTTCGGCTACAAGAGTAAATCAACCGTCAGGGCGTTATCTGAGATTGCCGGCATGTATTTTTCAAAGAAAATAAATGGATTTCTTTATTCACCATTTGCTCTTGATATTCTTTTGTATTATAATTATAATTCAAACGAAGCCCTGAAGATGTACAGGGAAGTATTAAGTTATTAATAGGAGGCATTCATGGGCGTCATAGAAAACAACCAGGAAGATACTATTTATGATGTATTGAGATCCGATATACTGGATTTGAAGCTGCGCCCTGGAATGATATTCAGCATCAAGGACATCAGCGAGTCCTATGAGGTTGGAAGAACTCCGGTCAGGGATGCATTAATCAGCCTTTCCAAGGAGGGGCTCATTACATTTCTCCCCCAGCGCGGAACCATGATTTCAAAGATTGATTATGATAAGGTACGCAATGAGCGGTTTCTTAGGATTTGTGTGGAAGAAAATGTGATGCTGGAATTTATGGCGGTATGCAATTTAAAGGCGATCACCGCATTGGAGATGTCTTTGGACAGACAGGAGCAGCTTGAAAAAACAAAAGATATCCGGGCATTTCGGGCAGAGGATATGTATTTTCATTCCATCTTTTACGAAGGGGCCAACAAGGGATACTGCAATGATATTCTGGCGGCAAACTCCGGCCATTACAGAAGAATCCAGATGCTGGCGATGGCGGACTCCGGAATTGAACCGGGGGTTGTAAAGCAGCATAGAGATATTGTAGATGCCATCCTTGCAAAGGATTCTGAACAGCTTCATGCAGTTTTAAACCATCATCTGAACCGTCTGATCAGCAAGGAACGGCCTCTGGTATCTAAATATCCAGAATTGTTTGATCGTGAAAATAAAGAAATTAGAAGAGAACCGGATGAGCTGGGCATTGACTTTCTGGTGGACACAAAACTAAAATATCATGCATAGCCAGTGGGAGGGGGGCTTTGAATAATTGCGCTTTTTTCTGATCTGTGATAAACTGATACCAACTGGCAGGAGGTATGAGAATAGTGGAAGACAGAAGAATTGCATGGAAGGCGTTTACAAGAGTGGGGATCGGATATGGAGCATTCCTTCTTGTAACGATTGTTATACAGCTTGAGGTAGGAGTCATTGCTCTTTTACTATCCCGGTTTGGCATGAATATAACCTTTGGAAACTGGTATATGGTATTTGTTTCCCTGTCGAATTACCTTGTGGGGGGCGTCGTTGGCTGGCTGATAATAAAGGATATGCCGGTTTTAAGCAGACCCGTGGCAAGAAAAGCCGGGGCAGGAATGCTGGTTTCCGGATTCCTGGTCTGTATGAGTGCCCTGTTTTTTGGAAATCTTATGGGTCAGAGCCTTATGAGTATAGTATGTGCTTTGTTGGGAAAGCCTATGGTCAACCCGGTAGAGGAAGTGATGAAGGGCTTAAGCACCTGGTCAATTTTTGTTACCATGGTGGTAATGGCCCCGATTTGTGAAGAAATCCTGTTTCGCAAGATCTTAATTGACCGGATCAGGCTCTATGGAGATAAGGCGGCGATATTAGTATCCAGCGTTGTCTTTGGCTTAAGTCACGGAAACTTTTATCAGTTCTTTTATGCCTTTGGAATCGGTCTGGTGTTAGCTTATATTTATATCCAGACGGGGAAGCTTCGCTATACCATCATTTTTCATATGATCATTAATTTCCTCGGGTCTGTTGTGGCTCTTCATATAGGAGACGATCCGCAGCTTACCGTAGCCTACTCCATTTTTATGCTTGGAGCGGTAATTGCCGGAACTGTTTTGTTTTTTATCAATCAGAAAAAGTTGGTATTTCATCCCGGGCTTATGGAGACATGGGGCAAAGGGACATTTAGAATACTATTTTTAAATCTTGGAATGATCTTGTTTTTTCTTGTTTCGGCTGCGACCTTTATCATTTCGTCCAGTTAATGAAATAGAAAGACAATCGATAGAAAATCTGGGTTTCTTAAAATCCGGTTGACACAATTCGTCAATTATGTTAAATTTGTAGTTAGCAAAAATACTGTGATTAGGAGTAGTAAGCTGTCTGAAACATACAGAGAGCCGGCGGGTGGTGGAAGCCGGTTGGGAATGACAGCCGAACTCGCCTTTGAGTAGCGTGCTGAAGGAAGCTCTGCTTTCTGTGTAGGCATTGCCGGTGTCCTGACCGTTACAGCGGGCGGATATGTTTTTCATATCCAGTGAGAGCATACGAAACTTGTATGAAATAGAGTGGTACCACGCGGTAGATCCTGCGTCTCTATGGCCGTATGAACGGTCTGAGGCGCTTTTTTTATACGTTCATACGGATGTTGTTTTATCTGCAGACATTTGATACAGGGAAAAACCCTGTCGTAAAAGGAGGAAATTTTGTTATGGCAGCATCATACAACCACAGTGCCATTGAGAAAAAGTGGCGGGAAAACTGGGCAAAGAGCCCCATCAATGTTGATGATGGAAAGAAGCAGAAGTATTACTGTCTGGATATGTTTCCATATCCCTCAGGAAGCGGTCTTCATGTAGGCCACTGGAGAGGCTATGTAATTTCTGATGTTTGGAGCCGGTATCAGATTTTAAAGGGTCACTATGTGATTCACCCCATGGGCTGGGATGCGTTTGGTCTTCCGGCAGAGAATTACGCCATCAAAATGGGAGTCCATCCAGCAAAATCCACGGCGGAAAACGTGGCGAACATTAAGCGTCAGATCAATGAGATCGCAGCCGTATATGACTGGGATATGGAGGTCAACACCACGGATCCCGGATTTTACAAATGGACCCAGTGGATTTTTGTTCAGATGTTTAAAAAGGGCCTGGCCTATGAGAAGGAATTCCCCATCAACTGGTGTCCATCCTGTAAGACAGGACTTGCAAACGAAGAAGTGGTTAACGGCTGCTGCGAGCGCTGCGGAACCGGTGTTACAAAGAAGAACTTAAGACAGTGGATGTTAAAAATCACCGCTTACGCAGACCGTTTGTTAAACGATCTGGATAAGCTTGACTGGCCGGAAAAGGTCAAGAAGATGCAGTCTGAATGGATCGGCAAATCCTATGGAGCTGAGGTTGATTTTAAGGTAGACGGAAAAGAAGAGAATATCACAGTTTATACTACCAGACCTGATACCTTATACGGAGCCACCTTTATGGTACTTGCGCCGGAGCACGCCCTTGCCGCAGGCCTTGCTTCTCCGGAAAATAAAGAAGCGGTTGAGAAGTATATCTACGATGCATCCATGAAGTCAAACGTGGACCGTCTTCAGGATAAAGAAAAGACCGGTGTATTTACCGGCAGCTATGCAGTAAATCCCATAAGCGGTGCCAAGGTACCCATCTGGCTTTCCGATTATGTGCTTGCTGACTACGGTACCGGTGCTATCATGTGCGTGCCTGCCCATGATGACAGGGATTTTGAGTTTGCAAAGAAGTTCAACATTCCTATTGTCCAGGTTATTTCAAAGGACGGCGAGGAAATCGAAAACATGGCCGAAGCCTATACCGATGCCAGCGGAACGATGATCAATTCCGGTGAGTGGAACGGAATGGAGTCCTCTGTCCTTAAAAAAGAAGCTCCGGCTATGATCGAGAAACGGGGTCTTGGAAAGAAAACCGTAAACTTTAAACTGCGCGACTGGGTATTCTCCAGACAGCGTTACTGGGGAGAGCCTATTCCTATTATTCATTGTCCGCACTGCGGAAATGTTCCGGTTCCGGAAGACCAGCTTCCTCTTACCCTTCCGGAGGTGGAAAGCTACCAGCCTACCGGTACGGGAGAATCTCCGCTGGCAGATATTGATGAATGGGTGAATACTACCTGTCCGGTATGCGGCGCTCCTGCTAAGAGAGAGACCAACACCATGCCTCAGTGGGCCGGTTCTTCCTGGTATTTCCTTCGCTATGTTGACAGTCATAACGATAATGAACTGGTATCCAAGGAGAAAGCGAAAAAATACCTTCCGGTTGATATGTATATCGGCGGTGTGGAGCATGCTGTACTTCACCTTCTGTATTCCCGTTTTTATACCAAGTTCTTAAACGACATCGGAGTCGTGGATTTTGATGAGCCCTTTACCAAGCTGTTTAATCAGGGCATGATCAACGGAAAGAATGGAATCAAGATGAGCAAGTCAAAGGGAAATGTGGTATCTCCTGATGATTTGGTGCGAGACTATGGCTGTGATGCTCTCCGTATGTATGAGCTCTTCGTAGGGCCGCCGGAATTGGATGCAGAGTGGGATGACAGGGGAATCGAAGGCGTCAGCCGTTTCTTGCATCGCTTCTGGAATCTGGTAGCGGATAGCAGCAATAAGGCTGTAGAAGCCACAAGAGAAATGCTTCGTCTGCGCAACAAGCTGATCTTTGATATTGAACAGCGTTTCAATCAGTTTAACTTAAATACGGTAATTTCCGGATTTATGGAGTATAACAATAAATTAATCGACCTGGCCAAGAAGACCGGCGGCATTGACAAAGAAACCTTGAAAGCCTTTGTAGTTTTAGTTGCTCCTTTTGCTCCGCATATCGGTGAGGAGCTGTGGCAGCAGCTTGGCGGCGAGACTTCCGTATTCCATGCACAGTGGCCGGAATGTGATGAAGAGGCCATGAAGGATGACGAGATCGAAGTTGCAGTTCAGGTGAACGGAAAAACCCGTGCAGTGGTAAAACTTCCTGCAGACGTATCTAAGGAAGATGCCATTGAAGCAGGCAAGGCTTTGATCCCGGATAAGATAACCGGAACCATTGTTAAGGAAATCTATGTTCCTGGAAGAATTGTAAATATCGTATGCAAATAAAACCGTCTTTTTAGGCGGATAACCTTTAAAATAAGGACATTATAGGCTGTTGAAAAATGGCTTATAATGTCCTTAATTAGTGTTGAAATAATGTATGTAAAAATCCCCGCTCATGTCGTTAATAGGGCAATATGGGCATTCTGGAGTGTCATAGATGCAGTGTAAAGATGCACGTTGAAACATGAGTTTCATTTTAAGTTTAAAGTAAATCATAGGAGACTCTAATGGAACTGATGCTTTAAATCGTAGTTTAACTAAATAGTACAAAATTTTACAGGATTCTGCAACTTTCGAGCCTCTTATTTCGTCTAATATAATAAATACATATGTTAGGAATAAATG
>DEYX01000267.1:673-5560 GCA_002365025.1 Hungatella sp. UBA3147 | reverse complement strand
AATGTTAAATGATTTTTAGTAGCTTGGAGTTTATATTTCAATTTCTGCCGGTTTTTCTGCTTCTTTATTATGTATGCCCGGACAGGGCAAAAAATTTCTGCCTGCTTGCAGGAAGCCTGTTTTTTTATTTTTATGGAGTTGCGGAGCATCCGGCCTATATGGTGCTTTTGCTGTTATCTGTCTGCGTCAATTACTGCGTTGGCAGGAAAATGAAACGATACAAATCTCGTCTAAGACGCAGGAAATGGTTTCGATTAGGAATCGCTTACAACCTGTTTTGGCTGATTCTGTTTAAATATTCAGGATTTTTGATTGAACAGTTCAGCTTATTACTACAAGGTGGAGGGCTGGAGAAAGCGGCCGTTCCTATCCTTCATCCGGCTCTTCCGCTGGGAATCAGCTTTTATACGTTTCAGGCCATTTCTTATCTGGCCGATGTGTATCGGAGGGATGTGGCACCAGAAAAATCATTTCTGGACTTTGCCCTGTATATGACCATGTTTCCTCAGCTCATATCCGGACCGATTGTAACCTATACTTCTCTTAGGGAGTTAATTAAAAAGCGTGTCCATACGATGGAACAAGTGGAAGCAGGACTTCGGGAATTTACAATTGGACTGGGATTGAAGGTGCTGCTTTCAAACCAGATAGGCGGACTGTGGAGCCAAATTGGTGCAGTAGGATATGAGAGTATTTCAACGCCACTTGCGTGGATGGGACTGGCAGCTTTCAGCCTACGGCTGTATTTTGATTTCTATGGCTATTCTCTTATGGCCAGGGGACTGGGGATGATGTTGGGATTTCCTCTTCCTGATAATTTCAATCATCCCTATATGGCTCTGACCATGACAGATTTTTGGCGCAGATGGCACATGACTCTGGGCGGCTGGTTTCGGAATTATGTATATATTCCACTGGGCGGAAACCGTGAGGGACTCTTAAAAACCTTTCGAAACATGCTTGTCGTATGGCTCCTGACCGGACTGTGGCATGGAACAAGCCCTAACTTTCTCTTATGGGGATTTGTACTGTTTGCGCTTATATCATTGGAGAAGCTGGGACTCGGAAAACTGCTGGAACGCTGGAGAGTTGTGGGACATGTGTATATGCTGTTTGCAATTCCTCTTACATGGATGTTATTTGTAATAACGGATTTTTCACAGTTGGGAATTTATATTCAACGGCTATTTCCCTTACTGTCGCCTGGCGGGAAATATACATATTTTGCCGGAGATTTCCTGAAATACGGAAGGAGCTATGGATTGTCCTTATGCGCTGGTCTCATTTTCATGACTGGTCTTCCTCGAAGACTGTATGACAGAAAACGGGAAAGCCTATGTACGGCAATCGCCCTTTTGATCATATTCTGGCTGTGTGTCTATTGTATGAAAATGGGGGAAAATGATCCGTTTATGTATTTCAATTTTTAGATTGTGAGGAATAAGCAATGGGAAAATACTGGTTTACCCTTCTTTTAGCCGTCAGTCTGGTACTGATTGCCGTTCTGCATGCATCAGCAGGAAGCATGGATCCTTTAACATCCCTGAGGCTGAACCTGGAAGGAAGCAAACGGCCGCATGGAGACAGTATAGATAAAACTGATAGTTTAAATGAATCTGACAATTTAGATGAAACTGATAGTCCAGACGAAACTGATCGTTCAGACGAAACTGATCGTTCAGACGAAACTGAAAATTCAAACGGAACTGAAAGTTTAGATGAAACTGCTGATGAGAGTGCAATTGTCGGTACGAGCGAATCGAGCGGTGAAAACACAACCGATAGTTCAGGCGAAACAGCTGATGAGCACGCAATGGATGGTGTAAGCGTAGTAAGTGGTGCAGATGTAACGGACAATACCAGCGGGTCAAATGATAGGAATGCAGAATTTACGCCGTCTTCCATATTGCTGCAGTCAGGACAAAGGCCGGAGCCGCCGGAAAATTTCCAGGGCGTACTTTTTATTGGAGATTCAAGAACTATGGGACTTTCCGAGTATGGAGATTTGGGGAATGCCTCAGTATTTGCAAACTCCGGCATGAGCGTTTTCAATGTATTAACTGCCCGCGTCTCATCAGGAGGTGAGAAACTAACTCTGGATGAGGTTCTTTCTAGCGAACATTACCAGATGATTTACCTTATGCTTGGGATTAACGAACTGGGTTATGATATGTCCCAGACTATAAAACAATATAATGTGGTTTTGGACAAAATCAAGGAAATGCAGCCAGAAGCAATCATGGTCTTAGAAGCAAATCTCCACATTACCAGTGAAAAATCCGAAAAAAGTCCTGTTTACAGTAACAGTAAAATTAATCGGTTGAATCAGGAAATACAGAAGATAGCAGAAGAAAACAGCTGCTATTATATTGATGTTAATGAAATATTTGACGATGAAGGAGGCAGCCTGAACCAGGCATACTCGACAGACGGTTCCCATGTATTGGGGAAATACTATGCCGAGTGGGTAAAATGGCTGAAGGAAAAAAGGTTTAATTAATTTAGATCTTTCTGGTATTGCCTATTAAGATGTTTAAATCAGCACCTGTCGAAATTTAATCGATGGGTGTTTTCTTTTAGTGAAATTTAGTGGATGATATAGCCTCTATGTACATTGATACAGGGACAATTAAAATGATGCTGCTGGTTATCAGATTGTTTCATGGTCAAATCAAGGTTTATACGGCGGATATACATTGGATTATGAAAATCTGGTGGCTTTTAAGTTAATGAAATAGTATAATGATAAAAAATACTGGAAAGAGAGTAATTCTATGACCGAATACATGAATGAACCAATTAATTATGAGTTTACTGAACAGGATATTATTGATGAATATATAAAATGTGGAGACATCAGAAAGGTTGCCGGTATATATTGTTTGGAGAAAAAGTCGGTTAAGACAATTTTAAAGAATGAAGGGGTTTTATAATAGTTCATTGACTTTAAACGTAAAAACTGCAGCAATTCAAAATAAAAGGAGAATTATCATGATTTCACAATACAAAAAACACCCATTAAATGGACTGTAATAATGTTGCTGTGCCTAATTTTATTAAATGGATGCTCAAGTACTTCCAGTTCGTCCCCCGGGACGAATCCTCAAGATACCGCAGTAACGGAAAGCAGTTCAAAGGTCGGTGAGAATTCTGCCGCACAGGCTCCCGCTATTTCCGCTTCCGAAGAGGAGTCAGTAACTTATGACCAAGTATCTTCCTCTGATAACGAAGTCAACTCTTTTGAAATATATTTTAATTTATTGGGTTCGAGTAAACAGGAACTGATCTATAACATAAGTGAGAAGCCGGAATCAGCAGACGAGGGCGGTTTGGAATATAAAGAGACTGGAATTCGGGTATGGTTTAATTCGGATACTGGTATTGTCAATCAGGTATTTACCCAGCGGGAAGATTTGGACTTCAAAGGTGCTAAAATCGGTGATAAAGCAGAAAGTTTTCAGAATGCCTTTGGGGAGCCGATTAGTGATCAAAATGGCGACATGCATTTTAAATATAAAGATGGTTATATATCCGTTATTTATGATACACAGACCGGGATCACTTTTGCTGTTTATCTCCTGAATGTAGATTTTAGGGTATTATTGTTCAAAAAACTGTGTGTCGGAAATTTAACGCATTTATAGAGGTAGAAAATAACGATACTGCAAGGTTGGCTGTCCAGCTTTTGGCTGTAGCGATTTAAAGAAGGAGAACAAAATGGAACGTCAAAAAAATTATGAGAAAACTCAGTTGCTTATTTTTCTGGGTGTGGCCTTTGCATTACCTTATATCTTAGGGATTTTAATGGGAATTGGCTATAGTAAAGGGCTTGATGTATCGGTTTTCCCTTCAGCCCAAATGTTCTACCCTGCTTCGGGAGCGATACTGGCTGCTTTAATTACACACAAAGAAGACCCTCTGATTCCTAAGCGATTTTTTATTGGTTATTTAATTTTCAGCTTATTGTTATTGGTTTGCACTGTAGCGAGCATAATTGTACCTGGAATGAGCTGGAATGTTATTTCACAATTTTTTATGATACTTGGTTCTGTTATCGCATGGATTTTACTGCTTGCTGAGAAGAAAGATAAGCGTATTGCCTATGGCTTGAAAGGAGGGCGCTGGAAAAAAGCTGCTCTTATTATTCTGCTGTATTTAATTCTTTACTTTGGCAGAACCGTTATTATGTATATCTTAAGCGGTCAAATGCAAACCATGTTTGAATTAATACAAAAGCCTGTTACCTGGCTGATGTTAATCACGCTGCCCATAAACTATTTTTTAATATTTATTGCATTTTTTGGAGAGGAGTACGGTTGGAGGTACTTTCTTCAGCCTATACTGCAAAAAAGGTTTGGAATGGTTCGCGGTGTATTAGTTCTTGGAATTGCTTGGGGGGTGTGGCATCTGCCTATTAATTTCTTTTATTATTCCTCTCCCTCTGCTGGGCTTATAAGCCTGACAGGACAATTAATTACATGTGTTACATTGGGAATATTCTATGGTTGGGCTTATTTAAAAACCGATAATATATGGACGGTTGTTATTTTGCATTTTATCAACAATAATCTGGTACCGATTATTACCGGAAATTATACGGAGGAAGTTCTGCAAAATCAGGACATAACATGGAATAGTGTGATTGTATTACTAGTGGTCAATACACTGTTGTTTGCAGGCGTTATTTTTACAAGTTATTATAAAAACAATAGCCGGAGACTTCCAACAATGGATGAACGAGTGGATCGGCAGATGAAGAAATTGGAAGAACTGGCACAATGGCAGGATACGATGGAATAATAGGCACAGCGAGATGACAGTGAAATTTTAATCGTATGAACATATAGGATTAAGTGATGGGACCATGCATGTAGTATGGTTTAAAGA
>DEYX01000267.1:0-579 GCA_002365025.1 Hungatella sp. UBA3147 | reverse complement strand
ATGTAGTATGGTTTAAAGATGCCGTGACGAAGCAGGTATACAAGCCAAGGTTCAGGCCAAAATGCTGAGTGGTAAAACAAGGACATTATAGCGGATCCCTATTGGGACCGCCCATAATGTCCTTGTTCTTATTTTGTATTGCGCTTCATCATATTTTGGGAAAGCATGCGCAAGGTATCCATTCGTTTCCGCTCGTTTGGAGTCATGTTGGCGCTCATAATGGTAATGAGAAGGTCAGTCTCTTCATTACTGAACTGAATGCCTTTTCGGCTTGCTTCTGCATTTAAGTTTAAAAGTGTTGGAACAAGCTGGTCTTTTGGAGTGGATTCTACCCGCTTTGCAAATTCGGTCAGCATGGAGATTTTTTGCGGATTCATATTTCTAAGTCTGGGGTCTTGTTTCCAGTTAATATTCATAGGTTGTCATTCTTCCTTTCTATGGGATATGGTAAGGGAGCCAGGGAGAAACATGGATTAATTCATCTGCTGCATGGCTGACATCATAAGCTGCATGGTTTCAAACTTGGCCTGTTGATCCGGCGGCATGAAATTCTTGAGCTGGTCCAGTGGCATCCTTCCA
>DEYX01000277.1 GCA_002365025.1 Hungatella sp. UBA3147 | reverse complement strand
GCTCTGGGTATTGGCATGGTTCATCAGCATTTTAAGCTGGTAGAGAATTTTACCGTACTTCAGAATATTGTTCTGGGCATTGAAACGACGAAACACGGGTTTTTAAAGATGGATGATGCCCGCAAAAAGGTTATGGATTTAAGCGAGAAATACAAATTATTCGTGGACCCGGATGCAATCATATCGGACATTACCGTTGGCATGCAGCAAAGGGTCGAGATTTTAAAAATGCTTTATCGCGACAACGAAATCATGATTTTTGATGAACCCACCGCGGTTCTTACTCCTCAGGAAATTGAGGAACTGATGCAGATCATGAAAGATCTGGTAAAGGAAGGAAAGTCCATCCTGTTTATCACCCATAAGCTCAATGAAATCAAGGCGGTTGCGGACCGCTGTTCTGTCCTGCGCCGCGGTAAATATATTGGAACGGTAGAGGTAGCAGAAACAACACCTGAAGAAATGTCAGAGATGATGGTTGGCCGAAAGGTAAATTTAACTGTTGATAAGAATCCTTCCAAGCCCGGAGAAGTTGTGCTGGAAGTAAAGGATCTTTCGGTGGAGGCCAAAAGAGAGGGCCAGACAAAAAAGATGGTCCATGATGTCTCCTTCAAAGTAAAAAGAGGTGAGATCGTATGTATCGCCGGCATCGACGGCAATGGCCAGACAGAGCTTATCCATGCCATTACCGGCATTTCTGATATGAGCACTGGTACCGTTACCATCAATGGGGAAGACGTGACGAAAAAGAGCATCCGTTACAAAAATACCCATGGTTTGTCCCACATACCGGAGGACCGGCACAAACATGGCCTTGTCCTGGATTATAACCTGGCCTACAATCTGGTTCTTCAGCAGTATTTTGAGAAGGACTTCCAAAGCAATACTTTCTTAAAAAATGACAAGATCTATGAATATGCGGAAAAGCTGATTCAGGATTATGATATAAGAAGCAGTGAAGGCTCCTTTACCACAGCCCGCAGCATGTCCGGCGGAAACCAGCAAAAGGCTATTGTAGCAAGAGAGATCTCTAAGACTCCCGATATCCTTCTGGCTGTTCAGCCCACCCGTGGCTTAGACGTAGGAGCCATTGAATACATTCACCGCCAGTTGATAAAGCAAAGAGATGCGGGTGCCGCCATTCTCTTAGTATCCCTGGAATTAGACGAAGTCATGAATTTAAGCGACCGGATTCTGGTCATGTTTGAAGGCGGAATCGTAGCCGACCTAAACCCTAAGAACGTTACGGTTCAGGAATTGGGTCTTTATATGGCAGGCGCAAAGAAAGAAGGTGGCAAATCATGAAACCGAAACAAATAAAGGATCATACAGGAATTCTTTCTTCCATTTTTGCCATTGTGCTTGGATTGATCGTGGGCCTGATCATTCTGTTCCTCTGCAATCCGAAGCAGGCTCTTCCCGGATTTGCAACGATTTTATCAGGAGCATTTACTCATGGAGCAAAGGGTGTCGGACAGGTGTTTTATTATGCAACTCCCATTATCCTCACCGGTCTTTCTGTGGGGTTTGCCTTCAAGACAGGGCTTTTCAACATCGGAACTCCCGGCCAGTTTATCATGGGAGGATTTGGCGCTGTCTATGTGGGAATCCTCTGGACTTCCTTAGGACCGGCTCACTGGATCGCCGCCCTTCTTGCCAGCGTCATATTAGGCGCTGTGTGGGGCCTTGTACCAGGACTTTTAAAGGCCTATTTTAACGTAAACGAAGTAATTGCTTCTATTATGATGAACTACATCGGCATGTATCTGGTTAACTGGATCGTGAAAAGTTATAAGCCCTTATTTAATAACCTGCGAAATGAATCCCGGAATGTGGCAGCAACAGCCAACATTCCAAAGATGGGACTTGATAAGATATTCCCAGGTTCCAGTGTTAACGGCGGTATCCTCATTGCAATCCTTACGGTGATCGTGATCTGGCTCCTTTTAAATAAGACTACCTTTGGTTATGAATTAAAGGCTGTGGGCTTTAACCGGGATGCCAGCAAATATGCGGGTATCAATGAAAAAAAGAGCATTATTTTATCCATGGTAATCGCAGGAGCCATTGCAGGACTTGCAGGCGGACTCTTGTATCTGGCAGGTACCGGAAAGCACATTGAAATTAAAGATGTGCTGGCATCGGAAGGCTTTACCGGCATTTCCGTTGCATTGCTGGGCTTAAGCAACCCCATCGGGGTACTTTTCTCCGGAATCTTTATCGCATACTTAACGGCCGGAGGATTTTACTTGCAGCTGTTTGAATTTTCGACGGAAATCATTGATATTATCGTTGCCGTTATCATTTATTTCAGCGCCTTTGCCCTTATGGTAAAGATCATTCTTTCTAAAATACACAGGCAGAAAGGCGAAAAAGCAGAAGCAGCTAAGGAAGGAGGAACGAAATCATGAGCGTAATTTATTTCATTTTTCAGCAGACCATGTATTTCATGATTCCTCTCATGATCGTAGCTTTGGGAGCCATGTTCTCTGAGCGAAGCGGAATCATCAACATAGCTTTGGAAGGAATCATGACCATGGGAGCCTTTACAGGAATCCTGTTCATTCATTTTACAGGCGGCTCCATGAACGGGCAGCTTCAGCTCATTATTGCGGTGTTAATCTCCATGGCAACGGGTATGGCATTTTCCCTGTTCCACGCCTACGCTTCCATTAACATGAAGTCCAATCAGGTAATCAGCGGTACGGCATTAAACATGTTCGCGCCCGCATTTGCCATCTTCGTGGCCCGTGTTATTCAGGGAGTACAGCAGGTT
Source organism: Hungatella sp. UBA3147 (assembly GCA_002365025.1). Lineage (GTDB taxonomy): Bacteria > Bacillota > Clostridia > Lachnospirales > Lachnospiraceae > Lacrimispora. The sequence continues at coordinate 2,817 of DEYX01000277.1, read as the reverse complement.
CAGTTTAACAACACCTTCCGCATTTCATCCGTTCCGTTATTGGGAAAGGTTCCGTTTTTCGGTCCTCTTCTGTTCCAGAACGCTTATATCACCACTTATATAGGCATTGCAATCTTTTTGCTTTCAACCATTGTTCTTTATAAAACACGGTTTGGTTTAAGGCTCCGGTCCTGCGGAGAGCATCCCCAGGCAGCCGATTCCGCCGGTATTAATGTATACCGGATGCAGTATGCAGGCGTTATGATCTCCGGCGCCCTTGGCGGACTTGGAGGACTGGTCTTTGTAGTTCCCACCTCCACCAACTTTAACGCAGACGTAGCGGGATACGGTTTCCTGGCTCTGGCTGTATTGATCTTCGGCCAATGGAAGCCGGTCAATATCATGTTTGCCTCCCTTTTCTTCGGGCTCATGAAGGCTATCGCATCAGCCTATTCCGGAATTCCATTCTTAAGCGCATTGGGCATTCCAAGTTACTTTTATAAGATGGTGCCTTATATTATCACCTTGATCGTGCTGATCTTCACTTCCAGAAACTCTCAGGCTCCTAAGGCAGAGGGTATTCCTTACGATAAGGGGCAGAGGTAGAGATTAAAGATAGAGGTAAGAGATACAGATAAAAAAAGAAGGAGAAAGAGGCATATGCCTCTTTCTCCTTCTTTTTTATTTTATGAACTGATGCCTGCTAAATAAACAGGACCATGTTTAGAAACGGAACTTATCCTCAAAATAGCTCTTCAGCTCTGCAATGGGAACTCTTACCTGCTCCATGGTATCACGGTCACGGACGGTTACGGCGAAATCTTCTTCTGAATCAAAATCATAAGTAACGCAGAATGGAGTACCGATCTCATCCTGTCTTCTATAACGCTTTCCGATGTTGCCTCTGTCATCGAATTCACAGTTATAATATTTGCAAAGCTCTTCATATACCTTTTCTGCGCCTTCATTCAGCTTCTTGGAAAGAGGCAGAACACCGATCTTAACAGGTGCAATGGCAGGGTGGAAATGAAGCACTGTACGTACATCTCCTTCTGCGATCTCTTCTTCATCGTATGCAGCACAAAGGAATGCAAGGGTCACACGGTCAGCTCCTAAAGACGGCTCTACTACATAGGGAATGTACCGCTCTTTCTTTTCGTCGTCAAAATATGTCATATCCTGCCCGGACGTGTTCTGGTGCTGGTTTAAGTCGTAATCGGTTCTGTCTGCAATTCCCCACAACTCGCCCCATCCGAATGGGAACAGGAATTCAATGTCAGAGGTTGCCTTGCTGTAGAAAGAAAGCTCTTCCTTCTCATGATCCCTGACACGCATCTCGTCTTCTTTGATGCCCAGGGTCTGCAGCCAGTTGATGCAGAATTCTTTCCAGTATGCAAACCATTCCAGATCTGTATCCGGCTCACAGAAAAACTCCAGCTCCATCTGCTCAAATTCTCTGGTACGGAAAGTGAAGTTTCCTGGAGTGATCTCGTTACGGAAGGATTTACCTACCTGTCCGATACCGAATGGTATTTTCTTGCGGGAGGTTCTCTGTACGTTTTTGAAGTTTACGAAAATACCCTGAGCTGTCTCTGGTCTTAAGTATACGGTATTTTTAGCATCTTCTGTTACTCCCTGGAAGGTTTTGAACATCAGGTTAAACTGACGGATATCTGTGAAATCATGCTTACCGCAGCTTGGGCAGCAGATGTTCTTCTCATCGATATAGCTCTTCATCTCTTCCTGGGACCAGGCATCAACAGAGCCTTCGATGGTGATATTGTTCTCAGCCATATAATCTTCTATCAGTTTATCTGCACGGAAACGCTCTTTACATGCCTTGCAGTCCATCAGCGGATCGGAAAAACCGCCTAAATGTCCGGAAGCAACCCAGGTCTGGGAGTTCATCAGGATGGCACAGTCTACGCCTACGTTGTACGGGCTTTCCTGAATAAATTTCTGCCACCATGCTTTTTTTACATTGTTCTTCAGTTCTACGCCTAAGTTGCCGTAATCCCAGGTATTTGCAAGGCCGCCGTAAATTTCGGAGCCAGGATATACAAATCCTCTTGATTTTGCAAGTCCCACAATCTTTTCCATTGTCTTTTCCATGATCTTAACCTCTCTTATTTAAAAATAATGTAATTTTTCCCTTGTGCTGTCTGAACGGTATAGCGATCTTTTATAACTGCATCCTTGGAAACGAATAATAGCCTTCCCTGGGTTTGTATTGTCACCGGGCTGGGTGTCTCCACGACGATGGCAAAGCTATCCCCTTTGTTGGACAAAGCTTTTTTTTCTGCCGGTTTTCCATCAGAAGCTTTTACAAATGACACTCCTTCTGACTCGCTCTGCCCCAGTACTTCGGACAAACGGGTCACTGTAATGGAATCTACCTGGTTTTCTTTGTCTTCATATTGCGAGGCAAAGCCTGCTAAGTCACTTCCTGATGCATAGCGGAAAACCATTTTAGCATTTCCGTTTTCCATCGTGCAGGAATCCAGGGTTACCGCACCCTGACCATGGGTCTCGTTATATCCGGAGACAGCTTCTTCCAGATAGGCTTTCAATTCTTCTGCATGATAATAATCCTGTTCCGCATAGGTCTCCACCGTGGCGGTCTGAAGGGTTCCTTCTTCCGTTACATAAATTCTGCTGCTCTCCGCATTCAAGGTGCCGCCGCCGCTTCTGCCTAAGCAGCCTGTCAGCACTCCGGCGGCTAGAATGGCAGCCAGAAAGGCTTTCTTTTTTTTCATCCATTTCCCTCCTGCATTGAATTCGTTGTTACGCGGATTCGGGTGCATATTAAACTGAAGTGTTGGTGTGTGTTGATAGAGC
>DEYX01000146.1 GCA_002365025.1 Hungatella sp. UBA3147 | reverse complement strand
CCTGGAGGAGGCAATCAAGGTGGGGCGGCATTTGGAGAAGCTTAATTATGAGTGGCTGGAGGAACCTTTCCGGGATTTCGAGCTGGATAAGTATTCCCGTTTATGTGCTGCCCTTGATCTTCCTGTTGCGGCTACCGAGACGACACGTGGCTGCCATTGGGGTGTTGCCCAGGTGATCAATCAGAAAGCGGCCGACATCGTCAGAGCAGATGTATCCTGGAAGTGCGGGATCACCGGAACCTTAAAGATCGCTCATCTGGCGGAAAGCTTTGGTATGCAGTGCGAGATACATACAACGACGATGAATTATATGGATCTGGTGAACTTACATGTTTCCTGTGCCATCAGAAACTGCAAATATTTTGAATATTTTGTTCCGGAGGAGGATTTCTCTTTTCCGATGAAAGGCTTGCTGCCCATCGATGAACAGGGAATGATCACGGTCCCGGAAGGCCCCGGGGTAGGCGCAGAGCTTGACTGGGAATTAATTGAGAGGCTTTCCGTTTCTCATCGGGCGGAGGTATTGGGAGCATGAATTTAACAGGAAAAACCGGAATTGTAACTGGAGGATCCAGCGGGATCGGATTTGCAACGGCGAATGTGCTCGCAGAAGCAGGGGCTCTTGTTTTTGCCGTCAGCAGAAGCGGGAAACCTAAAGTCCGGGGGGAAAAAGGCCATCCCGGTGTCATTCATCTGGCTGCAGATGTCTGCAATTATGAGGCCCTTTCAGAGCTGGTAAATAAGATCGGTATGGAGCAGGGAATCGATTTTTTGATCAACAATGCGGGGATTACCGTGAAATGCCGGGCGGAAAATTTTTTGGATTCCGACTTTGAGAGGATCCATCAGGTCAATGTAAACAGCGTATTTAAACTGTCCTGCCTGTGTTTTCCCTATTTAAGCAAATCTCTTCACAAAGGCAGGATCGTTAATATTACATCCATGGCCGCCCACCTGGGATTTTCGGAAGTAGTGCCATATTGTTCCAGTAAGGGCGCTGTACTTTCCATGACAAGGGGGCTGGCAGTTGAATGGGCCGGTGACAGGGTCAATGTTAATTCCATTGCTCCGGGCTGGTTTCCCTCGGAAATGAGCCGGAATGTCATGGATGAGGAACGGAAGCAGAAAATCTTATCCAGAATGCCGGTCCATCAGTTCGGTGATCCGGGAGACATCGGAGAGATGGCAAAATTTCTTGTGTCAGATGGCGCTGAGTATATTACAGGCCAGGATTTTGCAGTAGATGGGGGAGCGTTGGCATTTGGATTTTAATCTGATAAAGGAGAATCGAAAATGAAATTATGGAATAATGAGAATGAGAAATTTGCGCTAATGAAAGAACGTTTATATACACCTGTGGTGGGTGATATATTAGACGGGATGGGATATTGTCATCAATTTCTGCCCCAGGATATCCGTCCCTTAAGGGACGATATGAAACTGGCAGGTAAGGCCATGACAGTGCTTATGATCGATGTATTCGGTCCCCAGAAAAAACCGTTCGGCTATTTAACCGAGGCCCTTGATCAGCTTGAGGAACATGAGATCTATCTGGCTACAGGGGGAAGCAAGCGCTGCGCCTACTGGGGAGAGCTTCTGACTGCAACCGCCCGCACCAGAAAAGCCGTCGGAGCCGTGGTAAACGGCTGGCACAGGGATACCCCTCAGGTGCTGGAACAGAACTGGCCGGTATTTTCAAACGGCTGCTATGCCCAGGATTCCAGTGTCCGGACCCAGGTAGTAGATTACCGCTGTGACATTGAAATTGGCCAGGTGACCATTCATAACGGAGATTTAGTGTTCGGTGATGTGGATGGTGTTCTGATCATTCCCAAAGATGTGGCAGATGAGGTCCTTGAAAAAGCGCTGGATAAAGCGGCAGGTGAAAAGGTGGTAAGGAAAGCAATTGAAGGCGGCATGAGCGCAACCGCTGCCTTTGCTGAATTTGGGATTCTATAGAACCGGAGGTCACTATGGAAAAAGGACAGAAGGCATTTCAAATCGTGGAAACGGATAATGTGGCAACGGCACTGGAGGACATCCTTCCTGGAATCGTGTGCCTGCTGGGTGATGCCTCCATGGGTAAGATAACTGCAGTAACCGATGTGCCCAAGGGACACAAAATATCCCTTATGGATATGAAAGCCGGAGAGGATATTAAGAAATACGGGATTCGGATCGGCAAAGCCACGCAGACTATTAAAGCCGGCGAGTGGGTGCATCTTCACAATATCCACAGCGTATATGACGAGCGGTCCAGCCATTTGGATGTGTTAACCGGCGCACCGAAGGATACAAAGTATGAGTAGGAGGGATCAGATGTCAGGTGAAAAGCTGGAATGCAGCTGGCAGGGGTATGTGAGGAAAAACGGTACCATGGGAATCCGGAATAAGGTACTGGTCATCTATACGGTAGAGTGTGCTTCCTTTGTGGCTAAGGAAATCGTGCATAAGATCAATGACCCGGAAACAGAGGTAGTGGGATTTTCAGGATGTACAGATAATGAATATGCAGTGCGCCTTTTGATTTCCCTGATCCGTCATCCCAATGTAGGTGCCGTACTTCCGGTAGGCTTAGGCTGTGAATATGTTCAGCCGGAATGGCTGGCTGATATTGCAGAAAAAGAAGGAAAAGAAGCTGCATGGATGTTTATCCAGAGAGAAGGCGGTACCAGAAAAACCATCGAAAAAGGAGTACAGATTGTTCGCAGGATGCAGGAGGCCTTAAGGAAGACCCAAATGGCACCCATGGGTCTTGAGGACTTAATCATAGGCGCGGAATGCGGCGGTTCTGATTATACGAGTGGTCTGGCCGGTAATGTAGTGGTAGGACGTTTCAATGACCGCCTGATTGAAGCCGGAGGAACCGCTGTTTTTGAAGAAATCGTGGAAGCCATTGGTTTAAAAGAGCTTTTGTTGGAACGTGCGGCAGATAAAAAAGCTGCGGAGGAGATCTCAGTCACCTATGAGAAAGCTCTGGAGTATTGCAAAGCTGTGAGACAGTATTCTGTAAGTCCCGGAAACTTTGCCGGAGGGCTTTCTACCATTGAGGAAAAGAGTATGGGTGCTGTCATTAAGAGCGGAAGCAAGCCTATTAAAGGCGTCTTAAAAGTAGGAAAGTTACCTCCTGATAAAGGTTTGTGGCTTTTGGACTCCACACCGGATCCTTACTGGATGCAGTTTGGGATTACCAATCCTAATGATAATGAAGGTCTGATGGATTTAATTGCCTGCGGCTGTCATGTGGTATTTTTAGTTACAGGGAGGGGGAGCGTGGTAGGTTCAGCCATATCTCCCTGCATCAAGGTAACGGGTAATTCGGCCACCTATTCGGCAATGCAGGAGGATATGGATTTTGATGCCGGCCCTGTTTTGGCAGGCAGACATTCCCTGGAAGAGATGGCACAGAAGCTGCTCGAGATGGTTGTGGATGTGGCGGCAGGAAAACAAAGGAAGAGTGAAGCACTTGGCCCTAAAAGATC
>DEYX01000264.1:2433-16231 GCA_002365025.1 Hungatella sp. UBA3147 | reverse complement strand
AGACCTCATCAAAATCTTCGGGTTTTTCAAGCTTCCATACCGGACATTTGGTAGCCAGATATGTCTTCTCCCGGTAGCCATCCCTTAAAGCATTTCCTACGATCCTTTCGCTTTCTCCCAGATGGTAAGGGTATGCCGTATCAATGTAGTTCACTCCTTCATCAATGGCATGGCGGATCATGGAAACCGCCCGTTCTTCATCCACCTGCTCCTCCTGAAGAATCGGAAGTCTCATGGCTCCAAACCCCAGGGCCGATACCTTAATTCCTGTTTTTCCAAAATCACGATATTGCATAATCTTCCTCCGATTTATATGTATTACGGCTTTTTCTGCCCGCCGTTCTTACATTGATTGTACCATATTTCATTCCCGTACCAAAGACTTTTTTCTTAATCTGAAGAATATAACATCAGATAAAAAGGATCAAACGAAAGCGCCGCGGCAATACTGAATTTCAGTACTCCGCGGCGCAATAAATACTCCCCCGTTACAATATCAGAGCCGGATCTGTTCTGATCATTATTTTAATTTAACACTGGCCAGTAATCCTTGTTCGCCACAATCATTTCATCCAGAATCTGCTTTGCAGCCATGGCTGATGGTATGGTCTTATTTAATGTAAATGCTGCTAATGCTTTGCCATAGCTTCCTTCTATTGCTGCCTCTACGATCAATTTTTCGCAGGCCTCCTGCTGCTCGATCATTCCTTTAAAGAAAGTCGGGATTTCCCCTACTCTGGTAGCTTCCGGTCCTTCGTTAGTAATATAGCAAGGAATTTCTACCATGGCATCGTCTGGTAAATTTTTAACAGCACCATTGTTCATGACCATGACCAGATGACGTTTCTTTAAATTAAATGCCAGGCTCATCGCTACTTCCACGATAAATTCCCCATGAACGCCGGTAAAGAATGGAGTCATATCAATTTCTCCGGTTGTTTCATACTGTTCTGCTGCCTGGAAAATCCGCTTTTCCCTTCCATCCATAACTTCATTGGCTCTTGTATAGTTCTTATCGGAATGTTTTACAATCTCTTCCCCTAACAAATAGTACTGCATGTAGGTATTGGGCAGATAATCCGGGAACATTCTCATTAAATTCTTTGCATTGTCAAAGGTATGTTTCCAGGATGCATCATTATGCCGTACTTCACTTCTGTCATCCGGAGGCATATAGCCATGTTCTCTTACATAAGCCTTTAATTCTTCCGTCCGGTCCTCTTCCCCAACGCGGATTTTTGTAAACCAACCAAAATGATTCAGTCCAAAGTAATCCGGCACAATGTCTTTTCTGTCACAATCCAAAATGTTAGCCATGTTTCTCATGATCGCAACCGGCATATCACAGATATTTAAGATTCTGGCATTTGGCCGTAGTTTATGCATTGCTTTTGCGACAATGGCCGCCGGATTGGAATAATTTACGATCCAGTAGTCCTTGCTCGCATATTTTTCACAATAATCGATGACTTCTACCATCGGATAAATGGTTCTTAAACCATAGGCAAGGCCGCCGGGTCCGCAGGTTTCCTGGCCCACTACACCATATTTTAAAGGGATCTTCTCATCTAGCTCTCTCATATGGTATAATCCGACCCTCATCTGGGCAAAGATAAAATCTGCATCCGTAAACGCTTCCTTTGGATCTGTTGTAAGAACCAATTTCACTTCCGGATCAAACATCTCGATAACCTTTTTCACCAAAACTCCAACTTTGTCCTGGCGTTCTTTGAAATTATCATAAAGTCTTAATTCGGAAAGTTTAAATTGATCCTTCTGGTCCAGAAGGCTCTTGACTATTCCCGGCGTATAAGTACTTCCGCCGCCTACAATGACTAATTTAAACGTTCTGTTCATAGTGATTCCTCCTATTTTTATGATTCCATCTTCTCTAACGCATCATCCACCAAGGTTCTCATTTTAGAGACGCTAAGGCCGTATACTACCTGGACATCATTTCCCTTTTTCATAATACCGGCTGCTCCGGTGCCCTTTAATGCCTCTTCATCAATCCTTGAATTGTCTGCAACTTCTACTCTTAACCTGGAAAAGCAGTTTTCCAGACTTAAAATATTTTCTTTCCCGCCTAATGCTTCTACTATGATCCTGCCAAGGTTCAACCGGTCTTCCTCTGTCTCTCCGGTTCCGGACTGTTTAGCCTTTAATTCTTTCTTTACTGCTGCTGCATTGGCATTTAAATCCAAAGACATATCCGTACCATCATCCTCGCGTCCCGGAGTCTTTAAGTTCAGCTTTTCAATCATAAACTTAAAGACAACGAAAATCACAACGATCTCAATAAGGCCGGCCAGTACATACAAAGGCCATAAGGTTCTGCCGATTCCTGCCGGAAGATTTAATACGAGGAAATCCAGGATTCCATTGGTGGCACAGACACGGACGCCGATCAAATAAACTACCATCTGAAAAAAGCCATCCAGAACGGAATATACCAGCCATAGTAATGGAGCTGCAAAAATAAAGGTAAATTCCAGGGGTTCCGTAATTCCGGCGATCACAGCAGTTAAAGTAGCCGGGATCATCTGAGCCTTTAAATTCGCCTTTTTCGCTTTCCTGGCTGTTACATAGAAAGCCAGTGCCACACCGATGATACCAAATGTCTTCATCAGGCCATAGGTCAGGAAACGGCTGGTATCCGGCATCATTCCGGCTGTCGGATCACTTAACAGTGCCAGGAAGATCGGCTTTGCACCAATCACGTTTTCACCGCCGATTACCGCCTGCCCGCCAACCGCCGAATAAAGGAACGGTGACCAGATTAAGTGATGCAGACCGGTAGGGATCAGGAACCGGTTTAAGAATCCGTATACAAATACACCTGCTGCTCCCGCAGTACTCATAAATCCGGTCAGAGCAGATATTCCATTTGCAACTCCCGGCCACACATAAGTCACGCCAATGCTTAATACTGCAATCACCGGGATCATGATCATGTAAACAAGCTTGCTGTTGCCATAAGGAGCGAATCCGCCCTTGAACTCGGTATCACAGTGTTTGTTATGAACCAGGGCCACCAGAACACCGATGATCATACCAAGAAACACGCCCATATCTGTTACATGGAAGCCTAACTGAATGGTCTGGCCCGTACCATATAAGGCACCGGCAGTTGCCCCTTCCACCATCTTTCCTGACAGTTCCAGCCACTTGCTGTTGGCTCCTAAGAACATGATGTATGACATCAGCGCTACGAATGATGCATCTGCCTTTTTCTTTTTTACCATACCATTTGCAATTCCCACACAAAATAAAATACTTAAATTCCCCATTATGGAATTCAGCATACTGTTAAAAAATTTGCCTACCGTCCACATCAGTCCACCTTCTGAAACAAATGCAGTATTGGTCATGATCGCTGTTAAAGCAATCATCATACCTACGACAGGTAAAAATAACACTGGTCCAATCATCGCTTTGGAAAAGCTTTGCATGGATTTTACTACTTTATCCCTCATCTCTTATTCCTCCATATATAGTTGTTTACACTGGTAATTACCTTGTGGTGGGATTTTATCATACTTGAATACAAATCAAAATATTTTAAACGTTATTCACAACATGTTGACCATATAGTGAACATATTTACTTATATTCATGATATATTTTGATGCCAGATCGAGTAAAAGGCATAAAAAAAAGTGTTAACACTCAATTCCTTTCATGAAATGAGTGTTAACGCTATCCTCTTTTATATCTATTATTCCCTGCAAATCACTTATAAAATCAGGGATTCCATCATAGTTTTTTGTTAAATTTCTACCACAAGGAACTGCCAGCCCTTTAAATGAATCCTGGTCTCGTCAAAAGATACTTCCTCATAGTTATTGATTAAAACGGTCTTTGGCATCCGGGGAAGAGGTACTTCCTGCGCATCCTTTTGAAAATTTCCAATGATAAGAAGTGTTTCCGGCCCTTTCCGGTAGTAAGCCATAATATTCTTTTCATCCTCAAGAACAGGTTCCAGGGTTCCATAGATTATGGTTTCCTTCCACTTGGGATGTTTCCTTAACTGGATCAGTTTTTTATAGAACATGAAAACTGAATGATCATCGGTCATCTGGTCAGCCACATTAATATCTCTATAATTAGGGTTTACCTTCAGCCATGGAGATCCTTCCGAAAAGCCTGAATTGGCCGATGCATCCCACTGCATGGGGGTTCTTGCATTATCCCTGCTGTAGCGGCTTACCATGTTAAGCGCCTCTTCCGGTGAGTACCCTGCCTCCAGGGCGGTCTTATACTGGTCAAGGGTGGCAATATCATCCACTTCATCTATGCTGGAAAAAACAGTATTTTCCATACCGATTTCCTGCCCCTGATAAATAAAGGGGATTCCCCGGAGCATAAAGTTTAAGCCGCCAAGCATCTTTTTGGCTTCCAGGCTGCATTCTCCTTCCGGAAGGTAATGGCTGACCCCTCTTGGCTCATCATGGTTTTCAATGATATTGGATAAAAATCCGGTTGTTCCCACATGCCTTTGGGCGGCAAAGCAGCAACGCTTATAATCTTCCGGAGTGATCGCTTTTGCATCATACCAGCCCTTTTCGCTTCCTCCGAATATGGTTTCATTAAAATCAAATTTGCTGGAAAAGTAACCATTTTCACCGATAAAGGATTCTAATTCTTCCGGCTTTTCATCAAAGACCTCCCCAACGGTAAAGGCATCATGAGGTTTAAAGCAGCGGTCACGCATTTCGCCTAAAAACTCACCGACTCCATTGGCGCGGGACAGCATCTCCTGGATGCTGCATAAACCATCCGCCCGGTCCGGTTCATAATCCTGAAAGGGAAGGGCCTTTTTTATATTAATGATTGCATCGATCCGGAAACCGCCCAATCCTTTATCCAGCCACCAATTGATATTTTTATAGACTTCCTCCTGGACTGCTTCATTTTCCCAGTTTAAGTCCGGCTGTTTCTTATGGAACGAGTGGAGATACTGCTTATTGGTACCGGGAATATCGCTCCAGACAGAATTCCCAAAGTAGGAACGCCAGTTGGTCGGTGAATTGCCATCTTTTTTCTCACGGATATAAAAGTAGTTTCCATATTCACCATCCGGATCGGCACACGCCTTTTTAAACCATTCATGTTCGTCGGAGCAATGGTTAACGACCAGATCCATGACGATATACATCTCTCGTTCTTTCGCTTTTTCAATGAGTTCCTCCATATCCTCCATGGTCCCGAACCTGGGGTCTATGTTGTAATAATCGGCAATGTCATATCCCTGATCTGCAAAAGGGGAAACGTAAATCGGGGAAAGCCACAGGATATCCACACCTAAGTCCCTCAAATAATCCAATTTACTGATAATCCCTTTTAAGTCTCCAATACCGTCCCCATTGGTATCCAGAAAGCTCTTTGGATAAATCTGATAAGCTGTTTTATCATGCCACCATTTCTTAGTCATCGTATGTCAACCTCTCTTTTCAGTAGTAGCTTCATTCTACCTCTCAGAACAAGATTTGTCTTACACTTCTATGATTAAAAAATACACTATTTTGACTTTTCTTTCCGATATTGCAAGGGAGTCGTTCCGGTATACTTCCGGAATATTTTTAAAAAATTTCCAAGGTTAAAAAACCCGGAATCCAGACATATGTTCATGACCGGCAGATCGGTTGTCTCCAGCAAAGTAATTGCCTTCCGGATCCGGTAATCATTGATGTATTCGGTGGGAGTCCTGCCTAGGGCCTTTTTAAAAAAGCGGCAGAAGTACTGTTCGTTCATATTGGCAAGGGAAGCAAGGTCACGGATATAAATCTTTTCCCTATAATGGTTCCTGATAAAGGTAATAGAGGCTTTGATCAGTTCTACCCGCGTATCCGTGTTGCGGTGGGAATCGGAATACAGGCGGAACTGGTACAAAGTGGCAAGCATTTTAAGAAGGGAGGCTTTGATCTGAAGCTGGGTGATCACAGCTTCAAAAACGTCTTCCTCCTGCTCTAAGCCTTCCTCTCCGCCGAAAGAATCGGTCACATTCATAAAGCACTCCAGAATAGAAGCATAAGACGGATGATCTGGCTGAAGGCATCTGGGAAAGGAAAGTTTATTGTTTTTTAGAGGATTGATTAAGTACATCTGAGCGGAATCATAAGAGTCGAAGCTTAAAAGACCCGGCTGGAACACGATGGCATGTTCCTCTTTTAAGCTTTTGGATTCACTGATGATTCCATGAAGCTCCCCCGGATTGATAAAATAAATACATTCATCTGTAATTTCATAGGACTCCATGTTGACTAATAAGCGAAAATGTCCCTTAAGGAAGTGGATCATTTCAATTTCCTCGTGCCAGTGGTGCTTTACTAATATGCCTTTTTGCGCTGATTGTGTCCGGTAGATCCCACAGGGAAAAGAACTGGTACCATGGGGACGTCCCTCTTTTAATTTGGATTTTGTCTCTGGATTCATGATTATCCTCATTTCCCGGCCGTTTTTATGCCTTTTCGTCAGGCGGATCTGGCAATCCGCTCCCCTGCCTGATTCGGTTAAACATACGGTATGTTACACGTATCATAACACAGGAAGGGAAAGGGATTCAAGCAAAAGCATACTGGTCAAGAAGTTATGTTTATAGTACACTTAGTAACATAACCCAAGCCAGAATGCCAGGAGGAATACTATGCTCAAACGATTCCGAAGATTATCTTTTCAGTCCAAAATACTGCTTACCTATTTGCTCTTACTGCTGTTTACCGTGGTTATTTTTGCCATCTGCTATATTCAGGGGGTCTCTTCTGCCCTTACCTACAACATCGAATACATGAAACAGTCGAACCAGCAGAAAAACATGAACTTAGATATTGCCATGGGAAATAACAGCTCCTTAAATCTTCTTCATCTCATCGATCCCAAGATCAATGTCATTCTCCATGAAAAGTCCAGTAACATGTCCCCCAAAGACCGTTATGAAAGAGACTATTATATGCAGACTGTTCTAAAAATGCTTACAGTCATCAATCCCCATGTACAAAGGACAACCATCCTGACATTTGCAGGAGACACCTATTGCAGCATAAATAATATATCAGAGGATTATATAAAAAATGCATGGAAGAACATCGAAAGTGTTGATTGGAAAACAAAGAGCCAGAAATACTATACAATCCCTTATCCCCAGAAAATAGGCAATACCGGCTATTCCCTGGTAACGGTATACCACCAGCTTTCGGATATCGGCGAGTATAAAACCTATGGATATCTGCTGGCAGACTTGGATTTTGGATCCATTGCAAAAGATTTTAATTCCACAGATGCAGCCGACGGTCTGGCATCTTCCTTTGCTATTGTATACAAAGATCAGGTCATCTATAATTCCAGAAACGCCCACATCAATCTGGAGACCGACCTTTCAGAAAAGGAAAAGCAGGAGGCCTTTCCTCATCTGGAGCAGATTGAGGCCTCAGGAAAGGGATCAGGGGAGCTTTCTCTAAATGGTACCCTCTGCATAGGCGCTGTTTTAAAAAATGAATCTACCGGCTGGTATCTGGTACAGTATATCCCAAAGCACCTGCTGATTAACACCAGCATGGAAAGCATGCTGAATGTCATGGCATGGGTGATGCTTATCCTGACTGCAGCCGGGATCTTAAGCCTTATATTATCCAGGCAGGTCAGCCGGCCGATCAAAGCACTGGCAGAAACCATGAACCAGGCAAGGCAGGGAGAAGTAAAGCTTTTAACAGGATTAGAGCCCAGGGAGGATGAAATCGGAAACTTAATTGAAATCTATAATGAAATGGGAAAGAGGATCAATGACAGCATTACCAAACTGTATATTATGCAGATCAATCAAAAGCAGGCAGAGCTTAAAATGCTTCAGTTCCAGATCAATCCCCATTTTTTGTATAATGCGCTGAACACGGTTACAGCCATTGCCAGGCTGGAAGAAATTGAAGAAATCCCAGCCATTACAGAAAGTTTGTCGGATATGTTCCGCTATAACATAAAAGGGACTGATTTTGTAACCGTAAAGGATGAAGTGATTCAGCTAAAGAACTATATCCGAATCCAGTCCATCCGGTTCCCCGGGCGCTTTGCAGTGAAGTATGATATCCCCGGAGAATACGAAGATAATGGGGTTATTAAATTCATCCTGCAGCCCATTGTGGAAAACTCCATACAACATGCGTTTAAGAGGAAACGGGACCAGGACTTTTTAAAGATCTCCGTATCACCGGACTCGGAAGACTATCTTTTGATTTCCGTATACGATGACGGGTGCGGTATGCCAAAAGAAAAGGTGGATGAATTAAACCATGCATTATGGAATACAAAAGCCAACACCCTGCTGGGAGAGGATGGAACAGGCATCGGATTAGCCAATGTAAATGCAAGGCTTAAAAACTTTTATGGAGAAGATTGCGGAATTGTGGTGGAAAGCCGGTACGGAAGCTTTACCTGCATTCACATGCGGATCAAGAGAACGAAGGAGGGGTAGAATGAAGGTCATCATTGCGGAAGATGAATATTACGCAAAAAAAATGCTCGTTAAACTATTAACTAAGATTGATCTGGATATCACCGTATGTCTGGAAGCAGAAACCGGGAAACAGGCGGCAGATTATCTTGCCGCCAAGGACGCAGACCTTGTGATAACCGATATCCGCATGCCGGAAATGGACGGGCTGTCCCTCGCAAAATATGTGGAAGAACACTGCCCCGCAACGGATGTGGTTATCGTAAGCGGCTATTCGGATTTTAATTACGCCAAGGAAGCGATGAAATATGGCGTCAGGTATTACCTTACCA
This sequence comes from Hungatella sp. UBA3147, assembly GCA_002365025.1. GTDB lineage: Bacteria > Bacillota > Clostridia > Lachnospirales > Lachnospiraceae > Lacrimispora. Next base: position 7,456 of record DEYX01000264.1, on the reverse strand, counting down.
AACCAGTAAAACCCGAGGAACTGGAAAAGGCCATACGGGATATTACAGAAGCCAGAGAAAAGAAGAAAAAGCTTTTAGAAAAACAGGTGGACCGCAGGCTTTTGCAGGAATCCCTACAATATGTGAATATCTCCGGCATTCTGGCAAACCGGGCCCTGATGGATACCTTCCGTGACCTGTGCGGCGGACAGCTAAAGGAACGCTCCTACCAGATGCTCTTATTGCAGGGGAAACAGCGTATGAACCGGGAGGAGGCAAAGATGTTGGCAGCATTCTTAGAATCCGCATCAGACCACGCCAATATCCAGGTCTTTTATTTCCAGCAGCCGGATGAGGTGATCGCCATGAAGTTTGACGGGCAGGAGACTCTGTGGGATCAAAAGCTTTTACTCCGTCTGAAGCAGGAACTATCCCATAAGGAAATAGAAATCACCTGTGGCATAAGCAGGGTTTATCATGGGGAAGAACTTTTGGGTGACGCATACCGGGACTGCGTTTATGCCATCAACGGAAGACTGCTTGATGAAAAGACCAGAGTGTTTGAATATGAACCGGAGCTTTCCATGGAACAGATCCTGACACAGCAGGAGGAGCTGTCGATCTACGAAAGTGTGATGAAGGGAAGCTACCAGCAGGCAGATGCGGCTCTCCGTCAGTTTTTTAAAAAATGCAAGGAGGGAAGCTTAAATGTATATTCCTTATATAGCGGTATCATGCAGATTTTTTCCGTAATCAGCAGAGCCTATTGTAACAGGGAAGCTTCTTCTGAATCAGAAGAGGTAAACCGGTATCTTCTGTTTTCCTTCAAATCAGATCTTTATCAGTTCCGTACCATGGAAGAGCTTGAGCGGTATATGTTTAAAATTCTGGAAAACACCTGCGGCTCCCAGGAAGAAAAAGGAAGCATCATCGAAGAGATTAAGAATTACGTATCCCTTAACTTCCGGTACGAGATTTCCTTAAATGAACTGGCAGCCCATAAGTATTTTATGAATTCCAGTTATTTAAGCCGTCTGTTTAAATCAGAAACAGGGATGAATTTTTCCAAATACTTAATTACCTACCGCATGGAACGGGCAAAGGAGCTTTTAAAAAATACAGTTTTTAAGATAAGCGAAATCGCCGATTATGTAGGCTATAATGATACCTCCTATTTTATCCACACCTTCAAGCGCCTTTATCAGATGACTCCCGAGCAATATCGCGCCCAGGTAGAAAAAAGGTAAAAAATGTTTTACGAAACATCTCAGATACCTTATATAGGTGGCCACAATTTGTTCTGTATAATGGAACCACCAAATAACAGGAAACAGAAAGGGCGAGGAAGATGTATATGAAAATGAAAAAAATGTTGGCAGTTGGTTTGACCTGCTCTCTGGCAGCGATGCTTGCTGCAGGATGCAGTGAATCAGGTAAAACCTCAGGCAAGAGTTCCGATTCGGGAGTCGCACACCTGGAGTTTTTCTCATCAAAGATGGAAAATGTATCAACCATGCAAAAGCTCGTGGACAAATTCAACAATCTAAATACCGATGTCCAGGTTACCTTAAATTCCCCGGCAGATGCTGGAACTGTATTAAAAACCAGGATGACCAAGGATGATCTGCCGGATATCATTGCCTATGGCGGCGATAACATCTATACGGAACTAACAGAAGCAGGGATCTTATTGGACTTAAGTGACCAGGATGTTTTAAAGACCATAAACGATTCTTATATGCAGATGGTCTATGATATCAATGGAGATAAAGCAGAAAAAGCATACGGCATCCCGTTTGCTGCCAATGCATCCGGAATTATCTATAATGCAGATCTGTTTAAAAAAGCAGGTGTAACGATTCCGGAGACCTGGGATGAGCTCATTGACGTATGCGAAAAGCTGTCCGCAGCAGGCATCCAGCCCTTTGAATTAAGCTTTAAGGATAGCTGGACCATCCTACCTTCCTGGAATTCTCTGGCGCCGGCAACACAGCCCGAAGGCTTTTTAGAGGCGAAGAAAGAAGGAACCACCACTTTCCTTGGCACTCATGAAGAAGTTTTGGAAAAGTACAGCAAGCTGGTGAATTATGCCCAGGCAGATTTTATGGGAACTTCCTATGATGACGGAAACCGCAGCTTTGCAAATGGAGAAGCCGCGATGCTGATTAACGGCGTGTGGACCGTACCTGAGATCAAAAAAACCAATGAATCCATCAATCTTGATATGTTTGCTTATCCGGCAACCAATGATAAAAGTAAAAACAAGGTTGTATCCGGAATCGATGTCATGCTTATGGTGACAAACCAATGCAAGAACCCGGAAGCTGCCAAGCGTTTTGTGGCATTTATGTTGGAACCGGAAAACAGTCAGCTTTACATAAACGAGCAGTTTGCATTTTCTCCGGTGGAAGGCGTTGTACAGGAGGATGCTTCAGTGGCCGGACTGGCAAAGGATATTGCAGATGGAAAGGTTACGGATTTTGTAGACCATTATTATCCCAACGGTTATAATCTGTCCGCTATTTTATCCGAGTTTTTCTTAAACAAGGCAAATGGTATGGATGAAAGCGAGAACATAGCTGCAATACTGAAAAAGTGCGATGAACAATATGATATCCTCAATACCCGTTAAGCCTGGTAAAAGGAGGATAAGGAATTGAATAAACATAGAAGTAACCATATCAGTCCAGCGTTCTATCTTATGGTAGTTCCCGTGGCAGCACTGTTCTTTTTACTCCATACGGTTCCCTTTCTAAAAGGTATCTTTTACAGCTTTACCAACTGGAAGGGCTATGGGAACTGGGAATTTATCGGTTTTAAAAACTTTCTGCAGTTTTTTAAGGATCCTTCCATAAAGCAGGCCTATGGCTTTACCTTTCAGTTTGCACTTTCCGCCACTGTCCTTGTCAACGTATTAAGTCTAGCGCTGGCATGCGGACTCAATGGGAAAATCCGGGGAAAGAATTTTTTAAAGGCGCTGTATTTCCTGCCATATATGCTGGGTACTCTGATCATCGGTTTTGTATTTAACTTTATCTTCGGAAATATCATTCCGGGATTTGGAAAATTAGCGGGTATCGATGGACTGAGTGTCAATATCCTTGGTACCAGCAAAGCATGGCTGGGGGTTTTATTCGTTACTGTCTGGCAATCCATGGCCTTTAACACCATGATCTATCTCTCCGGCCTTCAGACGGTGGATAAGGATATCTATGACGCGGCATCCGTTGACGGTGCCGTAGGCCTCCAGCGGTTTATCAAGATCACATTTCCGCTGATCGCTCCTTTTTTTACCATCAATATGGTATTAAGTGTTAAGAGTTTTCTTATGGCATTTGACCAGATTATGGCAATGACAGGGGGAGGGCCCGGAACTGCGACCACTACGATCTCCATGTTGATCTATAAGCGGGGATTTGACGGCGGACAGTTTGCTTACCAGTCAGCCAATGCCGTTATTTTATTCTTGGTTGTGGCGTCAATTTCCGTATTCCAGCTAAAGATTTTAGAAAAAAGGGAGGCGAAAATAAACTGATGAAAGAGAAAGAAAAGACCAATTGGCTCCTGACAATCCTTCTGTCAGCAATCGCTGTTTTCGTTATCTTTGGCCCCCTTTATATTACGGTGGTAATAGCCCTGAAATCACCGTCGGACATGGAACATGTACTGGCACTTCCCACTTCCCTGCACTTAGAGAATTTTTCCAGGGCATGGGTGCTTACCGACTATCCCAGAAAGTTCTTAAACACGTTTTTTATCACAAGCATCAATCTGGTGTTTACCATCCTGACCAATTCCATGGCGGCTTATGCCATTATACGGAATAAGGATAAAAGCAGATTTTTCAATCTCATGTATTATTATTTTATCAGCGCCATGTTTATCCCTTTTAATGTGATTATGCTTCCCCTTGTAAAACAGGCCTCAGCCTTTCACTTGGATAACATCTATGGCATCACATTAATTTATATTATATTCGGGCTGCCCATGAATACGTTTCTTTATTCAGGTTACATCAAATCACTGCCTGTGGCATTAGAGGAGGCGGCGAGGATCGATGGGGCGGATACGTTCCAGACCTTTTGGCGCATTATATTTCCTCTTCTTAAGCCCATGAGCGCTACAGTGGCAATCCTGTCCTTTATGTGGACCTGGAATGACTTCTTAATGCCCCTGGTTTTGCTGAGCGACGCAAGCCAGCAAACCTTGCAGTTGGCCCAGTATGTGTTTAAAGGCCAGTTCTCCACGCAGTATAACCTTGCCTTTGCCTCGTATTTAATGGTGCTGCTGCCAGTTTTAGCGGTATATGTTTTTTGCCAGAAATGGATCATCGCAGGAGTAACTAGCGGTTCTGTAAAAGCTTAACGGAAGGAAAATGAATATGGACAGAAAATGGTGGAAACAAGCGGTTATATATCAGATTTACCCCAGAAGCTTCCAGGACAGCAACGGGGATGGGATCGGAGATCTTCAAGGGATTATCTCCAGACTTGATTATTTGAAAGAACTTGGGGCAGATGCTCTCTGGCTCTCCCCGGTCTATTGTTCCCCACAGGATGACAATGGTTATGATATATCCAATTATCAGGACATTGATCCAATGTTCGGGAATTTAGATGACATGGAAGAATTGATTGAAAAAGCAGGCAGCCGTGGGATCCGGATTATCATGGACCTTGTTTTAAACCATTCTTCCGATGAGCATCCATGGTTTAAGGAAGCGATAAAAAGTAAGGATAATCCCTATCATGATTATTATGTGTGGAGGGATGGCGTGGAAGGAACTGCTCCAAATGAACTAAGAGCCGCTTTTGGAGGCTCCGCCTGGGAGTGGGTTCCGGAACTTGGGCAATACTATTTCCATCAGTTTTCAGTGAAACAGCCGGATTTAAACTGGGATAACCAAAAAGTACGCCGGGAGATACAGGATATGATCCTTTGGTGGATGGAGAAAGGAATCGGCGGGTTCAGGCTGGATGTCATCGATTTGGTTGCTAAGGAGCCTGACCGGATGATCACAGCGGATGGGCCAAAGCTCCATGAA
>DEYX01000264.1:0-2253 GCA_002365025.1 Hungatella sp. UBA3147 | reverse complement strand
AGCAGGGAGACCTTTCAGAAAGGAGATTTAGTCACCGTGGGGGAGGCATGGAGTGCAAATCCGGAAAATGCCGTTCGTTACAGCAATCCGGATGGCAGTGAGCTTTCCATGGTATTCCAGTTTGAGCATATCTGCCTTGACCAGAAAATGGGCGGAGAAAAATGGGACTTAGCCCCTCTTCCATTCCTGGAATTAAAGCGTGCTTTATCCACCTGGCAGGAATCCCTTTACTGCAAAGGCTGGAACAGCCTGTTCTGGAACAACCATGATCTGCCGAGAATTGTATCCCGCTGGGGAAATGATAAGGAATATCGAATAGAATCTGCCAAAATGTTTGCAATCCTCCTACATGGAATGCAGGGCACTCCCTATATCTACCAGGGCGAAGAACTTGGAATGACCAATGTAAGATATGATATGGAAGACTACCGGGATATTGAAACGTTAAATATCCATAGGGAAAGAACCGGGGCCGGATATAAAGAAGCGGACGTCATGGAGTCTATCTATGCAAAAGGCAGGGATAATGCCAGAACACCGATGCAGTGGAATAATGGCAGAGAAGCTGGATTTACAGATGGAACTCCCTGGATCAAGGTGAATCCAAACTATCCGGAAATTAATGCAGAGGCCGCAATGGCAGATGAAAACTCTATTTTTCACCTTTACCAGAAGTTAATTGAATTAAGAAAGACCTACGACGTATTCGTAGATGGGAAATACCGGCTTCTGATGCCGGAGGATCCCGATGTATTTGCCTATACCCGTACACTGGAAGAGACTACTTTGCTTGTAATTTGTAATTTTTACGATAAAACAGTTCATTTGCAGCTGCCGAAAGAGCTTGACGGTGAGAAAAAGAAGTTAATCAGCTCTTATACGGATGAAGGCCTTGCAGATGTGCTCAGGCCATATGAAGCCAGAATGTATCTGATCAGGTAATTGAAAGGAAGAGAGCCGGAAACGGCTTTCTTCCTTTATTTTTCAGCAATGGGCGTCTTTAATGGCACTCATTTAGTTCTTCTAACACCTGGCTCATTAAATATTCAAATACCACAATCACCCTTGCATAAAAATAATTGGACTGCAGATTCCGGTCATCCAGCGTCTTATCATCCAGAATCGGAATATTGACGGTAGACGTACGGCCAATATAATTGCTCTGCTCTCCTGTAAAGGATAGGATATCCACCTGATTTTCATTTGCGTAATCAACAAGCTTTGCAATGGTATCTGTTTCCCCGCTCTTGGAAACCACGATAACAAGTGATGCGCCAAGACGGTTTTTATCATATACTGCATAGGCATTGGTCTTAATAACCCGGAAACCGGTTACCAATAGCTTACGCTCTATATATTCTGCCAGTGGTGAGGAAAATCCGGTAGCAGAAACTAAAATAATATCATTTCTGTGTTTTTTTAACTGACCCATAAAATCATTTAGTAATTCATCTGGTATATCACTGATAAAGCTGGTAATATCTGACAGTCTTTCTCTATTTTTCCTATGACTCGTAATCATAAAATTAAGACGGTATATCATATCGGTATATCCGGTATATCCCATTTTTTTTGATAATTTGATGATCGTTGCCGCAGATACAAAATTTTGATTTGCAACTTCACGCACTGCCATATGAAGTACCTGTTGATTATTTTCCAGAATATAATTTAATATCTGGGTTTCCGTATCTGTCAGCTTGTATTTATCCGCCAGTTTATAAACATCAAATTTCATATCGTCCGCTCACCTTAATCCCTTCCTTTTTTATGATATCCCCTGGTGTCAATATCATTCATTCCACTGGTGCATCAATTGGTGACCTCAGACAGCACCCTTGGCTTTCAGCAATGCTCTTAAGGCGCACAAGAAAAAAGACAGGCTGTCAGGTACTTCCTTTCAGCCTGTCTTTCTGTCTTAAACCTCAGTCGTGATAAATATATCATAAATTGCCTTGATCGCTTCCTCAAAATCAGCGTTTTTTACACCAATGATGATGTTGAGTTCACTTGATCCCTGGTCAATCATTTTTACGTTTACCCTGGAATGGGCAAGGGCCGAAAAGATTCTTCCGGCAGTCCCTCTGGTCGCCTTCATGCCACGGCCTACCACAGCCACCAGCGCAAGGTCTGATTCCATCTCAAGGAAATCTGGTTCTACGGCCCTGTGAATCCCTGCAATGACAGACTGCTCATAATCTTCAAATTCTGACTGATGGACAAAAACGGTCATGGTATCGATTCCTGACGGCA
>DEYX01000261.1 GCA_002365025.1 Hungatella sp. UBA3147 | reverse complement strand
ATGCTTTTAACGGCCTTGCCCTGGTCTCGTCCCATCCGGAGCTGGCATACGGACAGTTTTTAGCCATGGCGGATCAACAGGATGAGTATGGCGCATACCCCGATGCATACCAGGCGAGGACGATCATACGTTCCTTTGTAAAGCCTCCGGTTCAGGGATTTATTCTAAAGAAGATGTTTCAGATCCATGATCCGGGCAGGGAAGTAAAGGAGAGGCTGTACCGTTCTGCTGCCTCCTTTACCGATTGGTGGCTGACTTACAGGGTGGAGGAAAACGGCATCCCAACCTACCAGCATGGCAATGATTCCGGCTGGGATAATGCCACTGTTTTCCGTCTGGGCTTACCGGTCCAGTCCCCGGATTTATCGGCCTGGCTGGTATTGCAGATGGAGTTTCTGGAGCATACGGCAAGGCAGCTTGGTTGGCTGTCGGAGGCTGAAGCGTGGAAGGAAAAGGGGGAAAATCTGTTCACTAAGCTGCTGGCCTATTTTGTGAAAGAAGGCCGGTTTGAAGCGGTGAAAATCCCTGAGATGGAAGTGGTCACTTCTGATTCCCTGATTTTATATCTTCCCCTGATTCTTGGGGAACGCCTTCCGGAGAAACTTCGGGAAAATCTGATTTCAGAGCTTTTAGAGAGAGGCCACCTGGCCGGTTCCTGGGGGTTTGCATCAGAGTCTTTGGGCAGTATGCTGTTTGAAGAAGACGGATACTGGCGGGGAGCGGTCTGGCCAGCCGCTGTCATGATTATGGCAGATGCTTTAAAACAGTGCGGCAGACAGAAAGAGGCACGTTTTTATGCAGAACGTTTCTGCAGACTTTGTGCTGAAAATGGATTTTATGAAAATTACAGTGCACTGGACGGGCGGGGCCTGAGGGATCACGGCTTTACCTGGACAGCCAGTGTGTTTCTTATTTTGCTGCGTGATTATGTATTGGATTAGAAAGGAGAGGACTATGAAAATTTGGTGGAAAGAATCTGTAGTATATCAAATCTACCCCAGAAGCTTCTGTGACAGCAATGGGGATGGGATCGGCGATATAGGGGGGATCATAAGCAAGCTGGACTATTTAAAGGAACTGGGAATCGATGTGGTCTGGCTGTCTCCTGTGTACGATTCGCCAAACGATGACAATGGTTATGATATCCGTGATTACCGTGACATCATGAAGGAATTTGGTACCATGGAGGACTTTGACAGACTTTTAGAAGAGATGCATAAGCGGGGAATCAAACTGGTTATGGATCTTGTGGTAAACCACACCTCAGATGAGCATCCTTGGTTTTTAGAAAGCAGAAAATCAAAGGATAATCCTTACCGGGATTATTACATATGGAGAGATGGAAAAGACGGAAAAGAACCCAATAACTGGGGATCCTGCTTTTCCGGACCTGCATGGAAATATGATAAGGAAACTGACCAGTACTTCCTTCATCTTTTTTCCGGAAAACAACCTGACTTAAATTGGGATAACGGGAAAGTCCGGACAGAGGTTTACGATATGATGAGATGGTGGCTGGATAAGGGCATTGACGGATTCCGCATGGATGTGATCAGCCTGATTTCCAAGCGGGAAGGGCTTCCCGACGGTCCGGCCATGATCAATGGATATGCCAGCTTTAATGTTTCTGCCAATGGACCAAATGTTCACGAATATTTAAAGGAAATGAACCGGGAGGTTTTATCCGGCTACGATATCATGACGGTAGGAGAGTGCTCCGGTGTGACTCTTTCGGAAGCGGCCAGATACGCCTCCTCTGATGGAAGTGAACTTAACATGGTATTCCAGTTTGAACATATGGATGTGGATGGGGATCCTGACAACAAATGGACGGATAAGAAGCTGCATCTTCCGGATCTTAAAGCCATTATGACAAAATGGCAGAAAGGGCTTGAGGGAACAGCATGGAACAGCCTGTTCTGGGATAATCATGACCAGCCAAGAGTTGTTTCACGTTTTGGAAACGACTGTGAGGAATACCGGGAACGTTCAGCCAAGATGCTTGCCACCTGCCTCCATATGATGCAGGGAACTCCCTATGTGTATCAGGGAGAGGAACTGGGAATGACCAATGTCCCCTTTGAATCCATCCAGGATTTTCGGGATCTGGACAGCATAAATGCCTACTATGAGCTGACAGAAAAAGGAATTTTCAACCAAGAGGAGATGATGAAGTTTTTAAGGTATAAGAGCCGGGACAATGCGAGGACCCCCATGCAGTGGGATACAAGTGTGAATGCCGGATTTTCAGAAGCCACCCCGTGGATCATGGTAAATCCCAATTATGAAAGTATCAATGCAAAAGAACAGGTGGAACGAAAGACTTCAGTATTCCATTATTATAAACAATTGATCGCTCTGCGCCATGAATATGAGATCATCGTTTATGGCAGTTACGAGCTGCTGCTTCCCGATGATCCTGATATCTATGCCTATGTAAGGACCTTGGGAGACAGGAAGCTACTGGTCGTATGCAGCTTCTGTGGACGGACGTTAAATTACAGCGTACCAGAGGAATTTGAATCAGGAACCGTTTTGATCAGCAATTATGATACAACGGAGAGAATAAGCGGAGAACTGAAACCTTATGAAGCGTTTGTGATTTATCAATAGTTTAACCTCATAAAGCAGCGAAGCGGATTGCGAATATCCAATTGACTATAAATAAAAAGGCTTTTGCAAAATAGTTCTGCGTGAGACTATTCTGCAAAAGCCTTAAAACTGCACAAAAAATCCCATTCAGTGGGTTATTCCGAATGGGATAAAAGTCTGTTCTATGAATTAAGCCATTGTGTTTACAGCTTTTGAGATTCTGGATACTTTTCTGGAAGCGGTATTCTTATGATATACGCCCTTAGTAGTAGCCTTATCAATCTCTGAGATAGTGTTTACTAAAATTGCCTGTGCAGCAGCCTTGTCACCGGCAACGATAGCAGCCTCTACCTTCTTGATAGATGTTTTCACTTTGGATCTGATCGCTTTATTTCTTGCAGCCTTTGTTTCGTTTACTAAAATTCTCTTTTTTGCAGATTTAATGTTAGCCAATCGGTACACCTCCAATAATATGATATATGATTATTCTTTGTTTTGCATCAAAGCCTGGACACGGACAGTTCAATGTAAACATACCTTTGTATTCTAACGAATTTCGACGCAGATGTCAATACATAATTCCCGTATTTTTGCAGAAAATACCTTAGAAATGCTGGAAAGCTATACAGGCATGCCTTTATGCCCAAAAAGCATGAGTAATAAAGAGGAAAGCCGAACAGGCAAACCTTCATGCCAAAAAACATTGGCAATAAAGAGGAAAGCCTTAAGGAATACCTTTATGCCCAAAAAGCATGGGCAGTAAATAGGAAAGGTGGAAAAAATGGAAAACACATTTACAGTTCGTACAGACCTTGCAGTAGAAGAAAGAGAGAGTTTCCCGGGGGATGGCGGTGAGATATCAGGTGTGTCTCTGCGTGAGTGGCATCGATCAGACAGTCACATAAAAATGACTGAGGTAAAAATTCTTGACGAAAAAGGCTCAAAGGCCATGGGAAAACCCATTGGGACCTATATTACCCTGGAGGCCGATGAGCTTTCCATGAAAGACGAAGATTATCACAGAGAAGTATCGGAGGAGCTGGCAAACCAGATCGAACGCCTCCTTGAAGGAAAAGATTACCGGAAACCCAACTTTCATGTTTTGGTGGCAGGGCTTGGCAATTCATCCGTAACACCGGATTCCCTTGGCCCCAGAGTTTTAAATAATCTCCAGGTAACAAGGCATTTGAAGATCCAGTACGGAGATGATTTCTGGAAGGGAAGAACCATGCCAATTATCAGCGGTATCGTTCCGGGAGTCATGGCTCAGACAGGAATGGAAAGTGCAGAGATTTTAAAAGGAATTATTGAAGAAACTGAGCCGGATCTCATCATTGCCATTGATGCACTGGCAGCGAGAAGCGTAAAGCGGCTTGGAACTACCATTCAGCTTACGAATACAGGAATCCACCCGGGATCCGGAGTGGGCAATCACAGACACAGCCTTACGTTGGAAAGCCTTGGCGTGCCGGTCATGGCCATTGGAGTGCCCACCGTTGTAGGGGCGGCAGCCATTGTCCATGATACGGTTTCCGCCATGATCGGCGCTCTTTCTGAAAGCATGGAAACAAAGGGAATGGGGGATTTCATCGGTAAACTGAACTCGGATGAGCAGTATGATCTAATCCGGGAATTGCTGGAACCGGAATTCGGACCATTGTATGTGACACCTCCGGATATTGATGAAACGGTAAAGGAACTTAGCTTTACCATCTCGGAAGGAATCCATCTGGCATTTTTGGGACAGGAAGTTTCGTAGTAAAAGGCAGGCATTCCGCATAGGATATTATGAATAATCTATGCAGGAAGGCGGTTATGAGGCGAAGAAACAAGGGTATTAACTGGTATATAAGAAAAATGATGATCATCATAAGCCTGGTTCTGGCCGTTCTTCTCAGCATAAAAGAAGTTTCAGAAGTGAGAAAAAAGGCGGATCCGCATAGAGTGGAAAATTGGGCGAAAGAAGGGGCCGGCTTTGGGATTTCCTATATCTGGAGGCTCCAGTATCCGGCCGCAACATGGGCTGAGAGTGATCAAAACAGTATTCTGTCCGGAACCCATGAAAAATCCATGATTAACGTTCTCTGTGATATCCTTTTCAGTCAGTCACCACTTTACCGGTATGGCGGCAGCGGCAAAACGGAATCAAATCATGGAGAAATGGACCCGGCCTATGAAGGATATTTAGAAAGCGGAAAGTTTTATGAGGAACATAGTTTCCTTTTATATGACGGCGGAGAGGAAAGCGGAGAAGACGGAAGCATCAATGCCGGAACCCATAAGACACAGCCGGCAGAGCAGCCGCCGGCTGGTGGGGTTACGACAGCCAATCAGGTACCGGAACAAAATCAGACAGCAGAGGCTGACCAGGCGGCAAAAGCTGATAAAGAAAGTACACTGACTGCGGAGAAGGACCCTGCCATGACCTGTGCATCCAGCACTTTATGGCCGATAGCAGGGGCCGTATACCGCAAGGAACAGCTGGCTGACTATGACTTCCTCATCCAGCATTTTTACAGTATCCATACCTCCACAACGGCCGGCAGGGATTTAATGAAGGCGGATGAGTTCCTTTCCAAGGATTTTACCCTGGAGGGCGGAAACGATAAACCACAGATCCTCATTTACCATACCCATTCCCAGGAGGAATTTTCAGACCACGGGCCGAATAATCCCAATGCGACCGTGGTGGGAATCGGAAACTATCTTACGGAGCTTTTGACCAAAAAAGGATACAATGTGATTCATGATACTTCGGTTTACGATTTGCAAAACGGAAAGCTGGATAGAAACAAAGCATATACTTATGCCCTGGATGGCATTACAGAAATCCTCCAGAAGAACCCTTCGATAGAGGTGATACTGGATGTTCACCGGGATGGGGTAAATGAGAATCTGCATATGGTGAACCAGGTCAACGGGAAACCCACTGCACCCATTATGTTTTTTAACGGGGTCAGCCAGACACCAAAAGGGCCGATTGAGTATCTTCCCAATCCTTATCGAACCCAGAATCTTGCTTTCAGCTTACAGATGCAGCTTGACGCTGCAGCCTATTTTCCAAATCTGACCCGGAAAATATACATAAAGGGACTTCGGTATAACCAGCACTTGAGAGCCAGGTCAGCCCTGATTGAAGTAGGAGCCCAAACCAATACATACCAGGAAGCGTTAAACGCCATGGAACCTCTGTCCGAAATTTTGGATATGGTGTTGCAAGGTAATTAAAAAATTGTATATATAATACAATAAAGCAGGGAACCCGCTTAAATGTCAGGTATAGTTTACTAAACATATAGCAAAATATAGGTATCCATTATTTTGGTGCCAGGAAAGTAATTGCAGATTGAAATGGGCATAGAAAAACCACCCTTGTAAACTTTGGCGAGTGAAAAGGGTGGAGTTTCTATTCTGAGTATTTGGCCAACCCCTTGTATTGGGGCGGTTGTTTCTTTAATATTATTCTAATACATAGTTACTGTATTTGCAAGTGAAAGTGATGTCATTTTAGTAACACTATGATACTACTATTTTTACCAAGCATAGTAAACCAAGCAATCTTCCTTGCCTTTTCAACGGAATTACAAGGAAATTCAACGCTTTCACAGTGGACAATCGGTAATTTTAATGGTATATTTTTAAAGATATCATAGTAATCTGGCGGATTGTGCCCTTAGGGATGGGCCTGGCCGGAAAACACCAGAAACATCAGAAAAGAGGAATTAACTATATGGCAGCTGCCCAGCAGAATAAGATACGCAACTTTTGTATTATCGCTCATATTGATCACGGAAAGTCAACCCTTGCAGACCGGATCATAGAGAAGACAGGTTTGCTCACCAGCAGGGAAATGCAATCCCAGGTGCTTGATAATATGGATTTGGAACGGGAGCGGGGAATTACCATTAAAGCCCAGGCAGTCCGTACCGTTTACAAGGCCGGGAATGGCGAAGAATACATTTTTAACATGATTGACACTCCTGGTCACGTGGACTTTAACTATGAGGTTTCCAGAAGCCTTGCAGCCTGTGACGGAGCCATCCTGGTTGTGGATGCTTCCCAGGGAATCGAGGCTCAGACACTGGCTAATGTCTATATGGCACTGGATCACAATCTTGACGTATTTCCGGTATTAAATAAAATCGACCTTCCAAGCGCGGAACCGGAGCGTGTGGTGGAGGAGATCGAAGATGTCATCGGGATTGAAGCCCGTGATGCTCCCAGAATTTCTGCAAAGACAGGGCAAAATGTGGAAGCAGTCCTTGATGCGATTGTTGAAAAGATCCCGGCTCCAAAGGGAGACCCTGAGGCTCCCCTCCAAGCCCTGATTTTCGATTCTCTTTATGATTCCTATAAAGGCGTCATCGTTTTCTTCCGTGTTAAGGAGGGAACGGTAAAAAAAGGCGACAGGGTGCGCATGATGGCTACCGGAGCAATAGAAGAGGTGGTGGAGGTCGGCTATTTCGGCGCAGGCCAGTTCCTTCCTTGCGAGTCTCTAAGCGCCGGTATGGTGGGGTATCTGACAGCCAGCATAAAGAATGTAAAAGAAACCGCTGTGGGTGATACCATTACCAATGCGGACCGGCCTTGCAAGGTACCTCTTTCAGGCTATAAGAAAGTAACTTCCATGGTTTACTGCGGCCTGTATCCTGCGGATGGAGCCCGTTATAATGATCTGCGGGATGCTTTGGAAAAGCTTCAGCTTAATGATGCTTCCCTGTTCTTTGAGCCGGAGACTTCTCTTGCCCTTGGCTTTGGTTTCCGATGCGGATTTTTAGGTCTCCTTCATCTGGAGGTCATTCAAGAGCGTCTGGAACGGGAATATAATCTGGATCTGGTAACAACGGCACCCGGCGTTGTTTACCATGTTTATAAAAAGAACGGTGAGAAGTTGGAGCTGACGAACCCTTCCAACCTGCCTGATCCAACGGAAATTGAATATATGGAAGAACCAATTGTAAGCGCTGAGATTATGGTGACCACGGAATTTGTAGGCGCCATCATGACCCTGTGCCAGGAAAGGCGGGGGGTGTATCTGGGCATGGAATACATGGAAGCTACCAGGGCACTCTTAAGATATGAGCTTCCTTTAAACGAGATCATTTACGATTTCTTTGATGCCTTAAAATCCCGCTCCAAGGGTTATGCGTCTTTTGATTATGAATTAAAGGGTTACCAAAGATCAGAACTTGTGAAGCTGGACATTCTGGTAAACAAGGAAGAAGTGGATGCCCTTTCCTTTATTGTCCATGCGTTATCTGCCTATGACAGGGGACGTAGAATGTGCGAGAAGCTTAAGGATGAGATCCCCAGACAGCTTTTCGAGATCCCAATCCAGGCGGCTATCGGCGGCAAGATCATTGCCCGTGAGACAGTAAAGGCCATGAGAAAGGATGTTTTGGCAAAATGTTATGGCGGTGATATTTCCCGTAAGAAGAAACTTCTTGAAAAGCAGAAGGAAGGTAAAAAACGTATGCGCCAGGTCGGTAACGTAGAGATACCGCAAAAGGCATTTATGAGCGTACTGAAATTAGATGATGAATAAAAAGAATCTTGAGATTTATGTGCATATCCCGTTCTGCGCGCGTAAATGCGCTTACTGCGATTTTCTTTCTTTTCCCGGTAACCAGCAGATGCAGCGGGACTATACAGAAAAGTTAATAGAAGAAATCAAATGCCAGAGTGCCAAAGTCAAAGAATACCAGGTGATCAGTGTATTCATAGGGGGAGGCACTCCTTCTATATTAAGTATAGGAGACATGGCTGCAGTTCTTCATGCTCTAAGGGAAGCGTTTGAGATTCTTCCCGGTGCAGAGATCACGATGGAGGTAAATCCTGGTACGGTGACGGCCGAGGCGCTTTCCTGTTACAGAGAAGCAGGGGTAAAACGGATCAGTATGGGGCTTCAGTCTGCAGATGACAAAGAGCTGCGCTATTTAGGCAGAATTCATACTTACGATGAATTCCTGAAAAGCTATCAAAGAGTCCGTATGGCCGGATTTGATAACGTAAATGTGGATTTGATTTCAGCAATTCCAGGACAGACATTGGAATCTTGGAAGAATACCTTAAAAAAGGTGACAATGCTGAAGCCGGAGCATATATCTGCATATAGCCTGATCGTGGAAAAGGGGACACCTTATTTTGACCGGTATGGAGAGCACGGAAACATGGAAAAATGCCATAGTCTTAAGTCCCTGCCGGATTTACCGGATGAGGATACAGAGCGCGAAATGTATTACCTGACCCAGGAATTTCTAAATGAACAGGGATATGAAAGGTATGAAATATCCAATTTTTCCAAAAGCGGATACGAATGCAGGCATAACATCGGCTATTGGACAGGAGTAGAGTATCTGGGCTTAGGTCTGGGGGCCGCCTCTTATTTGAATGGATGCCGCTTTCACAATACTCCTGCACTCGATGAGTATTGCAGCGCCCGTCTGGACCAGGATGAAGCATTTCAGAGAGTACTGAGGCAGGAGTTTGAGCAGCTGACGATAGAGGAAAAGATGGAAGAATACATGTTTCTGGGGCTACGCCTCATGAAAGGTGTCTCGGCCCAGGGGTTTGTCAGCAACTTTGGCCACAACATCCGGAGCGTTTACGGTATGGTGCTGGATGCAATGGAAGAGGAAGGGCTTATGGAGTATAAAGATGGTTATTATCGTCTGACTTCCAGAGGGATCGACTTCAGTAATTATGTTATGAGCCGGTTCTTAAAATAAGCATAATCCGTAAGCTAAAATGAAAAATGGTAATTTTTGACATTATTTAATACAATTAACCTTATATTAATTACATGATACAACTAGTTTGATTTACGTTTCAGTATAATAATAGGCGAAGATAAGAAGAGAAATTTTGGGTTTTATGTCCGACATTATTATACGATGACAAGAATCATTAAGTTCGAAGAAGCTTCGTTAAAAAATGACAGCACGGAAAGTTGATAGTTTTCTTTTCAATGCCAGACAGAAATCTTCTTGTTTATTCTCAAGAGGATTTCTGTTTTTTATTTTCTGTGAATGTAGAATATTTTATCCCTGAATTGGGAACGATTCGTATTTGAATATATGGTATTGCATAATAGGAGGACAATATGGATAAAGCCTGTAAATGTAAAGCGAGAATAGTTACAGATACGCTGATCGGTGAATATTGTGCGTGGTTGCACGGTTGTGAAAAAAGCAAAGAGACAATTCGGAGTTACCGATATAATCTAAGCTTATTCATGCGCTATCTCAATGGAAGATCTGCTAATAAAGAAATTGTGATTATGTGGAAGGGTGTTATGCGCGAAAAGATGGCTCCTGTGACAGTTAATGGGGCTCTTGCTGCGCTTAATGGTTTTTTTAATTATTGCAGTTGGGAGGATTGTAAAGTGAAATTTCTTAAAATCAGCCGCAATACTTTTTGTTCAGAAAACAAGGAGTTATCAAAGGGTGAGTATAGGAGATTGGTGAAAACTGCTTTGGATAAAGGTGATATAAGATTGTCTTTATTGCTGCAGACGATCTGCTCGACCGGAATCAGGGTTTCGGAATTACCTTTTATTACGGTTGAAGCTGCAGTAAAAGGGCGGGCGGAAGTGGATTGCAAGGGGAAAGTGAGAACAGTATTCCTTACAAGACAGTTATCTCAGATGTTAATATTGTATGCACAAAAAAAGCATATAGAAAGCGGTATGATTTTTATAACAAGAAATGGAGCTGCACTGGACAGAAGTAATATCTGGAGAGAAATGAAAGCATTGGGCGTAGAAGCGGGCGTCGCACAGGAAAAAATTTTTCCCCATAATTTACGACATTTATTTGCCAGATCTTACTATGATTCAGAGAAGGATTTGTCCAGACTTGCTGATATATTGGGACATAGCAGCGTAAATACGACACGTATTTATACGATAGAAAGCGGCTATAACCATATAAGGCAGCTGGAAAATCTGAAACTGCTGGTTGAAGTTGACGACAGAATTCCTCTTTTGTTGTAAAAGCATTCTAGTATCTTAAAATATTCTACTACATAATGGAAATAAAATCCACTATTTTTCTTCAAAATCTCCCTTTTTTGAAATTCTGGTACAACAAATAAGCTGGTCTGCATTATTTTTGCAAAACCGGCCTTTTTTAGTGTTAATATTTAGATAAGAAAAACCGGAACGTTATATCAAACCCGGTTTTTCTTTTTTTTAAACAACAAAAGAGGAATTCTGTTGTATTTTGCAAAAAGGTATACATTTTGAGAGCTAATTTCCCCTATAGCGGGAATAACTCCATGAGGATGTAACTTAAGAGAAAGGAAGGTAGTGATGAGGAATGAAAAAGAGATTATGTGTGCTAATGGTCTTCGCACTTTCGGTGGGCTTTTTAACATCATCTTTTCATGATGATGTCTATGCTGCCGAAGGCTGGAAGATCGAAAATGGTGAATGGTCATATCTTGGTTCGGATGATCAGCCGGTGACAAATGTTTGGAAAAAATCAAAGGACAGTTGGTATTACTTATCAGCGGAAGGAACAATTCTTAAGAATTGTATATTCCAACTGGGAAACACCAGTTATTTCGTGGATGAAGATGGAAAGATGGTTCAAAATACCTGGATCTGGATTGATGAAACCAAAGATCCGGGAGAGGATTTTGAAGAAGGCTGGTACTATTTTGGTACTGATGGCAAGGCGTATCAAAGAAAAGGCAACAGTTTCAAAAAAAAGATCAATGGAAATACCTATCTGTTTAATGAAGATGGACTTATGTTGACCGGCTGGTTTGATGAAAATGGAAATTCCATCAATGATTCGGATGATCCGTTTGTAGAAGGGGTTTATTATTCAGGAGAAGATGGGATTTTGTTTACAGAAAAATGGCTGGATTATGGTGAAATCGGCTATGGAACCGGTGGTTCTGAACTGCTTAGCAACGTGACCGACCGCTATTATTCGGATTATGAAAAAATGTGGATCTATTTTGATGGAAGCTCCAAAAAGGTTTTCAGCAAAGGAGATAATTTAAAGCAAAAGAATATCGGTGGTAATGCTTATGGATTTGATGAAAATGGAATTATGAATCCATGGTGGGGTAAAGTGGCAACCATCAGCTATGCGGATAAAAGTAATCCTACCAGTTCCACATCTGCGAGATTTTATTCCGCTTACGATGGAGGCAGGCTTCTGAAAAATATGTGGTTCTGGATGTACCCGTCAGAAAATCTGGATGAAACGGATTATTTTGATCAGGAATGCAGTTGGTGGCACACGGATGAAAATGGGGAAGTCTACCGGAACCGGATCCGTAACATCAGCGGAAAAAGTTATGCCTTTGACGGAATCGGAAGGATGAAGACGGGCTTTGTATTGTTCGACGGAAAATCGGAGTTTGTAGCCCAGTACGATGTGGATGATTGGAGTTCAGAGGATTTTATAGATGGCTCATTGTATGGAATAGAAAAATCTGATCTGTATCTGTTTGCGCCGGATGAATTAAATGACGGTTCCATGCAGGTTGGAAAGGAGATCAAGGTGGAACTGGAGGATGGGGTCTATACATTTGGATTTTCCGGAAACGGAAAGGCATATGGGAACCGGAACCAGCTTCAGAAAAATGACAACAGATACTACATCAACGGAATTAGGCTGGAGGCAGATGAAGAATATGGCTACGGTGTGGTAGAGGTTCAAAAGAACGATGAGACGTATTACCAGGTGGTAGATATTAACGGAAAAATTGTAAAAGGTGATAAAAAGGCAGTAAAAGATAAAGATGGAGGATATCTCCTTATTATCAACGACAGATTTGCAGCCTGGGTGGGAGACGATGAAAAGCCCAGATGGAGAGACGGAACTGATGGTATCGGCTTCTATCATTATGATAAAGACAACAAAGAGAACCCATATGAAGGAGGTCTGATTGCAGGTTATGATACAGAGCCTTACAAAGACGAACTGCCTCCGGAGGAAAGGCTTAATTTCTAATCAGAGGAGATAACGGATATGACTATAAAAAGTAAAAAAGCAGGAATACCAAAAAGATGGTATCAATTATGGAAACGCTTTTTTGCGATGGTTCTGTCGGTTTGTATCATAGGGGGCCAGTTATTGCCGGGGATGAGTATGATGGCATATGCCTCGTCGGAACTGACAGATGAAAACCTTGGGGATGGAGCCAGTGAAGCCACTGCTTACAAATGGATCAATGCCCAGGGAGCAAATGAAGGGAGCTATGGAGGTTCGACTTACCGGTTTGATCTATGTGGTTTAAATGCAGGGCAGACCGGTTACTCCGCCAGTGGGATCCAGACAACCTGGTCTTGGCGCGGATACGCGACCTGGCTGGGAATGGCTCAGAATGAGAGTTCACCCAGTGCACCTACGGTAGGAAACAGCAATACTAATTACATATATAAGGCTAATGGATCAACCAATGGCGCAGTCGAATATATCAGCAATATGGGAGTTGAACTGAAAATTGCTGTTTCACCCAGTCCGGACAATAAATATGTTTTCGTCGATTATTACGTTTATGACAAAAACGGTCAGGGAGGCCAGGAAGGAAGGACCTTCTATTTGGGAACCGGTGCGGACACTATGATCAATGGTGATGACGGGGCAATTTGTTATAAGACAGAACGCGGTTTTCATATGGTTAATGGGTCAGATAAAACCGTGTTTGACTGCATTACGCGTGATGAAAGCCTGGGGGTCACTGCAACGACAACAAGATGGCTTGGACATTACAGTAATTATCAGGCTAATCTTTTTAAAGAATCCGCTGCTTCTGACACGACTGGTGAAAGTGACTCGGGAACTGCATATTCCTGGACCTTTAAACTTCATCCCCATGAAACAGTCCATAAAAGAGTTGCCTTTGCCATTCGCTCCACCTCCTATTATGTTTCGGATTTATATGGAAGTGACAGCATCTCTGCAGAAGGGACATACACCAAACCATATAAAACCATTGAATATGCTTTAAATAAGATTGGGAATAAAAAGGGATACATCTATGTGATGGATTATCCGGATATAACGGCTCCCATAGCAATAACCGGATCTTCTTCAAAGGATATTACAATATCAAGTACAGATTTTGATCATGCAGGTAATCCGACAAATGAAAATTCGGATTATATTAAGACCTTAAAACGGGCAGATTCCTATACCGGCTCCGTTTTTAATGTTTCAAGCGGAACATTAAAATTTACAGACATCATCCTTGACGGTAATGGTGTGGAAACATCCTCTCCAATCATATCCGCAGC
>DEYX01000270.1 GCA_002365025.1 Hungatella sp. UBA3147 | reverse complement strand
AGGTGGGTATCTCCCTTATATAGCCGCAGGCCTTTTAAATGGAACGTAACTTTATATGTAATTACCGCTCCCTGTTCTTCTATCTTATAGGCTCCCAGCAGTATGCTCCATTGTCCCTGCTTTACAGGAACCGACGCAAAACCAGCCATGCTCCTGTGATCTGAAATAACAATCCGGCTCCGGTCAGAGCCTGACCAGCCGATCAATTCTCCCTTATCATTTAACAGGCCGAAATCAATGATGGTTCCGTTCCTTTCGTAGTCGTACGATAGTTCCATGACCTCAGCCTGATCCGGCACGAAAAACGGTACCTCTAAATACAGCCCTTCTTCCTCTTTTAATACTGTCCTTTGAAATGTGATTGTCTTTTCCTTCATATCGGTCCTCCTTTAGCCCTTAACGGCCCCCATGTTTATGCCCTCCATGAGAAATCTCTGGGCAAACATATAGATGATCAGCAGCGGTATGGTTGAAATCACAATCGCCGCCATTATCGCGTTATCCGGAGTTGCCGCCGTTCCCGATGTGGAATCCACAGACATGATCATCTGCTTTAACATCAGAGGAAGGGTATACTTTTTCTCGTCCGTGATCAAGGTCGCGGGAAGCATGATAGAGTTCCATCTGGCCACATACTCCATGAAGAACACAGTCGCAAATCCCGGAAGGGATATGGGCATATAGATACTTCCGAATATTTTTAACTCACCTGCCCCGTCCATTCTGGCTGATTCCGCGAGAGAATAAGGGACCGTCTCAAAGTAATTTCTCATCATCATAATACTGAAACCGGACACCAGTCCATTTAGCACCAACCCCTGATAAGTATTTAACAATGACAGCTGCTTATTGAGCTGGTAAACAGATATCAAAGTTAAGTCCCCCGGCACCATCATGGTGAGCATGATGAAGGAGGAAATAAAGTTTTTAAAAGGAAGGCTCTTTTGTATCAGAACATAGCCTGCAAGGGCTGATAAAAGAACCTGGATCACAGTACCCAAAGTGGTTATAAAAAGGGAATTCAGAAACGGTCTTGCCATTTTGGTCACCCGGAATACATAGAAAAAGCCTTCCAAACTGAATGTTGTCCACCACAGCTTGATCCCGCTTTGAGAGGAATCAAGGGCTGTTGAGGTGGAGACTACAAATACATTCCACATGGGAAGAAACATGGTAAGAAAAATGGCTGCCGTCAAAAATAAAAATAGTACTCTCCAGAAACCTGTCAAACCTTTTTTATCTAGATTATTCTTCATATCTCTGCCCTTTCCATCAGGAATAAATCTCATCATATTTCAGCATTTTTCTGACTGCCGAGGTGATCAGCAGGGTAGCGAATAATACGACGGTCGCAGCTGCCGTAGCAGTCCCTACATTAAACTGGATAATGCCCTGTTCGTATATTAAAACCAGCAGGTTTTTTACCTTATCGCTGATGGAGGCATTCATCATTACAAAAATCTGGTCAAAGTTCCGCAGGATTCCCATGACCGACAACACTGCTACCACCTTCATGGTGGGCACGATGACCGGCAGAGTGATGTATCGGATCTGTTTGATTCTTGTAGCACCATCCATTCTGGCGGATTCATACAGGGCCGAATCGATTCCGACCATGGCGGCCAGGAACAGGGCCGCAAAATAGCCGGCCCCTTTCCATGCACCTGTAAAAATCATGATTGATCTGGCAAAACGTCCCTCCGACATAAATACCATGGGAGTATAACTGGTCCCCATGAAAGCCCTCATAATGCCGTTTACCATGCCTGCAGGCGATAAAATGGAGATCCACAGACCTCCTACCACAGACCAGGACAGAAGGTACGGTATGTAAGTAACTGTCTGGAACAGGGATTTGGGTGCCTTGCTTCTGATCTCATTCAGCAATACAGCGATTAATAGTCCCCAGACAAACTGCAGGAGAAAGGTTCCGCCTCCTACTGTAAGACTGTTAATAAACGCCTGTCTGTACTGCCTATCCCCAAAAATCTCCTTGTAATTGCTAAACCCTACCATTTCAAAACCGCCTAAAAGCTTTACCTTCTGAAAGCTTTTTATAATTCCCAGTATCAGCGGATAATAGGAAAATACAAGAAAGTAGATGAGAACTGGTATCAGCAGCAAATAGATCTCCTTATACCGCAATATCCTTTTCTTAAGCTGTCCTTTCAAACCGATACCTCCTGTCTTTTTTGGGGATTGTGATTACCGGTCAGTCACTTTCCGGTCAACAAGCTCTTTTCTCATGCCGCTAAGCCCCTCCTGGGTGGAAACTTCTCCTTTGATGATCTTGATCCCCCATTTGCCCACGATTTCCTTGTAATCCGCTTCATTAGGAATGATCCTGTCAATGGTTGCATAGCTGCTGTAGCTTAACGCCTCTTCCACTCCGGGATTGAATCCGAAAATCGGCTTGAAATCCTTATAGATCGGGAATGGAGCGCCATGGTCATTGCCGTGCTGAGCTCCTGTTTCCGTCAATTCAAATTTCCCATCTGAGCCAGTATAGTCATAGCCTAAAATACCGGTTGAAAGAAGATTTCCGCCTTCCTGCGTTGCAAAATACTCTAAAACCTTCATGGCTCCGTCAGGATTCTTCGCATTGGCAGGAACTGCAAACAAACTGGCGCTTCCTTTGACCAGCATATAGCTTCCGTCAGGGGTCTTAAGTCCAGGAAGAGAAACGATCTCAAAATCTTCGGGAGAAATTCCCCCTGCCTTCGCGTTTGCATTATGTAAACCAACCCATGCTGCCCAGTCTACCGTCAGAGCCGTCTTCTGTGAGGAGGCCCCCATTTTGGCTCTCATATCCTTCGTCTTATCTACAAAGGAGGATGGATCCAGCAGACCATCGTCATACAGCTTTTTAAACCATTCCCATACAGGTGCTGCTCCATCTTCTGAGTATGGCGCAAATCGTTTCCCGGAATCGTCCAGGACCACACCGTTCTTTAAGCCCGCTGCCGCCATCCAGGGCTGTAAATCATAGGTTTCAGATAAAATAGAATCAAAGGGATAAAAGTCCGGGTCCTGGCTGCTGTCTTTTAATTTTTTCATCACATCGTAATATCCATCCATGGTGGGCTCGATCTTCTTATAATCGATTCCGGCCTTTTTAAGAAGCGTGTTGTTTAAAGCCACTACCCTGTGGATCTCCTTTTTGTTGAAACCGGCGTAGATTTTACCGTCAATGGTGATGTCCTTCCACTCAGCCGGATCCACATTGCCGGTGAGAATTTCCGAACCATTTACCCGGTCTGTAATATCCATTAAGGCCCCCTGAGCTACCAGATTGGCATACTGGCTGGCAGTGATATAAATCAGGTCATAAGTCTCCCCGCCGCTTAATTTCTGCATCAGAACCTTGTCATAATCCGATGCCGGCTTTTCAAATTCAACCGTAAGGCCTGTGGCCTGAGAAAGGGCTTCTGCAAAAAGCTTCATTTCCGCTTCATCCTTGCCTCCTGTATTGGCTGTCATGATCTTTACGGTGCCCCCTGCTTCTTTCCCCGGCTGGCTGGCTGCTTCTGTCTTACTTTCGTCTGTCTTACTTTCTTCTGCCTTACTTACCTCTGTCTGGCTGGCTTTTGTGCTGGTGCTCTCCTGTTTTCCGCAGGCGCTTATGGAACATACCATAAGTGCTGCCGCGAGCAGTGACATGACTCTTCTTTTTTTCATTTTTTCTCCTTTCAATCCAACACTCATCGGGACTACAAAATCATACTATATTATATTTTTGATTTTGTAAAGCATATTTACGTAACTTTTACATATATTTTAATTAAAATATATGTTTTATTTATTTATAATACCATATCACACTTTTACTTTCAACTACGTATCGGTATTTTGTTACTAAAACACATAACTAAATAATATTTTTTATGCAAAATTTACAACGAATTAAAAAAGAGCACAGAACTATTATAATCATCGTTCTGCACCCTAATTATCACAGGATCAAAATATATATTTTAGTACTCGCAAAATATTCCAGGAATCAAACAATCCATCTGGCTGTAGGACGGATCTTTTTCTATCTGTTTTAACAGGATCCTGATGGCTTCAAAGGCAATTTTCTTTTCATTCTGCTTTATATGAGTGAAATGAGGACCTCCGGGCGATAAATAATCTTCGTCAATGCAGCATACGGTAATTCCCTTCCATTTTCCAAGCCATCTGGCAATTCCATATTCTGCGCAGATTACCGCATCCAAGTCCTTATTATCATCAAGATACCGTTCAATCTTCCCGCTGAGGCCTAGATCAAGATCATCTGAATAAATATTTATTTTTTCAGCCCCTTCCAGACAGCATTCCTCTATATTCCCGACCCCGGCAACCCTTATGGCCTCACGGAATCCCTTTCTTCTGTCCTTAATAGAAGAAGTGCCGTTTTCTGAAAAAGTAATGAAGCCGATCTTTTTATTTCCTTTATGAACCAGATAATCCACCAGCTCCTTCATTGCAAGATAGTTGTCTGTTCTTACGGATGGAACCGGAATCCCCTCCATTTTTTTATCGATCAGTATCATAGGAAATTCTTCAACCACAAGCTTTAAAATAGCCGTATTATAATAAATTCCATGACAGGGCATGACAATGATCCCGCTGACGCCAAGCTCCTTTAAAAACTCAATTTCCTCTGTTTCTTTCTCTCTCTCTCCGTAGGAAAACCGGACACAAAGCTTATAGCCGGCCTCAGCCGCCATGGCATCCATAGCATACATCATATCAAGTCCGAAACAGGAGGATACATGCTCCAGGACCAGGCCCAGCATCTTATCCCGGTCCGGGTTATCATATCGTTCCGATACAGCATCAAAACCGCTTGTTAAATTCCCTGCGCTCTTTACCGGAAGCTGTATAAAGCTTCCTTTCCCCTTGATCCGGTTTAAGTATCCCTCTCCTTTCAGTGCATTTAAAGCATTGGTAATGGTTATGGTGCTCACTCCATACAAAGCCGCTAATTCTCCTGTCTGGGGCAGACATGTTCCTTCCTCCAGCTCTCCTGCAAGGATCTTATTTTTCAAATCCAGATAAATTTTTTTATATAAAAATTGTTCTTTTTCCATCGGGCCCCTCAAACTTTAGTATTTTTATATATTATATCTTTTACTCCTACTATTTTCAACAAAAATATGTTTTTCCTTTTAATTATAATGAAATCCATCAAAAAAAGCACCTTACCGGGTCTCTCCGATCCTAAAAGGTGCTTTCCTGCCTCCCCGTATGCTATTTTGCTATCAAGATCCGCCGTCCTTCAAAACAGCTCCATTGCTTGCGATTACATTTTTATACCATTCAAAGGATTTTTTCCTGCTGCGTTTTAAGCTGCCGTTTCCTTCATTGTCCTTATCAACATAGATAAATCCGTATCGCTTTTTCATTTCTCCTGTAGATGCACTGACCAGATCAATACAGCCCCAGGGGGTATATCCCAATAAATCTACTCCATCCTCATCCACAGCCTCGATCATTGCTTTTATATGCTCTTCCAGGTAATTTATCCGGTAGTCGTCAATGATGCTCCCATCCTTTTCCAGTCTATCCACTGCACCAAGGCCGTTTTCCACGATAAATAACGGTTTCTGGTAACGGTCATACAGAGTATTCAAAGTAACCCTAAGTCCAAGAGGATCGATCTGCCAGCCCCATTCCGATTCCTTTAAGTAGGGATTCTTAACGCTCTTCATCACATTTCCTGATGTGGATTCTGTGATGGCTTCTTCTGCTGTGCTGACACACCGGGATGAGTAATAGCTGAAGGAAATAAAGTCCACCGTATGTTCTTTTAAGATTTCATCGTCTTCCGGACCTGTTTCAAGCTTTATTCCTTCCCTTTCAAACATTTTCTTTGCATAGGCAGGATACTCTCCTCTGGCCTGTACATCAATAAAGAAATAATTATCCCTGTCTTTCTTTATGCTTTCCCAGACATCCTTAGGATTGCAGCTAAAGGGGTAGAAATTTCCTGCCGCAAGCATGCAGCCTATTTTAAAATCCGGATTAATCTGATGAGCCAGTCTGGTTGCCATGGCAGATGCCACTAATTCGTTATGGGCAGCCTGATATTTCACCTGCATTTCATTTTCTCCTTCAGAGAACCGGATTCCGGCACCCATAAACGGCAGGTGAAGAAGCATATTGATCTCATTAAATGTGATCCAGTAAGTTACCTTATCCCTGAAACGGCGGAAAATAGCATCGCAGTATTTCACAAAACAATCAATGACTTTTCGGTTTTTCCAGGAATCATATTTTTCAACAAGAGCCAGCGGCATATCAAAATGGCATATGGTCACTACCGGTTCGATTCCATACTTTAAAAGCTCATCAATGAAATCCTCATAAAACTTAAGCCCCTCTTCATTCGCCTCCTCTTCTTCCCCAGTTGGAAATATACGGGACCAGGAAAAGGAAAAGCGATAGCATTTAAATCCCATTTCTGCAAATAAGGCGATGTCCTCCTTATAATGATTGTACATATCAATGGCATCTCTGGAAGGATAATAGGAATCTTCCGGCAGCTGCCTGTAATCCTTCTCCCCCTGCATAACCGGAAGACGATTCTCTCCCCATGGAATCACATCCACAGTTCCCATTCCCCGTTTTCCTTCCTTCCA
The DNA here is from genome assembly GCA_002365025.1 of Hungatella sp. UBA3147. Classification (GTDB taxonomy): domain Bacteria; phylum Bacillota; class Clostridia; order Lachnospirales; family Lachnospiraceae; genus Lacrimispora. Next base: position 1,848 of record DEYX01000270.1, on the reverse strand, counting down.
GCCGCCTTCGCACTGGTTTGCCGCAGTGGCTCCTCCCCACAAAAAGTTTTCTCTCATAGTTCCCATCCTTTCTTTTTATAATACAGCTTTTGAGAGGCTGATTTTCGGCTTCTCATAAAACGTACTGTCTTTGAATCTTAATTCCAATTCCCTAAAATAAAAAACTGGTCATATTTACGCCTTGCCTGAGCAAAAGTATAAATATAACCAGTTATGCCTGCACGATTAATTACAGTTACACCTAGTCAAACTCTCTATTTGTGAGCATTTTAACATATTTTTTCAAACTTGTAAAGCATTTATCAAAATACGTTATAGCGTCAAGATGATTCCGCCGTCATTGGCATATACCGTAGCAACTCCGGCTGTTTCTACAATGAGCACATCCTTAAATACGGCCTGCTTGAGCATCTCCTGCTTTACATGCTCCGCCCGTTCCGGATTATTGCAATGAGCAATTGTCAGAACCTTATCCCTGGTTTCTCCCCCGGCCTTAATGGCAATCTCCACCATGCGGGCCAGAGCTTTATTGATTCCTCTTGCCTGGTCAAGTTTAATGATTACGCCTGAATTAGCCCCCATAACCGGCTTAATGTTTAATGCAGTGGCAAAAAATGCCTGAAGGCCGGTAAGTCGTCCATTTTTTCGTAAAGTATCAAGACTTTCCAGTACAAAATAGGTCTTCATATTCTTAATGAAGGTCCTTGCCTTCTCTTCAATTTCTTCAAAAGGCAGAGATGCCTGGCAAAGGGACTGGACGTAAAGAGCGATATTTAACTGTCCTGCCGAGGCTGAATCTGAGCCAAGCACAGCGATCTTTTTTCCGTCATTCCCATGTTCTTCATCATAAAGCCTTTTTCCCAGAACCGCACTGTTATAGCTGCCGCTTAAATGCTCGGACAGAGTGATAACAAAAATCTGATCCACGTCGCATTCAAAGGCTTCTTTATAAAGTTCCGGTGACGGACATGCTGTTTTAGGACACTCGCTGCTGCTTTTTACCAGCTCTAAAAAACTCTTCTGGTCAAAGGTCTCGTCATCGATTACGTGAGTATTTCCCACTTGCAAAGTAAGGGGGATTATCTGAAAGTGAGGATCTTTCTTTAGATCTGCCGTAAGATCCAGGCAGCTGTCCCCAATGATTTTATAGCTCATATCTCTATCCTTCCTCCTGGCGAAAAACTTATCATGTAGTATTCATTACCATATATTATAGAGAAACCAGACTCGGATGTCAATAGAATAATTTTACATGATCCGGCTGCTATGAGAATGAATCTAAATGATGCAAAAATAATATTTTTTCATAAAAAAGGACTTATACCGGGAAACTTCCAAGGTACAAGTCCTTATCTTACCATCAGATATTATTCCTCTCCCAGCGCATCAAAAACTCCTACTGCGCTTATGCTGGAACAAACGACCACTACGACAACAAACAGGATCAGAAGTGTAATTCCCCCGAAAAACCATATGAAAAAGGTCACTCCAAAGTCCTCAGATGTTCCTTCCGCCGGCAGGTTGGTCTCTGAAACAGCTACTGTCTCTGCGTGAGACACCAGTGCGGCTCCAGGTGCAGCTCCTGCGAATATGCCCAGCATGAGAGCGATCATCAGACGCAGCATCGCCTTTCTCATCTTCATAGTCTTTTCCTTCATTAAAGTTTCTCCTTTCCATGCCCGTGCTATCTGGGTAAAAGATACATGCCCAATACAGCGGGGGCAGGTTCCCCCCTAAGGTATTTTCCCCTGCCAATTTTAAATCGCTGTATCTAATATAGCACAATCAGGCGAAAAAAGATATCCCTAAATCCAAGGATTCCCGTTCTATTCCTCTGCCATCACAAGC
>DEYX01000381.1 GCA_002365025.1 Hungatella sp. UBA3147 | reverse complement strand
GGGTGATGATGGGACAGATATTTGAACGGACCGGGGCAGCCAAGCGGATGGCTCAGACGTTTTTAAAGCTCGTTGGAAAAAAGAGAGAAGAAGAAGCTCTGGCCCTTACGGGATTTCTGGTCTCCATCCCTATTTTCTGTGACTCCGGATTTGTAATCCTGGCACCCATTGCAAAGGCTATTTCAAGGGTGACGAAAAAATCGGTGATTTCCCTTGGGGCAGCTCTGGCAGCAGGGCTTGTGATCACCCATAGCCTTGTTCCGCCCACTCCCGGGCCTTTGGGCGTATGCGGAATCTTTGGTGTGGACGTAGGAAAGTTTATTCTTTATGGCCTTGTCATCGCCATTCCCATGACCGTGGCCTGTACAGCTTATGCAAGATGGGTCGGAAAAAAACTTTACCAGATTCCTGATGATAAAGAAGGATTTATCCGCCTCCCCTATCAGGAGCCGGATTATTCCCAGGATTTTTCCATTGGTTCTGAAGCGCTTCCTTCCACCCTGGAATCCTTTGCGCCTCTGTTCCTTCCCATCATCCTGATCCTGATTAGCACGGTTTCCAGCGCTTTGGGAAAAACTTCCGGATTCATGATGGTATTTCAGTTTTTGGGCAGCCCTATCGTAGCGGTGGGAATCGGGCTTGTGCTGGCGATCTTTACCCTGGGAAGAAGCCTTACCAGAGAAGAGGCGATCAAGGAAATGGAAAAGGGGATGGCATCTGCGGGAATCATCATGCTGGTGACCGGAGGAGGCGGTGCGTTAGGACAGATCATTAAGGACAGCGGACTTGGAACCTATATGGCAGAAGCACTGGCAGGTACGGCGGTTCCCATTGTTATCCTTCCGTTCCTCATTGCAACAGCCATGCGCTTTATTCAAGGTTCCGGCACGGTTGCCATGACAACAGCGGCCAGCATATCAGCCCCCATCATCCTTGCTGCGGGAGTGAATCCCATTTTGGGAGCCATGGCGTGCTGTGTGGGCTCCCTGTTCTTCAGTTACTTTAATGACAGCTATTTCTGGGTGGTAAACCGGACCCTGGGAGTTGGAGAAGTAAAGGACCAGATTCTCACCTATTCCGTCACTTCCACTATAGCCTGGGCCGTTGGATTTGTTGAAGTTTTAATATTGAGTATTTTCCTGTAATCATTTATGATATACATAAGGGAATTTGTGCGAAAGCAGATGCCCTGCCGCCGGAGCTTCCGGCGGCAGGGATTTTTATGCTGAAACAGGTACAGGCTCCATGACAGGAGGAACCGTTCATGATGATGGCGGAAAGGCAGATTAAAATTCTGAACATGATACAGGAAGATGGCAGCGTCCAGGTTGAAGAGCTGGCAAAAGAGCTTGACGTCAGCCCTATGACCATCCGCAGGGATTTGGAAAAGCTCCAGAAGGAGGGGCTGATCGAACGCTGCCACGGAGGAGCAGTAAGTAAGACCGAGGTGGCCTATGCGGATAAAAGCGTGAAGAATCATGGACAGAAGGTGCAGATCGCAGAAAAATGCGAGGAATTTATCAGGGAAGGGACTACCGTATATCTGGACGCCGGAACCACCACCTATGAGATCGCAAAACGGATCATGGATAAGGAAAATATGACGGTCATTACCAATGACTTAGAGATTGCCCTTCTCATGAAAAACAGCAAGGCAGAGCTGATCCTGTGCGGTGGTTATGTCCAGAAGTCCACAGGTAGTACCTTGGGCTATTACACCACCCAGATGATAGAGGATTTCCGGTTTGATACGGGATTTTTCGGGGCAGCCGCCATAAGCGGTGAGTTCTATGTACTGACGCCTACCACAGATAAAGCATTTTTAAAACGCCAGCTTGTAAAGCAGTGCCAGCAGGCTTTTCTGGCAGTGGATGATTCCAAGTTCAACCGGCAGGGAATGAACCGGATCAACAGCCTGGCTGATTATACGGGAATCATAACAGATCATGTATTTAAGGAGCAGGAAAAGGCAGTCCTTCGGAAGAAGGGGGTTCGAATCATTTCCGTCAATCAAGAGAATTCCAAAGATTGACATTTGGAAAAATAGTGCTGGAATGATGCAATGATTCATTGCAGATGTCCAGGCAAGAGCAGGAGGAAGAGATTATGGCGAAAATAGGAATCATCGGAATCGGAAATATGGGTTTTGCAATCTTAAAGGGATTATTAAAGACATACGAAAAGGAAGAGATCATTTTTACCGATGTGAATAAAGAACGGTGTGCGCAGATCAGTTCAGAGATGGGAGTGGCCCATGGGGAAAGCAATGCCAAGTGTACGGGACAGTCGAAATACGTGGTACTGGCTGTAAAGCCCCAGTATTTTGATCCGGTGCTGTCTGATATCCGTGAGGAAGTGACAGAGGACCATGTGATCATTTCCATTGCACCCGGCATTACAACAGCCCAGCTAAAAGAGAAGCTGGGAGAAAAGACACGGGTGGTCCGTGCCATGCCAAATACCCCTGCTCTTCTTGGGGAAGGAATGACAGGAGTCTGCTACGATGAGAAGGATTTTTCACAGGAGGAGAAGGAGACAATCGGTGATATCTTCCGTTCACTGGGAAGGATGCGGATTGTAGAAGAGCGGCTTATGAACGCGGTGGTCTGTGCCAGCGGAAGCTCTCCTGCTTATGTTTATATGTTTATCGAGGCACTGGCAGACGGCGCGGTAAAGTATGGACTTCCAAGGGAGGCAGCCTATGAGATGGCTGCTCAGACAGTCCTTGGCAGTGCCAGGATGGTTTTGGAGACAGGGGAGCATCCGGGAGCCTTAAAAGATAAGGTATGTTCGCCGGGAGGTACCACCATTGAGGGCGTATCGGCCCTGGAAGAATTCGGATTCCGCAATGCGGTTATAAAAGCTGCGGATGCCTGTTTTAAAAAGTGCGGGAAACTATAAATGAATGAAAAGTGAGCGTAGATGAGTTCGCTCGTCAGCACAAATGTTAAATGAGGATCATGAACCGCAGGTTCAAAATACCGGACATGGAGGTAAGACAATGGAACAAAAGCCTGTGAAACGACTTGACAGAGAATTAAAGTATGAGGGAAATATATTAAAAATATATGAGGACACAGTGGATGCCAACGGCCATCTGGCTCACTGGGATTTCATCCATCATAACGGAGCAGCTGCAGTGGTCCCAGTAACGAAAAGCGGGAAGCTTCTCATGGTGCGCCAGTACCGTAATGCCTTAGACCGCTATACCCTGGAGATCCCGGCCGGAGCCCTTGACAGCCCCGATGAACCAAAACTTAACTGTGCCCACAGGGAGCTGGAGGAAGAAACCGGCTATAAGACGGATAAGGAAAAGCTGGAATATTTAATCAGCGTTAACACTACGGTAGCTTTCTGTGATGAAGCCATCGATATTTTTGTTGCAAGGGAATTAGAGCCTTCGAAGCAGAACCTGGATGAAGACGAATACATTGAGGTGGAGGAATGGGAGGTCGCTGACTTAGAGCAGAAGATTTACCAGGGAGAGATTACCGATGGGAAGACCATTGCGGCAATCCTTGCATATGCGAGAAAGTACGGCGTGAAGTAAAAAAGACCGAAAAACGGCAGTCCCGGTATGGTTAAGATAGCCCGACCCTGGCTCACTGCCTTTACAAGAATAAATGTCCCCTTGCAGGCATAAGGTTGAAAAAAGATGTCTTTCAACCTGCAGGGGGATTTTTAATGGCCAGTTTATTTCGTACGCTTAGATACCAATTGAGAAGAAGACCGGGACCAGGGGGAATGCACGTTTCACTGGAACGAAACCTAAGGGCAGAGGACCGCTATCTCCTTTGCTTTTTTGCCGGGCTTATTGCCGGAACGGTTATGGCAAATTTCTGTTACCCGTCATTAATGGAGAAAGCAGTATATTATATGAGTCTTTTGAACAGAAATGTAAATCTGGACAAAGGGGAGCGGATCCAGCTTTTTTATCAGGTGTTAAGGCAGCGGGGGATTGAGGTATGGATTGCCTGGCTTATCGGCCTGACTGCTTATGCAGTTCCAATGTATTGCCTGCTGACAGCAGGAATCGGTTTTTCCATGGGATTTGTCCTCTCCATCATAACAGTTCAAAAGGGGCTTATGGGGCTTCCAGTGTTCCTTATGTCAGTCATGCCCCAGGGGGTTTGTTACCTTCTTCTTTGGAGCATCCTGCTTTTGTGGGGCTTGCAAAATGGACGGCGGTTTCGGATTCCGGCTTTTTTGCTGCTTTTCTTTCTGGCCGCTCTTGGGAGCGCCTGCGAGGCCTGGATCAACCCATTTTTCTTAAAAATGGTACTTTAAAGAGAAAGAATTGAAAAAAAATAATTGATCCAATTCCCCATATCTTGCGAAAAAAAGTCATGCATTACCAATATCTAGTACATGTTATGTAAAGTAGCCCTAAAATGTCTTGATAGTGGGAAAAATGTGTTTGATTTTATCGAAAATAGTCTATATAATGTTAGGAAGAAGCCTTATTTTAAGGCATTTTTGAAGCCGAAAGGTCAGGGGATATGGAGATGGTAGCAGAGATTAATCATTTTATCATTTATTTAAGAGAGATAAAAAAAACATCAAAGAATACAGAGGTATCTTATCAGAGGGATTTGATGCAGCTGGCCTCTTTTTTAGAGCGGCAGGGAATCAGGTCAGTGGACAAGGTGACAAAGACCAGTCTTACTTCCTATATTCTGCACCTGGAGAAAGAGGGAAAGGCTACCACTACCATTTCACGCTGCATGGCCTCCATGAAGGCATTTTTTCATTTTGAATGCAGGGAAGGGAGAATCCGTAAGGATCCGGCAGAGCTGTTAAAAGCGCCTAAGGTGGAAAAAAAGGCGCCTACCATATTGACGGTAGATGAGGTGAACAGCCTGTTAAGCCAGCCAGACGGCGAGTGTCCCAAAGAGCTTCGGGACCGGGCCATGCTGGAACTGCTTTATGCAACCGGAATCCGGGTATCGGAGCTGATTCATCTAAAAAAGGCCGACATAAACTTATCCATTGGATATATAACCTGCCGGGATGAACATAAGGAGCGCATGGTTCCTTTTGGAAAAGTGGCCAAGCTGGCCCTTTCCGCCTATATGGAGCGTGGCAGGGGATATTTATTGAGGGATCAGGAATCCGAGTGGCTTTTTACCAACTGCAACGGGAAATCCATGAGCCGTCAGGGATTTTGGAAGATTATAAAATTCTATGGGGATAAGGCAGGGATCAAGGCGGATATTACGCCTCACACCCTGCGCCACTCGTTTGCGGCTCATTTACTCCGCAACGGAGCGGATATTCATGCGGTACAAGCTATGCTTGGCCATTCCGATATGGCTACGACCCAGATGTATATGAACTATACTCAGGGAGAAGATCTGCGCCGTGCCTATACGGGTGCCCATCCAAGAGGATAGGGGGAATTCCCCTAAACCTGGGTACAGACTATAATAATACGAGGTATGATAATGAAAAGATTAGAAGATTATGTCACAAGCATTCCGGATTTTCCAGAGGAAGGAATCATATTCCGGGATGTGACGACCATTCTGGAGGATCCAGACGGGCTTTCTCTGGCAGTGGATGGCATACGGGAGATGTTAAAAGGGGTGGAATATGATTCAGTGGTGGGACCGGAGTCAAGGGGCTTCATCTTTGGCGTTCCGGTAGCCTATGCAGAGCATAAGAGCTTTATTCCGGTGAGAAAGAAGGGAAAGCTTCCAAGGGAAGTCCTGTCTGCTGATTACGAGCTGGAATATGGCACGGCGACCATTGAGATCCATAAGGATTCCATTAAGCCGGGGCAAAAGGTGGTCATCATAGATGATTTGATCGCTACAGGCGGAACCATTGGAGCCATCATAAAGCTGATTGAAGAGCTTGGGGGCGAAGTGGTGAAAATCTGCTTTATCATGGAACTTGCAGGATTAAATGGCAGAGAAAAGCTTGCAGGTTATGATGTGGAAGCCATGATTACTTACGAGGGAAAATAATTTTCAAAACAGAGAATCCGGGATAGCGGTGTTTGGACATGTACATTCGCCCTTATCTGCCGGATTCTTTTTTTGATTCTTAGGAATGAACCGCCCATAATTCGATATATTTTTGTCAAAATTTATTTTTTTCTGTACATAAATGCTTCCTATTGATTTTATTATTTTGAGTATGTTATGATGTGAAAAATAATAAAAACTGTATACAATATGCAACTTGAAATATAACCTCATTAAGCAGGAGCGCGGATTGCGAATATCCGGTTGACGATTGATAAAATCCATAGGTAAAGGAAGTTTCATGTACCTTTGTCTCACCGAAAGGTAGCGATAGAAAAAGAGAGGAAGATGAATTATGGCAGTTCATGTAATTGATGAAGCAAACAGATGTTTAAACTGTAAGAAACCCCTGTGCATGCAGGGCTGTCCCATCCATACCCCCATACCCCAGATGATCGAAGCATTTAAAGATGGAGGTCTAAACAAAGCAGGAGTAAAGGTGTTCGAAAACAATCCCATGTCCCTGGTTTGTTCTCTTGTGTGCAATCATGAAAAACAGTGCGAGGGCCACTGCATTCTGGGAAGAAAGGGCCAGCCGGTGCATATCAGCAGCATAGAAAATTACATTTCTGATACCATCTTTGACAAGATGAAGGTGGAGTGCAAGCCCAAAAACGGGAAAAAGGTGGCTGTGATCGGTGCAGGTCCGGCAGGGATCACCATTGCTTTTCTTCTGACCAAGGAAGGCTACAGCGTGACGATCTTTGATGCCAAGGATAAGGTGGGAGGCGTTCTCCAGTATGGGATACCGGACTTCCGCCTTCCAAAGACCATTTTAGAGCGCTACAAAAAGAAGCTTCTGGAAATCGGAGTGAAGATCCGCCCGAATACCGCTATTGGAACCGCCCTTGAAATCAAGGATCTGATCCGTGACGGCTATCAGAGTATCTTTATCGGAACCGGAGTCTGGAGGCCGAAAACTCTGGGAGTGAAAGGGGAATCCCTGGGAAATGTCCATTATGCCATCGATTATCTGGCAAACCCCGATGCCTATAACCTGGGAGAGACGGTTGCCATCATTGGCATGGGAAACTCAGCCATGGATGTGGCAAGGACCGTGATCCGTCATGGAGCCAGGAAGGTGACACTTTATGCCAGAGGCTTATCCAGCAATGCCAGCGATCACGAAACAGCCTATGCAAAGCTTGACGGAGCGGCTTTTCAGTTTGGGAAACAGATCGTTGAGATTACGGATGAAGGTCCGGTGTTTGAAAATGTCCGTTATGATATGGAAGGAAACCAGATTGGCATCGATGAGGAACGGGAACAGGTTTTGGCGGATTCTACCATCATCTCCATCAGCCAGGGGCCGAAAAGCAAGCTGGTGAATACCACCAAGGGCTTACTGGCCAGCCAGAACGGATTATTGATGACAGATGAAAAAGGCCAGACAACCATTCCGGGCATATTTGCTTCCGGAGATGTGGTGCTGGGAGCAAGGACCGTGGTGGAAGCAGTTGCCTACTCAAAGGCCGTGGCTTTGGCCATGGATGAATATATGAAATCCAAAGAAGAGAGCTAAACATGGATTATAATCGTCTTTTAAATCTCCAGGGGATGCTGTTTCTCCTGGTAGCAGCAGGTGTTGTGCTGAGAAAGAAAGGGATCCTGCCCGCGGGGGCAAAGTCCATTCTCACGGACCTCGTGATCTATCTGATCCTTCCCTGCAACATCATCAATTCATTTTTTATTGAGTTTAATCTGGAAATCTTAAAGGGTTTTGCTGTAATCCTTACCATTGCCGGTCTGATCCAGATTGGGTGCCTTATGTTTGCAAAGGTTTTCTATAACAGGGAACCGGAAAGCCGTAAAAAAGTGCTTCAGTATGGTACGGTCTGTTCCAATGCGGGCTTTATGGGGAATCCTATCGCAGAAGGCGTTTATGGGGCAGAAGGGCTCATGTATGCTTCCATATTTCTGATCCCTCAAAGGATCGTTATGTGGTCTGCCGGGGTTTCGTATTTTACGGAAAGCCCGGACCGGAAGACTGTCGTGAAAAAGGTTTTAACACATCCCTGTATCATAGCGGTCTATATTGGTCTGGTTCTCATGATCACCCAGCTGCCTCTGCCCTCATTCCTTCAAAACACCATCAGGAGCGTTGGAGGCTGTACCACCACCGTATCTATGGTCTTAATCGGCGCCATACTGGCGGAGGTAGAGCCGGGAAGCATATTAGACTGGGGGATTGTAAAGTATGCCTTCATCCGCCTGTTTTTGCTCCCTCTTCTGGTTTACGTATGCTGCCGGGCCTTCCATGTAAAACCCCTTTTGTCCGGAGTATCCGTCCTTTTGACCGGAATGCCTGCCGGAAGCACTACTGCCATATTGGCGTCCAAATATGAGGGGGATTATATTTTTGCCACAAAATGCGTGGTTGTGACTACCCTGTTATCCCTGGTGACCATTCCTCTGTGGTGTATGGTCCTTTAATACACCGAATATCTGCTGTTAAAAGCATTGCTATAACAGCTTCATAATTTGCTGCCTTTACAGGTCAGAAATGTCTTATATTTACAGACGTTCTGGCCTGTTTTTTTGTAGTCTTTTCATCAGATGCCTGCTATAAAGGTGTGACTGCGGCAGCTTAGATTACCTTAATTTATTTGAGCCGTAAAACAAAAAAGTCTATGTTATTGTAGGGTCTATTTTAAAATGAGATTTAAACCTTTCATTTTTATTCATAAGGTGTACTTAAGTTGTTAAGACCGGAATAGAATTATACAGAACGCTATATTTCCAGTTTTTACATGTTAACGCTTCCAGAGCATTATTAGCGGAATATTTTGTACATGTTACCGCCTATAAGGGCTCTGAAGTGTGTCGACAATGCAGCTTAATAAACATACAAAATAAACAGGACGAAGGGCGCAGGGTTCATAACCACATTGATGCCTTTCGCAGAAAGGTGTACTTAAAATGAAAAATCAGAAAACATTCTGCATGAAACTATTGGCCTCATTCCTCTTCTGCATGGTATTTATAGCAATTCTCATTTGGATCAATCAACCACTGCCAGGGGAAGTACCAACGGCGGCAAGCCAGATAAGGTTTGCCAGGGCACATGTGACTGAAATCATCAGAGACGAGGCAAAGGCAGAAGACTGGACAGAAGGGCTGCGTATCGGAGTACAGGAAGTCTATGTGCAGATAGACAGCGGTGAGGACAGAGGTAAGACATTACCGGCTGTTAATTATATGAATGCATACAACAATGTGGACTTAAAAGTAGGTACGAAAATAATCGTCAGGATGGATATAGATGCCAATGGGCTTTCCTATATCGCATCCATACCCAATTATAACAGGGGGCCGGCATTGCTTGGATTGACGGTGATATTCGTGCTGTTTTTAACTGTATTCGGGGGAAAGAAAGGAATAGCCGCCATACTGGGGCTTGCATTTGCTATTGTAAATATCTGGTTTTTGCTTATACCCATGATAAGGCATGGTATTAATCCTATATTTTCATCTGTTGCCATAGCAGCTGTTACTACAGCTGTTTCATTGGTACTGTTAAATGGCTTATCCATGAAAACTTTATGTGCAACCATTGGATGCGTGGGCGGTGTAGCGATGGCCGGGGCCGCAGCAGCTCTTACGGCAGTTGCTACGCCGATAAACGGTTTTAATATGTCGGAGGCGGAAGAATTAATTCTTCGTGCAGATGGGACAAGTCTGAATATCAGCGGATTATTGATCAGTGCCATACTCATAGCTGCACTTGGCGCAGTTATGGATGTGGCTTTGACTATTACGTCTGCAGTATTTGAGATGCATCAGCTGAATCCAGAGCTGAACAGACAAAAACTGATTCAGTCGGGGATTAATATAGGCAGGGATGCCATGGGAACTATGGCCAACACGCTGATATTAGCTTTTGCTGGTTCGGCACTTAATATGTTGATACTGTTTCGAATCTTTGATTATCTATATTTGCAGATTATTAACAGTGACATGATGGCGTTGGAGATTATACAGGGGATCTCGGGTTCCATAGGTATTGTAATGACTGTGCCATTAGTGGCATTCCTAAGCGCGTTTATATGCAGCAGGAAGAATGGGGTGGACAAGCCGGCCATAGCGCTTAATGAAAAGAATAAAAAACACAGGAAAAATTAGTGACGATATTCACATATTTTGTATTGAAAGTATATATAAAATTGGTACTTTTTTATAATTCATTATAATAAGGTTAATTAGGTGATACCATTAAAAATGGAAGGAGAAGAAAAGTTATGAACTTAAGGAAGCTGTTAAGTTTGTTTCTGTCAGTTACCATGTGTATGAATCTGTTAGTCGTGCCTGGTTTTGCGATGAAGACAGATTCGAACCTGACAAACGGGTATGGGGTAGAACGTTCCAGTGGGGGAGGGGATAAAGCCAGCCCCAGTGAGGCGGACAAGGACACGGATGCTGACATTCCAGAAAAGCCGGAAGAAGATACAGGCGATAAGGGAGATACAGGCGATAAGGGAGATACGGAGGATAAGGGGGATACGGGCGCTGTAAAAGAGGAAGCCAGTGCTTTGGAACCTGTAGAAGATAAGTCCGCACTTAGTGACCTCAGTCTTGCAGACCATGTAGTGATCAGTCAGGTATACGGTGGCGGAGGCAATAGTGGCTGTATATGGAAGAGTGATTTTATTGAATTGTACAATCCTACGGATGAAGATGTGGACATGGATGGGTGGTCAATCCAGTGGTTGGGTGGCAACGTGTTTGGTTCTGCAAGCATTCAGTTAACAAACCTTTCAGGGACCATCGAAGCTGGCGGTTACTACCTGATAAAAGAAGCAGATGGGAATAATAAAGATGCGCCAGAACTTCCAGAACCAGATGCTGAGGGCAGCATCAACATGGCTCAAGGAGGCGGGGCAGCGGCATTGTCCAAAAGCAGCGAGAAATTATCTGGCAAAGAAGATGAAAATTTCGTTGATTTAGTAGGAGTTGGCTCCACAGCGAAGGAATTTGAGACCGAACCTACCGCTGCAATGTCAAGTTCCACCGCCGCTATCCGCAAGGACCCGGCAGTGGATACCGACAATAATAAAGCTGATTTCAAGATTGGAAAGCCTGAGCCACACAACAGTTCCTATGAGGAAGGCGGGCATCAACCGGAAGAAACAAAATGCAAGACACCTATTGCAACACCGGCTGCCGGACAGGTACTGAAAGGAACGCAGCTCACATTCTCTACGGCAACATCAGATGCTGTGATCGAGTATAATACGGAGTCTAATGATGCCGATGAATGGATTATATATTCAAACGCTGACAAGCTGACGATTGAAGAACCGGTTACATTCTATGTGCGCGCAGTTAAGGAAGGGCTGGAAAACAGTGAAATAGCTGAGTTTTCCTATACAATCCGTGAAGCCGGCAAAGTAATGACGATTAAAGATGTGCTGGCATTAGGACAGAACACAAAAGATGTGACTGTTACAGGGGAACTGTCATATCTGGCCACTACATATGGAAATCCGGTGCTCCAGTCCGAGATCGATGGAATCCAGTACAGCATTTATATCTATGGAGCAGCGCCGGATGATGCCAGGATAGGTGATATCCTGGAAATCACGGGAGATTACCAGATCCGCTATGGTATGCCCCAGATAACATCCACGAAAGATAAAGCAAAAGTTGCTGATAAGCAGGATGAGGCTACGATACCGCCTGTGACGTATACCATCAGTCAGATAAAAGCCATGGCTGGCGCTGCTGATATAGAGAAAAGCGGACTTATTAACAGAGTTGTTCTGATAGAGGATGTCAAACTGGGCAAGCTTAATACATCAGGCAGTACGCCTGTAACTGATGCAACAGGTACGATTAATATTTATCAGGCAGCTCCATATCCGGAAGGCGTCGAAGAAGGAGAGACCGTAGATCTGACTGCTATGATAGGCAGATATAATCAGACGATTCAGCTATACACCGGCACAGAAGAGAAAAATGGTTTTCCTGTTTATTATGTGAAAAATGACACCAGACCACCGGTTATTACCTTAGGCACCTATATTGATGCAAGACCGGATCAGGAGTATCCAATAACCGTCCAGGTCAGGGACAATGTGGGCGTTGCAAGTGTAGAGGTTCTTTTCGGGTCATCAGAGGCGATGCAAGACAAGTCAATTTCCATGACATTTAACCAGGATACGAACAATTATGAAGCTGTTATTCCGGCAGAAAATTTTGCTAAGGGTCAGCAGGCCTTATACATAAAATTCAAAGCGAAAGATAAAACCGGTCTCGAAACAGAAAGTGGGATCGTTACGATCGCTATCAATGACAAACCGCAGGTATTGGCGGTTACTCCTGAGAGAAATAAGGCGACAGGAGACGTGAAAGCACCTGAGATTTCTATCAAGCTGGCGAATAGCGGAACTAACCCTTCGGTAAGTTTCATTCTCAGTAAGGCAGATGGCACTGCTATTTATACAAACCAGCCTATGAATCTCAAAGAGACAGCCGCTGACGGCACAACATATGCTTTTTCGCCCAAGATACTGGAGGACGGCACTTATAACGTGCAGGTGACAGTTGCTCGGGAAGATAAAGTGTCTTTTACGGAGAATTGGAAATTTACAATAGGCAAGTCTGCCTTCACCGCATATTTCGGACAGCTTCATGGGCATACGAACTATTCGGATGGTTCCGGATCTGTTAAAGATGGTCTTAATTATCTTGCCAATATTCCGGAAGAAGACAATGTACAATTTGTATCCTTTACAGATCATTCCAACTACTTTGATACAAAAGATGCACCCAATCCAAAAGAGGCTCTTAATGATCCGTCTCTTATGACGCCTGGGAGCAGGGCCATATGGGAGGAATACAGGGAGCAGACGAGATCGTTTAATGAAACCAGTACCAGAAAGGCGTTATCCGGTTTTGAGATGACCTGGTCCGGCGGTCCTGGTCACATCAATACATTTGGCTCAGCAGGACTGGTAAGCCGCAACAATACCACGCTTAATGACAAGAAAAATGATGCAGGTTTAAAGGCGTACTATGACATTCTGACTGCTGATTCAGACCCGTTGGCGAATCTTTCACAGTTCAACCACCCGGGCAAGACGTTTGGTACATTTTCAGATTTTGCATATTATACACCGGCAAGAGATGCCAAAATGGTCTTGGTAGAAGTAGGCAATGGCGAAGGCTCCATCGGTTCAGGCGGATATTTCCCAAGCTACAATGAATATACGAAAGCACTGGATAAGGGCTGGCATTTAGCGCCTTCCAATAACCAGGATAATCATAAAGGGCGCTGGGGCAATGCGAATACGGCCAGGACAGTCGTCATCACAGATGATTTATCGGAGACAGGGATTTTAAGTGCGCTGAAAGATATGCATGTATACGCGACAGAAGATAAAAACTTAAATATCATGTATACGTTAAATGATCAGCTTATGGGAAGTGTCCTGGATGTGTCAGATGATGTGAAAACGCTGAATATTTCCGTAAGCGTAGATGACCCGGATCCGTCAGATATCATCAAAAGTGTAGAAGTAGTGACAAATGGCGGCGCAATAGCAGGAAAACAGGAAGGCACTGGAAATAGCGGAGAATTCACCTTTGAGCTTCCGGCGAAGAAAGGATATTATTACATACGTGTTACTCAGGCGGATAAAAATATCGCCGTAACGGCTCCTGTGTGGTATGGTTCGGCTGCAAAAGCAGGTATCTCTTCCTTTACTTGTGATACAGACGTACCAGTGACAGGCGAACCGGTGAAGTTTACAGTCACAGCTTTCAATAATGAAGAATCAGATGCCACACTTACCAAGCTGACATTCAAAACTGGTGATAAGGTGCTTGAAAGTGAAGATTTAAATGTGAATTTAAAGTCACTTGGAACTTATTCTGTAAACAAAGCGTTTAAATTTGATAAGGTAGGCGTAAATGAAATAGAAGTAACTGCCCAAATGGAACTGGAAGGAGATCGTAAGATATTCAGCTTTACACTGGAAATCGATGTACGTGACAGTTCGAAGATGAAATATTTTGGGATAGATGCCAGCCATTATAATGAATATGTGAATGGTACCTATAAGGACAGTATGGGGAATTTCACATCCTTGGCAGGAGATTACAATATCAGGATGGTCACGCTTTACACGAACGAGGAACTGATAACCGCTTTAAAGGACGACAAATATGTTGGGATTTTGTTAAATGCGCCTTCCAGACGCGATGGTACGAAGCTGCGGGAAGATTATAAGAACTACACAGAGGAAGAGCT
Source organism: Hungatella sp. UBA3147 (assembly GCA_002365025.1). Classification (GTDB taxonomy): domain Bacteria; phylum Bacillota; class Clostridia; order Lachnospirales; family Lachnospiraceae; genus Lacrimispora. The sequence goes on along the minus strand of DEYX01000381.1, from coordinate 7,029 downwards.
TGATGCTATCAGAGCGTTTGCTAAAAAGGGCGGCAAGACAATTATGGTCTGTGCCTGGAGCGATACCTATGAGGCATATGATGGCTTCAAAGGTGATCCGTCTAAGGCAGAGGATCATATGTCAGCTCAGCAGAACAAGATCTTAGAAGCTCTCGGAAGTGCATTCCGTTTTGCAGATGATGAGTTACAGAGCGATAGCAGTAATGACGGCAGAGTGATTGGTATCCTGAGCACTGATTATAATCAGCTGAATCCATATATGACCGGAGTGGATGCAGGCCTTAAATTCAACACGTATGGCAATGCGGACATTTATGCAGTGGATGATAATGGAACCCAAGTCCGTGACAGCGCCATGCTTCCTTCAGGAGCAGCACCTCTGGTATACGCACCGGCAGATACGAAGAGCCTGGATAAAGACGGCGTAGGTTTATCAGGGGACGCATTGGCGAAATTAGATGGACGTTTTGTATTGGCAGCTACTCAGGAGCTTTATTTTAGCGATGGCGAATCATCTACACTATATTTATCAGGATGTTCGACGATGAGTGATTTCCAGCTGACATTTGACAGTGCGGCCACTAATGATTACAGCAACTACCAGATTATGGCAAATCTGTTAGAGAAGACGAATCAATTGCAGATTACGCCTATTAAGGAAGTGCAGGCAGCTGGTGAGGGCGAGCGGTTTATTATCGAAGGCATAGCTACGTCTAACGCTTCTGGTTATGATAAAGAGACTGCTTTCTTTGATAGTATCTATGTGCAGGATCATACGGGCGGATTTAATTTATTTCCTGTATCCGGAGATATCAGAGCAGGTCAGACCATCAGGGTATTTGGAAAAACTTCTTCTTATCAGGGAGAAAGGCAGCTGGCAGTAGAAAAGATTATGGTAATTGACTCGAATATAACGGAACTTCCAGAGCCTGTTAAAGAAACCACGAAAGAAGCATATGAGGGCAAAAACCTCGGCAGCTTAGTCATGGTAAGCGGAAAGGTTATTTCCATTGATGCGCCGAATAATCTGGTAGAAACGATTATGCTGCAGGATCAGTCAGGTAAGCCCGCAAGAATATTTATTGACGGTTATATTACGAAGGATAAGGTGATAAAGGATTTGAACATCGGTGCATATATGACGGCAGTAGGACTTTCATCCAGAACTGTCATAGGCGACTCCGAGGATTCTGTGTCTCGTATACGAATTCGTGACAGAGACGATGTGAAACTTGCAAAAGAACCCGAAAATCCAGAAAACCCTGAAAATCCAGAAAATCCGGAAAATCCTGAAAACCCGGAAAATCCAGAAAGTCCAGAAAATCCTGAAAAACCAGAGCGCCCCAGAGACTCGGACGGAGATAAAGATTACGGCACGGTTACTTCCAATGTAGAATGGAAACAGAATGCCAGGGGCTGGCGGGCTCTTAAGAAAGATGGAACATATGCGAAAAATGAATGGTATCAGTGTTCCTATAACGGTAAAGTGTCGTGGTACCGCTTTGACACGGAAGGGTATATGAGTTCAGGCTGGTATTTGGATGCAGATGGAAGCTGGTACTACATGAGCGAAAATCATGATGGAACATTTGGCGCTATGGTTATAGGTTGGAGATGGATTAACGGAAAATGCTACTACTTCAATCCGGATAATCAGGCAACACAATACAAATATGGCTCTATGCTTAAAAATACCACCACTCCAGACGGTTACGCTGTAAACGCAAATGGAGAGTGGATAGTAGATGGAGTAGTGCAAATCAGGTAGTATTTAGTTTGACCACAGAATTCATAGCTTTTGCAGGTCAGAATTGTCTTATTTTTACAGACTATCTGACCTGCTTCTTTTTACATGGAAAGCGAAAAAAAAGATGTTCTTTCATAATTCAATGATAAAAATGCATAAATCGAATGGATTATTGTAGAAAAATATAAGAGTAAATGTCGAAAATGATGGTGAAATTTGGAATATTATTTCAATGTGTGAAATAATATTTCGTAATAATTGGAATTCTTTGACAAAAAGAATTCATAAATATATAATGGAAACAGTTATGAGGAAATGGCAGTATTTGGGCAGGGTCAGATGTAAAAAATAATGGAGGAGAAAACATGAAAAAAAGAAAACTATCCGTACTGTTGGCAGCAGCCATGATTGCCAGTACACTGGCGGGCTGCGGAACTACCGCAAAGGGAACTGCGGTGCAGCAAAGTAATGGAAAAGACATTGTTAAGGCATTGCTTCCGCCTGTTTCTGCATCTTATCAGGATAAACTGATGGAATATGCAAAGGAATTTAATGAAGCCAATCCCGAATTGGAGCTGCAGATCACAACGGCAAGCTGGGAAGACATTACGCAAAAGCTGGACGTTCAGGTAAACGCAGGATCTCCGCCTGATATCGCATTTATCGGTTCTAATGGGGTCACGAAATATCTGGACACGGAAATGCTGGTGGATATTTCCAAATATGCGGATAAGGATATGATAGAAGATTACAATGCGGACATTATAAACTATTTCAAAAACGGCGACGGGCTTTACGGATTCCCTGCCTATGTGGAGGTACAGGCGATCGGCGGAAATAAAGCCATGCTGGAGGAAGCAGGAATTGACTGGAAGGGAATCCAGGAAAATGGCTGGACCTATGAAGAATTTCGGGAAGCCGTCAAAAAGGGCGTTGTAAAGGACGGAGACAGCTATTCCCGGTACGGCTTTGTCTTTGCCTGCTCAGGTGTAGCGGCAAAGGATTACTTTTCAATTTTTGTAAAAAATGCTGGTATGCCTTCCGCCTTTAATAAGGATTTGAAGTATACATACACCAGCAGTCAGTTGGTTCCGTTCTTAAAAGACATCAGAGCCTTAATCGATGATGGCTCCATGCCGAAGGAACTAAGCTCCGTTGATGCGGGAAAACGATGGAACATGTTCTTAACCGGACAGACCATGATCACCGGAAAGGGACTGTCGGTTTTTGAAAAGTCTGCTACCGATAATAATAAAAAGCTGGCTGCTAATGACGGAAGTGCAGTAGAAGGAAGCCAGGAGGTGGAATACATTGTATTGCCGGTTCCTACGTTCCAGGGAAATACCCAGCAGGCTCAGGGAGCGGTCGATGGATATGTGTGTTTCCGCGGAAAGGATGAACCAAGTCCGGAGCATTTAAAGAACGTAGCAAAGGCTGCCTATTTCCTGGCAAGCGGAAAAAGAGCGGCAGAAACCTGTCAGGAGCTTTATATCAGCCCCGTATGCAAATCCGGAGAAGAAGCATTTGCAGCCCTTCCTCCCATGGAAGGCAAAAACGAGAATAATACAAAAGCAGTTAAAAATCTTGCCACTCAGGTTGCGGAAGCCAGACCTGACATTCCGGCTGATTTAGGGGCAAAGGCCATAAAAATTGAAGAAGAGGTTATTCTGCCAAAATTCCAGGGGTTATTAGCAGGAGAAATCACTCCGGAGGAGATGCACGAAGCCATTAAAAAGGCTGCAGTGGAAGCGTTTGGCGAGGAAGGCTGTGTCATGGATTAATGGGAAATGAGATCCATAGGATTTCATGATTTACGGGCATTGGTAATCGTAACAGGTGCCAATGCCCATTTCTTATATAGGGGATCATTATGCTTTTTAGAACGAAGGGAGAGGGGAAGGAGTATGCAGACAGCAAAGAAAAGAAAGCGGTTAAACAATGATGCCAAATGGGGGTATGTTTTCGTATTTGTGCCCATTGTGTCTTTTATTATCTTCACATTATATCCGGTAGTCCAGGCGGCAATTGTAAGCTTTCAGTCCTATAAGCCCCTAAAAACAGAGTTTGTGGGATTTGCCAATTACACTAACACATTGAAAAACGGACTTTTCTTTAAATCCATCTGGAACACTGCCGTGTATACGGCCGTAACGGTGCCCATCTCCATACTGGTGGCATTTATCATCTCCATTCTGCTGGTTCCCTTTAAGAAGAGAAGCCAGTCATTTTTTAAAGCAGTATTTTATCTGCCCGGGATTGCATCGGGAGTAGCTCTCTCCTTTGTATGGAAATGGATATTTGATCCTCTGCCAAGCGGCCTGTTAAATTCGGTGATCCGGGCATTTGGGATCCAGAATCAGAACTGGCTGGGAAGCTCTCAGACGGCTATGCTGTCACTGATTATCATGACAATATTCTCAGGCATTGGGTCTACTGTCATTATTTATGTTGCTGCATTGCTTGGGATTGATCCTACTTATTATGAGGTTGCCAATATTGACGGAGCCACCTTTTTGCAGAGAATCAAATACGTAGTATGGCCTATGGTCAAACCGACTACTGTTTTTCTGACTATCACCGGAGTAATCAATGCGTTTCAGGCATTTCAGACGGCGTATTTAATGACAGGGGGCGGACCGGATCATGCCACGACTATGGTAGGATTGCTAATATTTAACAATGCTTTCAAATATTTTAACTATGGGGAAGCATGTGCACAGGCATTATTATTGGCAGGAATCATTGCGGTTTTTGCAGTCTTACAGTTTAAGGTAATGGCTGCAGATGTTGAGTACTAGGAAGGAGGGCTGGTATGGGTTTATTCAGGCATTATGGGGACGATCAACAATATAAATCAGTGTTACGAAACGGGGCTATGGCAGCCATCCTGCTCTTCTTGGCCGTCCTGACTCTGTTTCCAATTTATTATATGGTTATCTCATCCTTTGGACCGCCAAATGAGATTGGGGCGGCCAGTTATACTCTGTTTCCTAAATATGTAACATTGGATTCCTATAAATTCTTTTTTGGATTCAGCAAAAGCTCGTTCCGCTGGATCGTAAATTCTATGATCGTTGCGGGCGTCGTCACATTAAGCAATGTGGTATTTGCCGGAATGGCTGGGTATGCATTTGCAAAAGTAAGGTTTCCGGGAAGTAAGATATTATTTTTCCTGCTGTTGTTTGCAATGATGGTACCCTATCAGGTCACGCAGGTTCCGTTGTACATATTGGTAGCCAATGTGCTGAAGCTGACAGATACTTATACCGCATTGATCGTGCCGTCTCTGGTCACCTTCTACAATGTATTTATGGCGAAACAGTTCTTTTCTTCCCTGCCCACTTCTATTCTGGAAGCGGCAAGGACAGAAGGCTGCAATCAGTTTCAGATCCTGATAAAAATAGTCATACCTATTTCAAAAACAATTTTATCCGTTATGGCGATCATGACCTTTATGGGCAGCTGGAATACCTTTTTCTGGCCATTTCTGATATGCAACAATGAACAGATGCAGACCATTCAGGTCGGGCTTAAAAATTTCAGTTTTGCAAATACCACTTATTTTTCACCCATGATGGCAGGGGCAACGATTTCGGCATTGCCCATGTTTATACTGTTCTTTACCTTGCAGAAATATTTTCTGGAAGGCGTAACGGTGGGAGCGGTGAAGGGATAATAGGAGGAAAAAGGGGGTAATCTATTGAACGGACCGTTTGTAATAGGTATGGATGGTGGCGGGACCGCCACTACTGTAATGGCAGCCGGACTTCATGGTGATCCAGTGAAAAGTTTCCGTTTAGGGCCTTTAAACATCAACGGACAGTCCCGAGAAGCGGCAGAACATACGTTGACGGATTTAAAGAGAGAACTGGAACTGTCAGGTATGAATATGAGTGACTGCAGAGGTATCTGCATTGGTGCCGCCGGAATCAGCAACCGGGATACGGCAAAATTGCTGACCCGGAATTTAAAAGAACAGGGGATGCAGGGAGTGATCAGGCTGGTGGGAGACCATGAGACTGCCCTGGCAGGGGCGTTAGAGGAACCAGCCGGCGTTATACTCATTGCCGGGACCGGTTCGATTTGTTATGGGGTCAATGAGTCCGGAGCTAAGTTCCGGGCCGGGGGCTACGGCCATATCATTGATGATGCCGGAAGTGCCTATGCCATTGGAAGGGATATTTTAAAAGCAGTGGTGAGGTCAATGGATGGGAGACGGGGGCAGACCGTATTGAAGGAAAAAATATTCCGCTATCTAAAGATGGATTCTGTGGAGGATCTTATCACCTGGCTGTATCAGCCGGGGAGAAGCAAAAAAGAGATCGCCGCCCTGGCTCCCTTTCTGGAGGAAGGAATCAGGGATAAGGATCAGGCTTCCACGGAGATCCTGGATCATTGCGGGGAAGAACTGACGGAGCTTGCGGAAGCCGTACTGACTCATTTTAAGTCTCCGGTTTCCCTGGTTGTAAGCGGAAGTGTTTTAATGGAAAATAACGAGATATACGGTCTGTTTTGTGAAAAGGCGAAAAAAAGATTTCCCCATCTGGAGATCATGAAGATGAGGGGGGAAGCTGCCCAGGGTGCCGTCAGGATCATATTACGGGAGATAGCGGAAAGGAACGGATATGAAACAATACCTGGCAATTGATATAGGAGGTACTTACATAAAGTACAGCCTTATGGATCCGGAATACAGGGTTCTTCATGACGGAAGTACACCAACGGAAAAACTGCCGGCTGAATTTCTCCGGCAGTTCATGGGGATCGTGGAGACATATGTGGATCAGATAAGCGGTGTTGCAATCTGCATGGGGGGTTTTATCCATCCGGTAACAGGAGAAAATACGGATTTCAGCGTGGGGGCTAATTTCAGGGCGTATCGATTAAAGGAAGAGATCAACAGGAACTATCCAATTCCCGTTGCGCTTGAAAATGACAGCAATTGTGCCGCACTGGGAGAAATGGTGCGGGGAGCGGGAAGGGGTTTTAAGGAAATTTGCATGGTTACCTTTGGAACCGGGATTGGAGGTGCCATCATCATAAACCGGGAATTATACCGGGGCAGCCACTTTAAATCCGGGGAGGTGGGATTTACCAGAGTCGGCCTCAGGGATGCTGATGGAAAGCCGGAGGCAGAAGGGGCAGGAGCAACCTCTCTTCTGGTCAGAAAGGTATCGGAGATCCTCGGCAGGGAGGTGGATGGAGCGTATATATTTAACCACCTGGACCAGCCGGACATTGACCGGGTATACCGGGAATGGCTTTACAAGGGTGCAATGGTG